>JAWBZL010000026.1:0-17936 GCA_038866255.1 Archaeoglobaceae archaeon
TGTAAACCCGGATAAATGCGACGGCTGTAAGGCGTTAGAGAGAACTGCGTGCCAATACATTTGCCCGAACGACCTGATGGTTTTGGACAAGGAGAAGATGAAGGCCTACAACCGCGAACCAGACATGTGCTGGGAGTGCTACAGTTGCGTTAAGATGTGCCCGCAAGGAGCGATTGACGTAAGGGGTTACGTGGACTACACACCCCTTGGTGCGAGCTGCGTACCAATGCGCGGAACGGGCGACATAATGTGGACTGTGAAGTACAGAAATGGAAAGGTTTTGCGCTTCAAGTTCCCGATAAGATCTACGCCTTGGGGCTCGATAAAGCCGTTCGAAGGATTTCCAGAGCCCACGATGGATGCTTTAAAGACTGAATTGCTTGCTGGTGAGCCGCAAATTCTTGGGCTGAACGAACTTTATAAGCCGAAGAAGAAGGCGTGAGGTGGTTTAAATGGTATACGTTCCAAAGAAATACGAGCTTTATAAGCCTGAAGATGTAAAGACAGAAGTTGTAGAGACAGATGTTTTGGTCATCGGCGGCGGTTTCTCTGGATGCGGAGCTGCTTACGAGGCAGCTTACTGGGCAAAGCTTGCTGGGCTTAAGGTTAAGCTCGTTGAAAAGGCTGCGATTGAAAGAAGTGGCGCAGTTGCGCAAGGTTTGTCTGCCATAAACACCTACCTCGATCTCACGGGAAGGAGCGAAAGACAGAACACGGTCGAGGATTACGTTCGATACGTAACGCTGGACATGATGGGATTGGCGAGAGAAGATCTCGTCGCAGACTATGCGAGACACGTAGATGGAACTGTGCATCTATTCGAGAAATGGGGATTGCCAATCTGGAAGACCCCGCAGGGCAAGTACGTTCGTGAGGGACAATGGCAGATAATGATCCATGGCGAAAGTTACAAACCAATTATTGCGGAAGCAGCAAAGATGGCTGTTGGCGAGAAGAACGTTTACGAGAGGATCTTTATTGTGAAGCTTCTTATGGATACAAAAGATCCGAACAGAGTTGCAGGAGCGGTTGGATTCAGCGTTAGAGAGCCGAAGTATTACATATTCAAGGCAAAAGCAGTGATCTTGGCAACTGGTGGCGCAACGCTCTTGTTTAGACCAAGGAGTGTTGGTGAAGCTGCTGGGAGGACATGGTATGCGATCTTCGATACTGGAAGCGGTTATGCAATGGGTATCTGGGCGGGAGCAATGCTCACGCAGTTCGAACATCGCTTTATCCCGTTCAGGTTCAAAGATGGCTATGGCCCAGTAGGGGCGTGGTTCCTGTTCTTCAAGTGCAAGGCGAAGAACGCCTATGGCGAAGAATACATTGTAACGAGAAAGGCTGAGCTTGAGAAATACAAGCCATATGGGCTTGCAACACCCACACCAACGCCACTGAGGAATCATCAGGTTATGCTTGAGATCATGGAAGGAAAGCATCCGATATACATGCACACCGAGCAGGCGATGGCTGAATTGGCAGGAGGGGACAAGAAGAAGCTGAAGCACATCTACGATGAAGCTTTCGAAGACTTCCTCGACATGACCATAAGCCAGGCTTTGCTGTGGGCAGCACAGAACATCGATCCTCAAGATATGCCGAGCGAAGCAATGCCTGCGGAGCCATACATTATGGGTTCACACAGCGGTGAAGCCGGATTCTGGGTCTGCGGACCAAGCGATTTAATGCCAGAGGAGTATGCGAAGTTCTTCCCGCTGAGATACAACAGAATGACCACTGTTAAAGGGCTGTTCGCAGTTGGTGACTGCGCTGGAGCGAATCCGCACAAGTTCTCGAGCGGATCGTTCACCGAAGGAAGAATTGCTGCGAAAGCTGCTGTTAAGTACGTCATTGAGCAAAAGCCAGACGTTGCGCCAGACATGAAGGAAGCGGAGGAGTTCAAGAAGAAAGTGTTCCAGCCAATGGTAACCTTCATGGAGAACCAGAAGCTTTCAACCGACGAAACTGTGAACCCGAACTACATATTGCCATGGCAGGGTCTCGTAAGGCTCCAGAAGATCATGGACGAATACGCCGCTGGAATTGCAACGATGTACAAGACGAACGAGAAATTGCTCCAGAGAGCGCTTGAACTGCTCCAGTTCTTGAAGGAGGACCTCGATAAGCTTGCCGCAAGAGATCTCCACGAACTGATGCGAGCTTGGGAACTCGTGCACAGAACATGGAGTGCTGAGGCGCACGTGAGGCACATTCTCGAAAGAAAAGAAACAAGATGGCCGGGATACTACTACAGAACAGATTACCCAGAGATCAACGACAAGGAGTGGAAGAACTTCCTTTGCAGCAAATACGATGCAAAAACTGGTAAGTGGACATTTGAAAAGGTTCCATACATGCAAGTCATTGATTGGAAATATTAAATTTTTTTATTTTTGATGCATCTTGGAGTAATCCACAGCGGTAAATTTGGAGAAAGATTTCTCTGCAATATTGCTTTTCCAAGGCTTTGTGCAAGATTTGGTGCGTGCGGGATAGATTTATGCGACTACTGTAAAGATTACGACTTTTCATCAAAAATTGAATTCGCATTAAAGATTCCCGAACCTTCTTCACTTGGTCTTTATGTTGAAAATCCCAGAGAATTTGTTCCTCAATTCTCCTGTGACGTTCTCGTTGCAATAAACGTTCATCCCGATTTAATAATTTCCTTACCGGATCTCGGTGACTTCAAGGCGCTTTTAATTCCCGCATGCGATCAGAAATGGTGCCCTACTGGCTTAAGAAACCAGATTTCCAAGATGTGCGCTGAGCAAGGGATTGAGTTTTTATCTCCAAAGCCCTTCTGCTCTTTGTTGCCAAATGGAAAATTGATAGAGAAGTTTTGCCAAGACTTCGCAATTGGTCGACCTTGTTTTGAAGCTGAAGTCGAAAATAGCGCGATTGTGAATTTAGAAGTTCTGAAAAGTGATCCATGTGGTTCAGCATATTACGTTGCGAAAAAGATGCGGGGCTTTCTGATTGAAAAAGTGGAAGACCTTTACAAGGAAGTGCATCAACATCAGTGCGCTTATCCGTGCTTGGCAAGTATGGAGCGCGATATTGAGCTTAAAGAGTCGCCATTCCATCTTGCCGGCTACATAATGGTTTACAACTTCTGTAAAGCACTTCGGATCGATGCAAAGGATTTTGTACCGGAGCACTTCAAGAAACTCGTGATTCTTGATGCAAATCCCTGAAATAGTTTTCCGTATATGGGAAAAATACGGGCTCGAGGAGAACGTTAGAGAGCACTGTAAAAAAGTTGCTGAGCTTGCGCTGAAAATTGCTGAAAATGCAGAAAGAAATGGAATAACTTTAGACAAAGAAACGATTTTTCTTGGTGCTTTGCTTCACGACATAGGCAGGGCGATAACCCATGATGCTTTTAAACACTTCCTAAAGTCTGAGGAGATCCTCAAAAATGAAAGAATGGATGAGAAAATTGTAAAAATTGCAGCAAGACACTTCAGTGCTGGAATCACTGCGGAGGAGGCAAAAAAACTTGGGTTGCCCGAAAGAGATTATATGCCTGAAACGCCTGAAGAAAAAGTTGTGAGTTTTGCGGACAACTTAACCTTTGGATCAAAAATCCGGGACTTTGAGAGTTTTCTAAAACGTCTGGATGCAATCGATGCATCAAATCCCGGGCTGAGATGGTTTACAAAAGCTACGAGGGAAAGGGCAATAAAAATGAAGGATGAGATAGAGAAAATAAGTGGAATGAAATTCTAAAGAAAGGCGATGCCTCCTTCAAAAGCCTTTGCCTTGTAGCCCATCGATTTCAGAATTCTTGAAGCTAAATAAGCTCTTACACCTATGGAACATATCGTGGTTATTTCCATGTCTTTTGGTAGCTCTTCAGCTCTCTCCCTCAGCTCTGAAAGGGGAAGATTTCTGGCAAAGTTCAATGGTTTTCTTTTTACCTCATCCTCATTCCTCACATCAATCACGAGTCCTTTAAGTTCTCTTGTTGAGTCTAAGAGACCATCTCTTTTGTTCATCGCAACGTGTGCAGAGGTTATAACTGGATCTATTGCTGGGGCGTAGGGAGGGGAGTAGGCTAAATCGAGATTTGAGATGTCTTCTATGCTCATCTTTGCATAAATTGCGGTTGCAAAAACGTCTATTCTCCTGTCCACACCATTTGAGCCCACAATCTGCGCCCCAAGCAATTTTTCATCCTTATTAACCACAAGCTTTATCCGCATATTCGAAGCTTTTGGATAGTAATGGGATTTGTCGAAAGCTGATAGAAGGACTGAATATGGTTTAAAACCACATTCTTTTGCTTCTTTTTCGCTTAAACCGGTTTTTGCGACTGTAAGATCAAAAACCTTGAAAATGGAAGTTCCAACGATTCCAGGGAATTTTGATTTGCCACCAGTTACATTGTCACCAATTATTCTGCCGTGTTTGTTTGCAACACTCCCAAATGGTGCAAGAACTTTTTTACCGCTGACCAAATGAAAGTTTTCAACACAATCTCCACCCGCAAAAATACTTTTGTCACTTGTTTGTAAAAACTCATTAACTTTTATTGCCCCAGTCTCGCCAATCTCGATTTCAGAATTTCTTGCAAGCTCAACGTTTGGCTTCACACCAATTGCTTGTATAACCAAATCAACCTCAATCTCTTCATCCGCAACAACCTTCAGCTTTTCCTTTGGAACTATTTCCCTAACCCTCTTTGAGAGCAGAACTTTTATTCCCTTTTCTCTTAAATGAGACTCGATGAAGTTAGCAATTTCCACATCGAACATAGGTGCAACTTGATTCTGCAGCTCAATCAATGTGACGTCCATTTCAAGCAATCTAAGAGCTTCACAAACTTCTAAGCCTATAAATCCACTACCAATCACAGCTGCCCTCTCGGCTCCGTTTTCCCAGAGTTCAACGACTTTCTCAGCATCTTCTGGATAGAAAAAAGTTAAAATTCGCTCGTCTCCACCAAAAATTCTTACAGGACTTGCACCCGTTGCCAGAACAAGGTATTCATAGTTTAACTCGTCTTCTTTGCCTTTTCTTGACACTCTGACCACTTTTCTCCTTCTATCAATCGAAATTGCACGTGTTTTCGTAAGAACTTCGATTTCAAACACCTTTTTAAAATATTCCTCATCCCTCAAAACACCGTAGCTCGTTTTTCTAAGCTCATCGATTTCATGGATTTGCCCAGAAACAAAGAAAGGCAAACCGCATCTCCCGAAAGAGATGACTTTTTCTGCATCAACCACAGTTATCTTTGCATTCTCATCTCTCCTTCTCGCTCTAACTGCGCACTTTAATCCAGTCGCTCCCGCGCCAATGATGAGGATTTCTCTCATAAAAAACAATTCCACATTGGCTAAATTAAAATTTCCAGATTTTGAAAAGTTTTTTATGCTAACATCAAACTTAACACATGAAGTGGTTGATACTCCTTGCAGCGCTTTTAATCTTTCTTTCGGGATGTGTAGAAGAGAGAAAACAAACTACTCCTGTAACCGTCCCAACTGCAACTCCAACACAAACCCCGTTAAAAACCACGACTCCAACACCTACAACTACAGTTTCGAAAAGAGGGGAGCTGGAAGAGATATCGCCAACAAAGATCGCTGAAGAGATTCCAAAAGATTACTTGTTGAAGCTAACTCCTTGGAAACTGCCAAAGGGTAGCGAGAGAAATGACTTTTACACACCCCAAATTCCAAGAAAACCAGAATTAGATTTCATTATAAACATCTCGGCAAATTTTGATGGTCTTTCAACACCTTTAGTTGAGGATTTCATTTACATTGTAGATGGTTGGCGCGTATATGCTTATACTCTCGATGGAAAGCAATTATGGACGTTTGACGTTTACGAGAATTACAAAAAACGAATAAAGGCTTACGGACTTGGAAATTATCTCTACATAGGCACAACTTCAGCTGAAAAGGGGATTTCGCTCCTCGCACTCGATAAAGAAAAAGGGAGAGTTGTATGGGAGAAGGAGATAAACATCGCTGGTAGTGTCAGCGCTTTAATAGTTAGCAAAATCGTTTGCTTTGGAACGGATTACCTTGATCCATTTGTTATGTGCTTTGAAGAAAACGGCACAAAGCTTTGGAGTCAGAAAGTTGCCGGAACTGTTAAGGGTTTTGCTTTTGGAGACGGTATCCTTTTTGTTTCTGCAGACTACCTATATGCATTTGACGAAACCGGGAAATTGCTTTGGAAGATTGAAAGAAGCTTTTCGACTCCAATCTACAAAAATGGTCTTTTGATAGTTTCCTCCTATGGCTATGTAACTGCTTTCAGTAAAGATGGCACAAAGCTCTGGGAAAAAGATTTCAAAACAGGAGAAGATCTAAAAAGCAATCCATTTATCTCGGCAAGCAACGTTGCGTTGTTCATTCCCAGAGTTTTTGGTTCAAAGCCATTTGAACTCCAGTTAGTAGGCTTTGATGGCAACTTGCTCGGCAATTTTAAGCTTGAAGATGATGAAATTCCAGGATTTCCAGTTGTATCGGATGAAGTTGTTCTTTTACCCGTAAAAACAGAAAAATACGGAAAAGTTTACTTCCTGTGGCGCGGAAAAGAAGTTATTCATGAGATCAAAGAAGAGGGCGAGGAGGTTTTTATGCCCACCATTGCCGTTTCAAATGGGGAAATTTTCGTTCTTTTCTCTAAAAGCAGAGAAAAACACGTTCTTTGGAAGTTGAGTGACAAAATAAGCCCTGAAATCCTAAATATTAGTGTAACAACCCATGGCAACGAAGTAACGGTTTCTTTAACCACAAAGGATACTGGAAGTGCAATTCATAGAGCAATGCTTGTTTACAGCGAGAACTCCAAGTGGGAATACAAAGACATGGATCTCGGAAGAAGATATTTTATCGAACCAATGGGAGGCTATGGATTTAACGAAGAAGTTTATGTTGGAAAGCTAACCGTTTCCAATATTTTGCATTTCTACGCCGCAGTCATCGACAATTCGAACAACGTTGCAAAAACGCCCGTTTACGCTTACAGACTAACTTAATCTTTTAACAACAAACTCATCACCCTCTTTTTTTATTTCCACAAACATTTCCGTGCTCCCATCAAAGCCTTGGCTTCGAAGTTTTGCAAAATCCGCCTTTTTCATAAACTCAAGTAAAAATTGGAGTTCTTTTTCCTTTTCCTCATTCTCTTCTCTAAGGAGCTCAAATACAAGCTGTTCATATCTTCTCTTCACAGCACTCTCTATGCAGTGCCCAAAAATGTATAGAATCATGTCCTGAGCTTTTCTCTCAGCCTTTTCCTTATATCTTCGTAAATATTTCTCCCCTTTGAATCAATTGCAACAATACAAGGGCCAAATTTTTCAACTCTCAAAACCCAAACAGCTTCAGCCATTCCAAGATCTTCCCAGTAAACACCTTTTATCTCCTTTATTTTGCTCGCAGAAATTGCTCCTGCTCCACCTGTAAACGCAAGATAAACAGCTTTTCCCTTCATAGAGTCAATTGCCTGGGTGCTAACACCTCCTTTTCCGATCATTACCATATATTCGACTTTTTCCATTATTTTTGGAATAAATGCGCTCAATCTGTCCGAAGTCGTTGGACCTGCAGAAATTACTTTACCCTCACTTACTATGGGTCCACAGTGGTAAACAATTGATCTATTAAAGCTGAAAGGTAGCTGAATGCCTTTTTCGATCATTTCAACAGCTCTTGCATGTGCTTTATCTCTTGCAGTTATTATTTCTCCATCCACATAGATTATTTCTCCCACCTTCAGCTTTAGAATTTCTTCCCCTACCGGAGCCCTCACAAAACCACCTCTGATCTCCGATTTGCCCAACATTGAATATTTACTGCAACAGGCAAAGATGCGGTGTGACAGTAATTTATTTCAGAAAGAACTGCTAAAGCTGTCGTTCTTCCCCCAAGACCCATTGGGCCTATTTCAAGTGAATTCACGGAGTCGAGAATTTCGAGTTCGAAGTCGTTCATTGTTTCAACACTTCTGAGCAGGGCTTTCTTTGCAAGCTTTGCTGAAACATCAAAGCTGCCCCCAATACCAAGTCCAATTATTACCGGCGGACATGGAAGTCCCATTGCCCTCGCAATTGTTTCAACAACAAATTCCTTAATCTTGCCAACTTCAGTTGGAAGTAGCATTTTTTGCGCTGATACATTCTCACTTCCAGCCCCTTTTGGCATATAGATAATTCTTAGCCTATCTCCATCAACGATTTCGATGTTAACTATCGGAACCCCAATGCCTGTGTTGTCCCCAGAATTCTTTCTTGTAATCGGATGGACAGCATTTGGACGCAAAATTGAAGGTGTGCATTTTCTAACAGCTTCAGCAATTGCGCTTTTCAAACTAAAATCCAATTGCAGTTCTCTCCCGAGTTCAACAAAGAAAATAGGAATGCCAGTGTCTTGGCAGATTGGAACACGATTTCTTTTTGCAATTTCGATATTTTCAAGGATTATTTCCAGATTTTTCCTCGCTATCTCATTTTCTTCGTTTTTATAAGCCTTTTCAAGTGCTCTAATAATGTCTGGGGGTAATTCGGTATGTGCTTTTTTTATCATTTCCTCAACAACTTTCACAACTTCCTCATACCTCATAACAATTCCTCACCAAGTAGCGATGAATTTCCTCAACTTTTGTTATTTCCTTTTTCACTTGGGAAAAAATCCTCCTCTTAAGCTCAACATTTGCCACATTTCCATAGCTTAGCAAAATTTTCAAAAGCCCTTTTTCGATTTCAAAGCCCTTTGAATCGTAATCTGTTAAGATTATGACATTTTTGTCCTTCACTTTTTCAGCCGTACTTAAAAATCCGGAAAAGGTTATAATTTCCCCCTCAATACCAATTTCTCTAAGGGCTATTTCATCTTTGATACCCTCAACAACTATAACCCATCCTTCTCTCGATTTCTCCTTCAGTTCTTCTATCGCTTTTAGAAATTCGTCTGTTTCCATCTTATCCCTGGCTCTATCTGGAGCGTTATGTCTGCAATCATACCCCTTTTCATATTTCCCTTCACAACCGTGAATGAGCTAAAATCCAGAACTTTTACTTCCCCTATTTCCTCGTCAGCCCCAAACTTTTTCGCAATTTCAACAATCTTTTTCCTTGCAGTATCTATGATTTCATCCTCTGTCGGAATACTTCCAATTCTGAATGGGCATTTCTCGAACGCACCATTGTAGATTGCAATCCCCTTTTCTGTATCAAATCTCGCATGCATAACAAGACTTACCCTTGCTACAGCGCTGCCAATAGCTCTGATGGCTTCGCAATATTTTGGAATTATAAAACTGGTCTTTGCTCTCTTTGCAATTTCGGGAACAAGATAGGGGGCAAGAAAACCTGCGCCTATTATTTTCTTAGCTTCAATTTGCCTCAAATTGTCAGCAACGACTGAAATGAATTGTTCAACTGCAACGTCGAAATCGATCTTCGCCCCAATTTCTCTTGAGGTTTTCCAGTTTCCAATTTCATGACCTAAGCAATTTATTGCATCCGTCAATGTAAAATGCTCCCCACCAAAAGCTATCGGTTTACAGCTTTCGGGTTCAAGTCTATCGTTTTCAATCAGCGAGTTACCACCAAAAGGTATTGCTATCGAATCCACACATCTTATCAGTGTTTTTCTACCCATAACTTCAATCCCATCCACTATTTTTGGCTTTCCGTCTTCAATAGGAATTAGATTTGTTGAGAGACCACCAATGTTTACGACGACCCCATCTTTTTCCTTAGTGAGAAAAATCGCACCAAAAACAGATGCGAGAGCATTCGAGTTGTAAAGCTGCGCTGGATTCTCAACAACTGATTCCGGAGTTGATATCGAACCATCGCCCCGGAGATAGTAAAATTCCTTGATACAATTTTTCAGTTCCTTGTTGAGATTCCATACCGTTTCCTTTATCTTTGCATTGATAACCGTTGTGTTTATTCTCGCAGCGTAATTCAGACCACCTACAAAGTAGCTAAGCGCAATCCTTTTCTCATCGACTTTCTCCTTAACAATCTTCTTTACTTCTTCTTCAAGCACAGGGTTTCTAACTGAGAACTTTGAAGCGATAGCAACGTTTTGGAATGCCGAATTTTCAAGCACTCTCTTTACTTCCGCCTCGTCTATTTTCTCAACAACATCCCCTCTGTGATTTACGTAGCCCTTCAAAATGACCCCATATCTGGAATAATTCAATCCTGGACCAGGGATTAGCAAAGTGAGCGTTTTCATCGACTCAAATTTTGAAATAAGAACATTCAGCGGTAAAGAAGTGCTAACCACAACTCTTTCCCTTTCAATAAAATTCGCGATCTCATTAACAACGCTGGAAATACCCATTTCAGCAGGTTTTCTGAAAACTTTTATCTCATCCGAGACAACAGCTGCAATTATGTTTGCTCCACCAACATTAACCCCGATCATTAAAATTAATGGGCAAGGTGGTATAAAAAATCTTTTGATCTTGGCTTACCCCCTTAGGCTGCTCAAAATTTCTTAGAGGATAATTCTCTGCCTATATCCACAGTTAGGGCACTTTGTGTCCTTTAGATATATTCTCCTCACGTAAAATCCTTCTCGCTCGATTAGCAAAGCATTGCAGTTTGGACAAAATGTGTTCTCATATCTGTGCCCCCATACATTTCCAGCGTAAACGTATTCAACTCCTATATCTTTTGCAATTTCAATCGCATCTTCAATTGTTTTTAAGGGCGTAGCGGGTTTTTCGAGCATCTTGAAATCCGGATGGAATCTCGAAAAATGCACGGGTATCTGCTTATCAACAGAAACGACCCAATTTGCAAACTCTTTCAGCTCTTCTCTGCTGTCATTCTCCCCAGGGATAATCAGATAGGTTATTTCAACGAAAACTCCTTTTTTATGCATATATTCAACACTTTTTAGCACATTTTCAAGCTTTGCCTTGCAGATTTTACTGTAGAAGCGCTGCGAAAAAGCCTTAACGTCTACATTTGCAGCATCGAGAACATCGAATTGATCAATTGCCTCATAACTCATGTAACCGTTTGTTACGTAAACAATAAAGTATCCGTGCTTTTTAACAAATCTCGATGCATCAAGAGCAAACTCATGCCAGATTCCCGGCTCATTGTAAGTCCAAGCAACACCGTGAGCTTTTCTTTCTTTGCAAAGCCTGAGAACATCTTCCGAGCTAAGCTCTCGGAGATAAGGGTAACTCAAATCTGCAAAAGATATCTCGAAGTTCTGGCAATGATCGCACTTGAAGTTGCAGCTCACACTTCCAAATGATAGAACCTTTGTTCCGGGTTTATAGTTGTGAAGGGGCTTTTTTTCTATCGGATCGAGTGCAATTGACGAGGCTAACCCGTAGTTATAAACGAGGAGTTTTCCATTTTCATTTTTTCTAACCTTGCAAATCCCCCACTGTCCATCTTTAAGCTTACAACTGTGCCAGCAAGTTTTACAGCGAACTTCTCCGTTTAACTTTTCATAAAGGTAAGATTCGATCACCATAATGCTTTAAGTTCTAAAGCGTAATCTTCTGGAGAGAAAAACGTTACGCTCTCATCCTGAAAGATTTTTGGGAAAAATACGTCGCACCAGTAGTATTTTCCAAAAGGAGTTCTTGCAACGATGTGAAAATTCGTTCTAAAATGGCTTCCAATTCTGTCTGCACAGAAAAATACGAAATTAAATGCATTGAATCCCTTTTTCTCGTAAAATCTCAATATCTTTATAATTCCTTTTGAAAACCCCATCAGCTGCTCATCGCTCATAACTGCGAATTCCCTCTCCTCAGGAATGCCCATAAAGTGGAAGAAGCCTTTTGGAGCAAAAGCAGATAGCCAATCTGTTTTCTCAGTTCTACCAACATATCTCTCCCCATTTTTTTCTCTCTCGAGTAGTGCAATCCAAAAGTCCTTATTATTTGATTCCATGAACTCAAGTGCGCTCCAGTCCATTCTGGCAAAGAAGTCCGTTGAATTTTCAGAAATTATCAGCTGAATATGAGGATGCATTATGCTGCTCCCTGCAGGTTTAAGATAGTTCATGCCAATTGTTATGCACATCTTTTTAGCAGGAAGTTTGTTTATGTAATCCTGGATTAACTTGAAAGCATCGAAGAAGTGTGATTCCTTAAATTCGGAAAGTTTAAGGAAATGTGCATCGCTCAATCGGAGAACGAGAGAATGTCTTGAGTATGGCACAAGATTCGAAAATGCGATGCATTCACCTTTCCTCCAAATATTTCCTTTCATAATCTCCGGATCCCTTGCAGCCATTGACTCGATTCGCTCATTGCAAAAAGGACACCAACTTCTCGTGCTCTCTATTTCCTCTTCAAAACCCTCAGCTCTTGTAAAAGAGAAACTCTTTTTTACAACTCTACTTGTTTGCAAGGTTAGGGGATCATAGCGGATTTCGACAACACTCTCCTCCACTTTACCGCCAACAAGGACTTTTGCAATCTCAACCTCTTTTCTGAATTCCATATGCTGAGTTATCAAGACGGATTTAAGCCTTACTATCTGGTTTATTGTTTTTAATAGCTATTTAAAGCTCGCAAATCAGAATTGAATTAAAGAATTTAAAACCAGCGTAGATGCGAAGGTTAAACAGTTTGCAGCTCCCAGAATATCTCCACTTATTCCTCCAAACCTTGCTTCGGCATACCTTTGCATCCAAAAAACGAGTAAAATGCTGAATAAAAGGGAAATTAGATACTCTGGACTAAGTATGGATATGAACAGGGGCAAAAATCCGATAGCTAAGTCTTTTTTTCTTGCAAACTCCATCATAAAAGCCCCCATACCTTCCCAAGCGGGTTTTGAGGTAACGAGTAGGATTAGCATCGAATACTTTGCAGTAATTTGCGCAAATATGATGTCGATAAAACCAACCTTGGGGAAGCTGTAAAAAAGAATGAGAAAGTAAAGAGAGAGAAAAGTAACTCCTCCGGCACCAATTTGTGTGTCTTTCAAAGCTGTCTTCTTTTTAGACTCTGGAGCAAAAAAAGCATCACCGAAGTCTGCAAGTCCATCGATGTGGTTTATTCCCTCAAAAGCGACATAAAAGATTATACAAAGAAATGAAAGATTGAAAATAGCTGGAATTGAGATTAAAAAACCCAAAAATGCTCCAATAAATGAAAAGATCCAGAGATTTCTTCTCAAAACCTCTATCTCTCCCTTTAACGGTATCGTCGTCAAAAAACCAATGCTACTCTTTAAAATCTCTAAAGCCGTATTTGCCATAAAGTAAAACAAATCTCACTGCTCCCCAGCTTCTCTTCCTTATTTCACCATCTTTTTCGATTACGTAAAGCAGCTGATAAGTCTCGCCAATCGGGATTACCATCTTTCCACCATTTTTTAACTGCTCCAAAAGAGGTTCAGGAACTTCTGGGGCTGCTGCTGTGACATATATTTTATCGTATGGCGCCATTTCGGGGTAACCAGCGCTACCATCTCCCACAACAACAGTAACGTTCTCATATCCCAAAATGGAAAGATTATTTTTAGCCATCTCTGCAAGTTCTGGAATTCTCTCGATCGTGATAACTGATCCCCTTTTACCCACGATCTCTGCTGTAACTGCAGCATGATATCCACATCCAGTTCCTATTTCGAGCACTTTTTCCCCTTCTTTAAGCTCCAGAAGTTCGCACATTATTCCAACCATGTGTGGAGCGCTTATAGTTTGTCCAAAGCCTATGGGGAGAGGGACATCTACATATGCCTCACTCCTATAGCGTTCTGGCACGAAGAGATGTCTCGGAACTTTTCTTATGGCATTGTAAACTCTCTCACTAAGATTGAGTTCTTCCTTTAGCTTTTTTGCAAGTCTTTCCCTTTTTTCATCATAGTCCATATAATCTCAGCTCTCCTTGCATCTTCCTCTGTATTTATGTTGAGAACTTCATCAACTATATAGCTTTCCTCTTCTTGTTCGCCCTCTTCTTCGGCAACGATGATATTTATCCCAACAGCGCAGCCATTTTTCACAACCTTTAGTGCTTTTTTATTGCTTTTTTGGTAAAAATAAACGACCTCATCCAAAATACCGTCCCTAAGGTAAATGATGTCTGAACAAACGATCAATATTGGGCCACTCAGTTTTAAGCCTGAAATTGCTTCACGATAATCTTCAATAAAACCTCTGCCTCTGGCTCGATAAACCTTTACCCCCTTAGCTCTAAGATATTCCTCAGTTCTCGTTGTATAAGGGGATGTGACTGCAATCACCTCATGATTTCTAAGCGCTTCGAGAGCATGATCTACAAGTTTTTTCCCGCATACTTCGAAAAGGGGTTTTTCACCTTTTTTCAATCTCTTTCCCATACCTCCGCACATCAGCAGAGAGAGCATCAAAAGTTTTATTAATAGCCAGCCCTTAAGGGTTGCGATCAACATGGCGAAGAAAAGAGTTGCGAGGGTTAAGGACAAGTGGGCAACAAAAAAGTGGTTTACGCTCATCGCCCCTGAATATTTCGGGATGGCTGAAATAGGTGAAACTCCGGCAAGCTCTCCAGAGCTTGTAGTGGGTAGAACTGTAGAGACAACGCTTGCAGATCTAACTGGAGATGCTTCAAATCAGAATCCATATAAAAAACTAATTTTCAAAGTCCATAGAGTTGCGGGCGAGAAGGCTTACACAAAGTTTCACCGCTTTGAACTAATGCGTGAATATCTAAACAGCCTTGTAAGGAGGAGGACGAGCAAAATCGATGACGTCATTGACATAACAACCTCAGATGGCTTCAGAATTCGAGTTAAACCAGTTGTTTTTACAGTTAAGAGATGTAAAAGTTCGCAGAAAAGAGAAATAAGGGCGATCTCACGGGAAATTGTGCTTAGTAAATCTTCACTCAACTTTGTCCAATTCCTGCAAGAGTGCATTCTGGGTAAAATTCCATCAGAGATATACAAGGGTGCAAAAAAGATATATCCGATAAGAAGAGTCGAGATAAGAAAAATAGAGCTTCTCAGCGAACCCAAAGCTGAGGTGGTGGCTGCATGAAGTCAATGTATGCCTTTATTGCTGAAACTTGGCAAAATGAGGCGGTAGAGGATTTAATGCGAGAAAGGCTTCAGAAATGGCGAAGAGAAGGCGTGGTTACAAGAATTGAGAGACCAACGAGATTGAACAGAGCGAGAGCTCTTGGCTATAAAGCAAAAAGGGGAATAATAGTTGTAAGAGTAAGAGTTCGCAGGGGTGGGAGAAGGGTTACGAGACCCTCAAGGGGAAGAAAAACCAAGAATCAGATGATAAGCAGATTGACTCCCAAAAAGAGTCTGCAGTGGATTGCGGAAGAGAGAGCGAATCGAAATTATCCAAACATGGAAGTTCTCGGCTCTTACTGGGTAGGGGAGGATGGGAAATACAAGTGGTTTGAAGTCATTCTTGTTGACAGAAGTTGTCCCGATATAAAAGCTGACAAGAACTTAGAATGGATAACAAGACAAAAAGGCAGAGTTTACCGTGGCTTAACTCCTGCTGGCAGAAAATCGAGGGGGTTAAGGAGAAAGGGGATAGGAGCGGAAAAAATAAGACCGAGTTACAGAGCAAACTTCAGGAATGAGAGGTAAAATAGGGTGGATAAAAGTTTCTGCAGTTGTGCACTCAACCGAGAGCAGGGAGAAGGTTTCTCAGGCCATTGCAAATATTTTTCCTTTTGAGTTTGAAATTCAAGTAAGCAGTGCAAAGGGTCATTTTGGAAACCCGCTCGAATTTCTTGAAGTTGAACTGAAAAAAAGCTCAGAAATAAAGCTTTTCTGGGAAAATTTACTTAAGTTACTGAAAAAAGAACTTAAAATTTTGCTAAATACGATTGAAGAGAGAATTGATGCGCAAAATGTTTTGCACATAAGAATTGACAAGCAAAAAGCCTTTCTTGGAACTTTTGAGCTCTCTAACATCGATCCAATTGCCATAAAGGTTAAACTTGTCGTCTATCCAGCAAAAAAGGAGAAGGTTGTTGAATTTGCCAAAGAGCTATGTTCGACTTTGTGAGATTTCCTGTAAAGGAAATTGATCTGGGTTTTAAGGGCTTTGTTGTTCTAAGCGAGAATCCAACGAAAGAAGGTTACTATGGATACGTTCTGAGAGCAGAGAATCCAAAAGAGCTAAGAGATAAACTAAAAAAGATTGAGAATGCCATAATTGCAGTTGACTGCCCATCAGAGCTATACAAAGAGGCTGTTATGAGAAAAAAAGTTGACATAATCCTTGACAATGAGAAAAGAGAACTTGATTACACAACGCTTAAACTTGCAAAAGAAAAAGACGTTGCAATAGAGTTTGGACTCTCCAAATTTCTCTCTTCCAAAGGTTTCAGGAGGTCAATGCTCTTTGCAAAGCTCAGGGAGGAGGCAAAGGTAATCAAGAAATTAGATGTTCCATTTCTCCTAACTTCCTCTGCCAAAAATCTCTACCAGCTACGCACAAAGAGACAAATCGAGATTTTTTTCTCATACTTTGGCTTCGACATTAAAAAAGCGAGTTTTTTTGCAGAACGAATTGTGAAAAGATACTACGATGAAAGCTATGTAATGGATGGATTTTATATTGAGGAATAATTTCAGCAAAAGCATAAACTTTATCTGCTATGGATGGACTTTAAAAGAGGGCTCGTAGCTCAGCGGTAGAGCGCCGCCTTTGCGAGGCGGAGGCCCCGGGTTCAAATCCCGGCGAGTCCATTTCTTGCGGTAATCTGAGACTTTAGAAAGACCAACCGTTAAATTCTCGATTTTTTGAATGGCTTGATTCTCGTTCTGATTGCTGTGGAGTTTTATTTTCGTTGGATATCTCATATGAGTTGGCAACTACCTTGATGAAAAACCAGTCTTCAACCCGATAGATCTCCACTTCACAACCGATAAGCTCGGAAAGGATCAGAGAAAAAATTCTAAGCCTTAAAGATCCTTTTGCTCAGAAACCAAAAAACGGATGTTTTTCGAATTAGAGTCGGAAAATATAGGATCACGAGAAAGAGTTTATGACCGACTTTAGCCTTCTCTTTATAGGATTTAATATTATTTTATCCAACACCTTCTTAAACCAATTGTATTAACTTATGGCTTTAAGATAACGTTTTTGGGTTAAAAAATGTAGTTCAGAATTTTTTAAGCTCTTTGGAAATATTGTTACTCTTTAATACCAAATTGCCACTTAACACCAAGTAGCAGTCAAAAAGGCTGTGGAGCTTTATAAAAATCCCGATTTTGGCACTAAAACTCTTTAAAATTTTATTCAGCGTTAATAACTTTTTAAGAAACTTTAGCCAATCAAAATCCACATAAGATTTGCAAACTCGATCAAAAGCCAAAAATAAAAATCCGCATCCTTAAAATTTGCTCGATTTATATTGGGATTTCATCATATACACTGCAGAGTAATAAGACTTTAACAATGGCTGAGATTTTTATAGAACAAAATTCTGGCTGAATTGATTTTTATTCTAAATTTTTTGTTTTCAATTGTCGTGAGCAGAAAGCAACAATCTTATATGATCACTGCATCCCTTTTTAAACCCCCATGCAATTTTTAGGGATGCAGTTGGTGTTACTGAAAGCGAACAGAAAAGCTTATATTTTTTGAATTTGCAGTATTTTTGGATAGGGTAACAATCCCTAAACCCTGAAAACGGGTATTGAAAGTGCTGATTGCGATCGGAGTAGGGGTTTTAATTTGGTATGTAACAATCCCTAAACCCTGAAAACGGGTATTGAAAGATTAAATTTAATGAATGCGATGAAATTGCATATTGAAAGTAACAATCCCTAAACCCTGAAAACGGGTATTGAAAGCTAATCTCCCCTTTCAACCTTCTTATCTCTGCTCTTTCGTAACAATCCCTAAACCCTGAAAACGGGTATTGAAAGTTTTTCAATATACCTACCGATTGTAAACTATAGTCATAGTAACAATCCCTAAACCCTGAAAACGGGTATTGAAAGACGTTAA
>JAWBZL010000027.1:0-17797 GCA_038866255.1 Archaeoglobaceae archaeon
AAGAGCAAAAAGACTAGAAAAATTTGGATTAAATGAGATTAAAGTGAAGAAAAAGAGCCCTTTGTACGTTTTGGCAAAGCAATTTTTAAATCCACTCCTCTTCGTTCTCTTTGTATCAGTAATTGCGTTTTTCTACCTTGAATTTATAATTGAGGCAGTTATAGTGCTCATAATTATAGCTTTGAGCGTTTTGGTTGGCTTCTTACAGGAATGGAAGGCAGAGAACATAATAAGAGAGCTTAAAAAACTTCTGATACCTCAAGCACATATTTTTGTTGATGGAAAGTTCAGGGAGACAGATTCGAGGTTTCTCGTTCCTGGAGACGTTGTGATCATTGAAGCTGGTATGAAAGCACCCGCAGATCTAAGAATAATCGATTCGAAAGAACTGGCTGTAGATGAATCCGTTCTCACTGGGGAGTCATTTCCGGTTGAAAAAAGGAGTGAAAAAGTATCTGAAGATGTTCCTCTTTCCGAAAGAAGTTGCATGCTGTATGCGGGTAGCATGGTAACATCGGGATGGGGAAAAGGAGTTGTAGTTGCAACTGGAAACGCTACCGAAATCGGAAGAATAAGCGCTGCTGTCGAAAGAGTTGAAGTAACAAAGAGCCCTTTACTTCTAAAACTTGAAAAATTTGCTAAACATCTCTCGATTGGAATCTCGATTATTGCAGCCATTTTATTTGCAATCGGAGTTATAAGAGGATACGATGTCTTATACGTTTTTACTGCAGCACTAAGTTTTGCAGTCGCCGTAATTCCGGAGATTTTACCTGCAACCGTTACACTCGCTCTTGCGTTTGGGGTAAAAGAGATTGCCAAAGCAAACGCACTTGTTAGAACTCTTCCATCTGTTGAAAGTCTGGGAAGTGTGGATACAATCTGCACAGACAAAACGGGAACAATTACACAGAACAGAATGAAAGTAGTCAAACTCTTAACAAAGGAGGGAGAAGAGATCGATGTCGAGGATGAAAAAAACCTGATGAAAGCAAGGGATTTGATCCTCGCAGGTTATATTTGTAATAGAGCAATCTGCGAAACCGGAAATTGTCGTGGGGATCCAATGGAGATTGCATTACTACAGCTCGCTGTTAAAAGTGGCTTAACTCCCGAGTTTGAGATCTTAGATGAGCTTCCGTTTGATTCGAAGAGAAAATTCATGGCAGTGTGCACAAAAATTAAAAATGAGCTCCTCATAGTTTTGAAGGGCGCACCTGAGGTTTTAGAGAGAATGCTCAACATAAAGATAAGCGCGGAGAAATACGCTGAACAGGGAATGAGAGTCCTTGCTTTTGCTTGGAAAAAGATTGAGAAATTCGAGGGTTGGGATTTCAGCAACATGGAATTCCTCGGATTTCAGTGTCTGATTGACCCTATAAGGGAAGACGCAAAAAAGAGCGTTGAAAATTGCAGATCAGCAGGAATAGATGTGTATATGATCACTGGAGATCATCCAAGCACAGCAAAAACAATTGCGAAGTGGGCAGGAATAGAGGGAGAGATTATTAGTGGCACAGAGCTTGAAGGAAAGGATTTGAGTGAAATTGTGAAGAATTATAGAGTTTTTGCGAGGGTCACTCCCGAGCAAAAGCTCCAAATTGTTTCTGCACTGCAGAGAAATGGCAAAATTGTTGCAGTCACGGGAGATGGTGTAAACGATGCGCCTGCTCTCAAAAAAGCTGAGATAGGCATTGCAATGGGAAGCGGAAACGAGGTTGCAAAGGAGGCGAGCGATTTAATACTGCTGGACGATAGCTTTTCAACTATTGTAAAAGCAGTTGAACTTGGCAGGGATATTTTTAGAAAAATTCAGAGAATAATCTCATGGATTTTGCCAACAAACGGTGGTCAGGGACTCATAGTTGTCATCGCCTTTATTTTAGGAATGCCGATGCCAATGCTTCCAATTCATGTGCTATGGATAAATACCATCACTGCCGGACTTCTCGGAATGATGATAGTTTTCGAGAAGAAGGAAGATGGACTCCTAAAGCTTCCTCCAACAAAGGGGGAAATCTTAAATAAGCGCATTATGCTAAGAATAGTCTACATTTCTGCAATCAGCGTAATTGTGGCAAATTATCTTTTCTTCACAACCGGAAAGATGTCGAGTGCTGTAAATGGAATAATCGCCATTGGGGCCTGGTATTTGCTAACCCCTTATGTTGATAGGAGCTTTTTCGAAGTGAAATTTAGAAACAAATTTGCCCAGCTCGGCATACTGCTGACATTTGCAATCCAGTTTACAATTACAACTCTCGGAATCATGAATCTTGAGCCAATGTCAGCTTATGAGTGGCTATTAACTATTTCTGCCTCTTCTACGGTTTTCTTCATGGTTGAGATTGAGAAAAGAGTTTTTTAACAAGAAAGCATTTCTCATTCTTGTGGAGCTGATAAAGAAGTTGATTGAAATTGGGGCACTGAAGTTTGGTGAATTCACACTTTCCTCTGGGAAAAAGAGCAAGGTTTACGTTGACATAAAACTTGCTGCAACAAAACCCGAGATTCTTGAAATGATCTCGGATGCAATGGCGGAGAAACTTAAAAAATACGAGTTTGAAAAAATAGCCTGCATAGAGCTCGGAGGTGTTCCAATAGCTGTTGCAGTTTCGCTTAAAACAAAAAAACCATTTGTAATTTTCAGAAAAGAAAAGAAAAGCTATGGATTGGGGGGAGATTTAATAGGGGAGCTTAAAAAAGGAGATAAAGTTGTTGTTGTGGAGGACGTGATCACAACGGGAAAGTCAGCGTTGTATGTTGCTGAAAAAGTGAAAGAGAAAGGGGCTGAAGTTGTTGGAATCATTGCAGTTGTTGATCGAGAAGAGTCAGAGATGAATTTTGAAAGTGTTATAAAACTGAGAGAGTTAATAGAAGCAAAGAATTTCCTCGACTCTTCCAAATCTTAGCTCTTCAATCTCTTTTTTGAGATCTTCAAATTCAGCATCGAAAATGTAGCTTGAAAGAGATTTCTTTATCACTTGCTGAGAAAAACCCGTGAGTTTTGTAAGTGTTTCTACACCCTCTTCAGCCCCGCTTCTGTCAAAAGCATTTAAGAATTCATCGAATAAGATTTTATTTACCTTAAGAAAATGATTGTTCACAGCAAGCGTGCAGCAAACGAAGTCGCCGATGGTTTCATTAAACAACTCTTTTTCATCGAACATTGAGAGATACGGCTCCCAAACGGCCATTCCCCTCAAAGTCTCGAGTTTTGCAATCATCTCCTCCGCAGAGTCGAAGAACCTTATTTCTTCTCTCATATTCTTGGCTTTCAGATACTTTCTGAGCACTCTTTCCATTGTTGAAAATTCAGAGCAACCAAAACCCCTTCCATTAGAGTGAACAATTCCGCTTCCATTCATTGCCACAACTCTAAAAATAGTTATGTTTTTCATTAAAACCCCAAAAAATGCTTGAGTTATGAATGGGCTCGCAACTATGTCAACGATTCCACGAATAAGATCTTTTGTTGCTTCGATTCCATTTCTGTAAACTCTGAAAATTGCTCCAACTTTCTCACCAGCGCTTACAAGTTTCGTGTATTCGCTCGCCTTCAAAATTCCTATTCTTAAAATTCCCTCAATTGAACCCGGAAAGAATTTTAAAAGCCAAACTCTATAAGATTTTGGTGATACCTCCTCTCTGTGCACAACTTTCTGCTCTTCAAGTTCTGATAAAATTTCTGAAACTGTCGACTTTGACAGATTTAGTATTTTCGCTATTTCGCTCTGTAGAAGTCCTTTCTCTCTGACAGAATCAAGCAAAGAGATGATTTTTTGCTCAGCCCTCATTTCAGCACATTTTTAACCCATTCAACAACTCTCTCAACCCTCTGAACTGCTGTGCCGATGTATTTCTCAGGCTTTAACAGCTCACTTAGTTCCTCTTCTTTAAAGTATTTTTTCACCTCCTCATCTCTCAAAAGCTCATCGAGCAAAGAGCTTTTGTTTGCATAAACCCTTAAAGCTGCCTTTCTGAGAATTTCATGCGCAATCTGTCTGCTTATACCTTTTTTAGTTAGCGCAAGCATTATTGCCTCGCTTAAGTTTAGTCCTCTTTGCATTTCCAGATTTCTCCTAACGTTTTCGATGTCTATTGCAATCCCTGAAACGATCTTTATCATTCTTGTAAGTATATGATCAGCCAAGATCGTTGCCTCGAGTAATGTAATCCTTTCCGCAGAGGAGTTTGTCAAATCCCTTTCCTCCCACAGAATCGCCGATTGATGCTGTGGTTCAACAAAGGCGCGAACAATCCTTGCAAGCCCGCAAACGTTTTCACTGTCTATTGGATTTCTCTTATGGGGCATTGTTGAACTTCCAACCTGCTTTGCCTCAAATTTTTCCATCAATTCTCCAACTTCAGCTCTTTGAAGTATTCTGAAATTAACTGCAATCTTTTCGAGCGTTGTTGCTAAATTTGCCAAGAATTCGAGATATTCACAGTAAATGTCCCTTGGAATTATCTGCGTTGAGATTATTGCAGGCTTTAGATTTAAAAGTTTCATCACTTCTTCCTCGATTTCAAACCCCTCACTCCCGAAACCCGCCTGGGTTCCTACTGCGCCGCTCATCTTTCCAACCAAGAGCCTATCTTTCATCTGCTGAAGCCTTATGTAGTGTCTCGCAATCTCGGAAGCCCAAACCGCGAATCTGAAGCCATAAGTTGTCGGTAATGCAGCCTGCCCATGAGTTCTGCCTAAACAGAGTGTTGTTCTATATTCAAGAGCTTTTGCTGCAAACAATTTTCCAAGCTTTTTAATCTTCTCCTCCAGAATTAAAACGCTATCTCTAAGTTGTGTGGCTGTTGCGGTGTCGATTATATCATTTGAAGTCGCTCCAAAATGGATCCACTTACACTCTGCAACTTCGCTGATTGCCTTCACAAGAGCCATTACGTCGTGCCTAATCTCTTCTTCAATTTCTCTAACCCTTTCTGGTTTTATCCTAACCGCCTTTTTACGAACTTCTTCAACTTCTTCCACCATTAAATAACCTTTTTTCGCAAGAGCTCTAAGCAAAGCAATCTCAACACGGATCATCCTCTTTATCCTACTCTCCTCACTCCAGATCCTCTTCATCTCTTTTGTTCCATAACGATACTCGATTGGATGAATCATAGCCAAAATTCTTGTTTAACTTTAAAACTTTTTTACCCTTTTCACATGGAACAATTCTTAGCTTCGCATCATCAAAGCTTAGGGCGAAAACAACTCCAAGCAATTTTTCCAGAAAAACTGCTAAAGCTGAGACTTCGCTGTGTGGCTGGGAGCCAATAGAGATGTTCAAATCGCAAAGTTCATACACCTCTCTCGGAACTTTTTCAGCACCAACAACAACAAGCACTTTTTCAGCCCTTTTGATTTCCTCAATCTTTTTTGGTAAAGGAATGCCATACATTGTGAGATGAACCTTTAAGCCATCGAAACTGTTTAAGAGTTCTTTCCATTTTGCTGTTTTAATGAAGAAATTGCCTCCCCAAGTCTTTACAACTTTTTTAACACTCTCAAAGATTTTTTCATCATACACGGTAAAGTAAATCCCCCTCGCCCCAAAAGCTCTGGCAGTTAACGCAACATGGGTTGAGATTCGCTGATCTCTACTGCTTCTATGTCCAAGACGTAGAACGTATACCTCCACAAAAAAAATTGCTTCGATTTAAAAAATTTCAAACTTGCTGAGAAATAACTTTTCACAATCCCATTTACTATTAGAAATGCCCAATTTTTATTATTTCCGCTGGTAAAATTTTTTTATGAAATGCAGTAGCAATCAAAACTCCACTACAACCCAAAGATTTTAGCTTTTCAAGATCTTCAAAACTTCCAATTCCACCGCCTACAAGCACAGGGTTTTCTGAGATTTCAGTTACCTTCTCTATTAGCCCAAAATCAGCCTTTAGCGTTCCAACTCTGCGAATGTTCAGAACTATTACTCCATCAAGCTCGAATGTGTTCAAAAATTCAACTGCCTCAATCCAGTTTTTAAAGCTCGGCGAAACGCTTAGAAATTTGTCTGCGAAGTCAAGACTGACATAGCATTTTCTATCCAATTCGTTCAAATCAAAGGTTTCTGTTCCTACAACAACCTTAAAAGGCTGGTTCAGTTCCTCTTTTTTTCTAAATCCGCAATCTGCAATCATTTCTTCAACTTTTCTCGAAAGAGTTAGTAACAAATTCAGGTTGCTACCTTTACCCATTATTCTGTCCAGATCTGCAACGTAGAGATACTTAGGCCTCAAAAAATCCACGATTTTTTCTGGATCGTCAGTTTTAACAACAAGACTCTTTTCACTCACAGCTCTATACTTCTCCCTTTCTCCCCTCTCTCCAAGAACTGCAATGCCCTTCATCACATCTATTACGAAAAAAATTTTCATCACGAAGATTAATGGGTCTTTTTATAATTCTTTCACTTTAGCATTGCCAGTGAGTATCATTTAGCTTAAAAAACATTTTCTCAGCAAAACTCTTAATCTCATTGCAAAGGCTGAGAATATGCAGAACGTTGAGACATTGCTTGAAGCGCTCCCATTCATAAAAGAGTTCCATGGAGCGACGATGGTATTCAAAATTGGCGGACACGCGATGATTAGCGATGAAATCCTCGAAGAGACTGTGAAGGACATTCTTCTGCTCCACTACATCGGGATAAAGCCCGTAGTTGTTCATGGTGGTGGTCCCGAGATTTCGGAGAAAATGGAGAAACTCGGACTGAAACCGAGATTCGTAGAAGGGTTAAGAGTCACGGATAAAGAAACCATGGAAGTTGTTGAAATGGTTCTCGATGGCAAAATTAACTCGAAAATAGTGTCCATGTTCATAAAAAATGGTGGAAAAGCTGTCGGATTAAGCGGGAAAGATGGATTGTTGATAATTGCGGAAAAGAAAATGATGAAGCTTAAAAAGGGATTTGAGGAAATAATGATCGATCTCGGATTTGTTGGAGAGACAAAGTTTGTAAATCCGACAATTCTCCGTATTCTTCTCGATAACGGCTTTATTCCTGTTGTTTCCCCGGTTTCTGCAGATTTGAACGGGAACATCTACAATCTCAACGCGGACAGCGTTGCTGGTGACGTTGCAAGTGCTCTGAAAGCGAAGAAACTCGTGATGCTTACAGATGTCCCCGGAATTCTGAGAGATGTAAACGACAGAACTTCCCTTATCCCGAGAATTAAACTCTCTGAACTCGAGGAAATGAATGAAAAAGGGCTTTTAAAGGGAGGAATGCTTCCAAAATTCGATGCAATTGCAAGAGCACTTCAAGGAGGTGTGGAAAAAGTTCACGTGATTGATGGTTCGAGAAAACACGCAATTTTACTTGAGCTATTCACAAGAGAAGGCATAGGAACGATGGTGGAGCTATGAAAATTGGTGCTCAGCCAGATGTTCGCCATAACGTTAAGGAGGCATTTGAGTTTATTGCTGATAACGATTTTGATCACATTGAAATTCTGATGGATCATCCAGTTTACTCTCTCGAATCTTTAAGTTACAACGAGCTGATCGAGCTTGTGTGGAGCTACGACATCGAGTTACTAATCCATGCTCCATCCACGAGCACAAATTTTATTTCTACAAGCGATACGATGAGAAGGGCAAGTTATGAGGAGATGAGAAAAGTTATCTATCTCGCAGACAAGTGCGGGGCTGAAGTTGTGACTTTTCACATTGGATGGAATCCCGGATTTATAAACAATGGAAATTTTTACTTTGAAGCAAGTCTTTTCGATAAGCACAACGAAAGGGTTTTGCTTGAAGAGCTAAAGCCATTTTTGAAGCAAAGTCCCGTAACACTTGCGCTCGAGAATACAATTGCAATCGAAGGTGGAATTGAAAGAGCGTTGAATGAAATACTCCGCGAAACGGAGCTCGCGTTAACTCTCGACATCGGACACTTCAATGTGCAGAAATGCAACTTTTTCCTAAAAAACTTTGAGAGAGTTGCCAATATCCATCTGCATGACAATAACGGGAAAAGAGATGAACACCTGACACTTGGTAAGGGTAACGTCAATCTCAATCAATTTCCGCTGAAAAGTTATGACCACTATCTCACCATAGAGACGAGGGAGATGAATTCAATTATTGAGACAAGAGATTATTTAATCCGATACATAAACGAAAATCCATGATTGCCAAAGAGCTCGAATTTGAGGGGCATCTCATAGACTCGATGATCTTTCCAAAAGTTCTCGATCTGATTCTTGATCTGGAAGGAGAATTCGAAATAGTGGAATTCAAGATCGGAAAAAGGAAACAAGATTACAGCTACGCAAGAATAATTGTCTTCGGAGAGAGCGAGGAACACTTAGCTCTTATACTAAAGGAGCTGCACAAAATGGGGGCAAGAATACCAGAGGCAGAGGAGGTTGAGCTTGTCCCAGCACCGGGAGATAAGATTTTACCCGATAATTTTTATGTAACAACAAATAATCGAACTTTTGTTCACTACAAAAGCAAATGGATCGAAGTTGAGGACATAGCAATGGACAGAGTAATAGTAATAAAAGATGAGAGAGCGATCTGTGTTCAGATAAGCGAAGTTAAAAAAGGAGATCTCGTCGTAGTTGGGGAAAGGGGGGTTAGAATACTCCCCCCGGAAAGACCTCGAAAGTCTACTTACTTTGAGTTCATGGGGGGGAAGGTGTCTTCAGAAAGACCGACGGAGAAGATGATAGAGATGATTGCAAAAGAGATTGTAGATACAAAGAGATCTGGTGGTAGAATTGCAATCGTTGCAGGACCGGCTGTGAATCACACCGCTGCCAGAGATGCGCTTGCGGGAATGATAAGAGATGGATTTGTGGATCTTTTGCTTTCTGGAAATGCCTTGGCAGTGCACGATATCGAAATTTCGCTTTTTGGAACTTCTCTGGGTATGGATGTGAAAACGGGTAAACCAGTGCCGGGAGGGAATAGACATCATCTGTATACAATAAGTAAAATTATTGCGGCTGGTGGAATAAGGAAGGCTGTTGAAAAGGGAATTGTAAAGGATGGAATTATGTTTGAATGCATTCGAAAAAATGTCCCATTCATCCTTGCCGGCTCGATAAGAGATGATGGGCCCTTGCCGGAGGTTATTACTGATGTGATGGTCGCAAAGAGAGAAATGAAAAGGGCCTTGCAGGGGATAGATATGGTACTGATGTTCGCAACCACTCTTCACAGCATTGCAGTGGGAAACTTGCTTCCTTCATGGGTTAAAACGATTTGCGTCGACACAAATCCCGCAACTGTTATGAAGCTGATAGATCGCGGAACTCACCAGGCTATAGGTATTGTTACAGACATAGGGTTATTTCTGCCGATTCTCTACGAGAAAATAAAAGAAATTTAAATTCAGAAATTATCTTATCCTTTTTTGACACTCAAGGCAAAGTCCGTGGTGGAAGTAACATCTCTTGCAAACATTTTTCCCGCACCTTCGGCACTTAAACTCCGCAACCCTTCCACAGCTACACTTCATTTAAGCTCTTTTGCTATTATCTCAGCAACTTTTTTACCGCTTTTCAGCATTCCTCCAAAAATTGGCCCCATCCTCGGCAAAGAGTAAACTGCAGCCACAGCCATTCCAGCGACGTATAGACCGTCAACAATCTTCCCAGTTTTTTCAACAACGAGCATTTCGGAAAGCTCAGCAAAAGCCGACCTCTCCCCAGGAACTGTGATTTCCAGAGGGAGTTTTCTTGAAGCTACCGCAATAACTTCTGCATCATGCCCCGTTGCGTCAATCACAGCTCTACTCTCAACAAAAATTGGATCTACATGCAACCCACTCATCTCAACTGCGCTCCATTGGATGCATACACCAGTAATCCGAGTTGGATTTTCACGGAAAATAACGTCGTCAACGGTTACGCCAAATATTATCTTGGCTCCCGCATCAACACACTTTGCTGCGAGTTTTGCCATGAACTCGGAGGTGTCACAGATGAGAAAACCATCTCTTTCGGTTACTTTGATCTCAAAGTCTTCAAGAATTTCTTTCACATCCTTTTCAAGTGCAATTTTATGAAAAAGCATCGCACCTCCACCAATTCCACCACCAAAACTCAGCCTTCTTTCAAAAATAAGCGTTTTATAACCGTTTTCAGCAAGATATTTACCCGCTGTAAGACCCGATGGTCCAGCTCCAACTACTACGACGTCACACTTTGAGAAATTTGCCCAATCCTTTGCTGCCTCTTCAATTATAGCCTTTGTTATTCCTGCCTCCATCGCTTTTTTGAAGTTCGGTAACTATAAATTTTTTATCCTCGTTGTCAAAAACTTAAAAAAGTGGAGAAACAGTTTTTTTATGATCTTCGAACTCAGGGAGGAGCTTGCAAAGAAGTTGAAAAAAGGTAACAGAGTTGTTTCACCATTTAAAGTTGGAATTGGATGGGTTGATATTGCTATACTTGGCAGAGAATCGACTGGAATCGAGTTCTGTATAAATTATGAATCAAGTCTGGAAAGGCTGAACTCATACCCGTTCAAAAAAAGAATTCTCATAGGTGATGGCGGAGATTTAAGCTGTGAAGAAATATGCAAAGCCTATGGAATTGAGCAAAGAGAATTTTTTGAGTCTAATATAACTCTGAAAAGAATTGAAGATGCGATAGCTTTTCTTTACATGGCGAAAGAAGTTCTTGAAGATGAAAATACATTTGAGGAATTGAAAATTCTTGGCTACGCGACATCTTATTCAAGGGCGAAAATAGAGCCAACTTTCTTCCTGAGCTTAACGAACGATGGATATAGAGTTGCGAAAAAAATAATTTACTCGAGAATTTCAGCGAATGAGAAAAAGCTTTTTCAGATCTCGAGCCCACTCAGCTACGTTCTTGCCCTCGGAATCTCAAGGACTCTCACTTTTAAACCCGAATGCTATGAAGAGGCGAGGGATTTGAAATCGCTGCTCGCACTATATCGCAGAATTTCAGAGACAAATTTTCTAATCCCACAGGGAAATCCAAAAACAATGCTCTGCGAGTTCTTAGTTAAAACTGTTTTAAACTGCGAAGCACTCAAACTTGCAGAAAAACTGTGCAATCTTGGACTTGCCGTAAAGGTAAAGCTATACTCCCCAAGCGGGGATTACCTCTGGGATGAGTTCAGGTTTTCAAGAGAGGTGATTGAGTTTCTTATAAAATCGAACTTTTTTAGGGTTGAAGATTCGATTCTGCTCGAATTTAACTCACTCATCCATGCAGTTCAAAGACATCCGGAAGTTTATGAGACAGAGACGATAAAAAAAGCATCGGAAATTGGCGTTTGCAGAATCGAGAATGGTAAACTCATCTTAAAGGAGAATTTTGATGAATTTGCAAGGGTTAGATTCGCAATTATTGCGGAGAAAATTTTACAAACACTGTAACAATCACCCTCAATTATTTATACCCAAAAGAGACGATCTCTCATGTGCGAGTCGCGAGTTTTTGTAAATGGAGAGGCTTTTATGGAGGACGTTGTAAAAATCGCAGTCGAAGGGGAACTTTTGATACTTCGAGACGTCCTCGGGCATTCGAAAAAGATAAGGGGAAAAATAGTAGAGGTTGATCTAATTGGACATAAGATAACTGTGGAGGGGTTGAAATGATAAGAGTTGCGATAAATGGCTATGGAACAATAGGAAAAAGAGTTGCAGATGCCATTGCAGCACAGGATGACATGAAAGTTGTCGGAGTTACGAAAACCAAGCCCGACTTTGAAGCGAGGCTTGCAAAAAAGAAGTTCGACCTATACTTGGCAAAACCTGAGAATGCAGAGCTTTTCAATAAATCCGGCATCGAAGTAAACGGGACAGTTGAGGATTTGCTGAAAAAAGCGGACATCGTTATAGACTGCAGTCCAGATAAAGTTGGAGCCGAGAACAAACGTATTTATGAAAGATTTGGAATTAAGGCAATATTTCAAGGAGGGGAGAAAAAAGATGTGGCAGAAGTTTCTTTCAATGCATTGGCAAACTACAACGAGGCAAAAGGAAGGAAGTTCGTAAGAGTTGTGAGCTGTAATACAACCGCCCTTGTGAGGCTAATATACCAGCTGAAAACTAATTTCAAAATTGGTCGAGTGAGGGCAACAATTCTAAGAAGAATTGCTGATCCAAAGGAGGATAAAAAAGGATTGACAAATGCAATAATGCCGGATCCCATTTCTTTGCCTTCACATCATGCAAAAGATGTCAAAACAGTTCTCCCCGATGTAGACATAGTAACGACTGCGTTCAAGTTACCCACAACGCTTATGCACGTGCATTCGCTGAGCATTGAAATGAGAGAGAAGGTTACAAGAGAAGAGGTTATCTCTGTACTTGAAAAAGAGCCGAGAATTATGCTTGTTTCCGCAGAAAATGGTTTCACATCGACTGCAAAGATAATAGAATTTGCAAGAGAACTAAGAATGCGCTACGATCTCTTTGAGAACATCGTGTGGCTTGAATCTATTGCAATTGATGGAAATGATTTGTTTGTAACCCAGGCTGTGCATCAGGAAGCGATTGTCATTCCCGAGAACGTTGATGCAGTAAGAGCGATGTTTGGCGTTGCAAAAGATGTAAGCATTGAAAAAACGAATAAAGCTCTGGAAATAGGAAAAAGTTTTTAAATTTTTTGATAACTCGCTGTATGGATGTAGAAACGAGAACTTCTATACTGATGGATGCGTTCGAGGAACTGAAGAAGAAGTGGGAAATTGACGAGAACACACTCACAGCAAAAGAAGAGAGCGCTGAGATTTTGCCGGAAACAAAAGTCAACGAGCTGATGCAATTAAAGGAAAAATACAAACTCGATGACATAGAGTTTCTATTTCTCGTTGGAGCTGCTGTTGGTTACTACCAAGGGCAGAGGAATGTAAAAACAATTGTGCTAAGAAAACTTGCCACTGTTAACCAGTTCGTGAACTCATTGCTTAAGAAATGAAGTATGCGTTTAAAATCGCATACTTCGGTGAGAATTTTTTTGGTAGCCAATGTCAGCCAGAGCTTAGAACGGTTGAGGGAGAGATAAAAAAAGCCCTAAAAAGCCTTGGAATAGAATCTAAGCCAAAATTTGCTGGAAGAACTGATGCCGGAGTTAGCGCTCTTGGGCAAGTTTTTGCATTTGAAAGCGAGGAAAGGATTACTCCAAGAATTCTTAACTCCGCATTGCCTTCAGACATAACAGCATGGGCTCATTGCGAAGTTCCGGTTACATTTAATCCGAGAAAGGCAAAGAGCAGAATTTATTCGTATATTTTTTTAAACGAAGGTTACAGTGTTGAGAAAATAGCAAAGGCTGTTGAGCTACTTATTGGAATTCATGATTTCTCGAATTTTACAAAAGGTGGAAAAAGTGGGAAGAGGGAGATCTTTAGGGCTGAAGTTCATGAAAATGGGGAGTTTTTGGTTTTCGAAATCGAGGGAAACGCCTTTACCTGGAACATGGTTCGCTGCATTGCAACAGCGCTGAAACTTGTGGAAAAAAAAGGAGTTGAGTGGTTCGAAAAAATGCTAACACCGGAAAAGCATAGAGAGAGGGTTCCGCCTTCGCCTCCTTACGGGTTATTTCTTAAAGATGTGATCTATGAAGGGGTAAAATTTGAAGTGGATGACGTTGGAAAGAGATTGCTTGAGATGAGACTGAAAAAACGCCTAACGTATCATGGAACGATATACAAGTTAATTTCCTTAAAACTTAAAACTCTTTATACCTGAGAAAAGTGAGATAAGCGAGATCTTTTTTCTTGGCAGTGGACAATCACCATATCTCACAACGATTTCGCTGTTAAGAGTCTCAAGTTTTGAGATTGCCTCAAAAATCCCCTCCATTGTAAGCTCCTCCTGCGGCCCACAGAAAAGAAGGAGGGCTGATTTTGCGTTCTCGATGTTGCAACTTATGCTAAGATTCTCCATTGCAGAATCCAGAAGTTCCAGAAGTCTTCTTGTTCTTATTGCCTTCAACTCAACCTTTTTCTTGAACAACTCAAAGTTGATTTGAGGAATTTGCTTTTCGGCAAAACCAATTACAGAGAAGCCCTCAATTTTCAGGGAATTGAAAACATCTGATGTGTCAACAACAACTTCTCCCGCAACTCTTTTCTTAATGTCCACCTCGCCTGCAAGGGCTAAAAGATTCAGAGAGCTTAAAATTTTTCTATCAACATCACCTTTACCCTCAAAAAGTATCAAGACATCGACTATTTTTCGAATCTGGCTAATTTTTCTTTTTATTTCTCGAATGTCAACTTCTCCCAGAGTGGGGATTAAAGTCAGATACATCATCGGATCATCAGAGAAAGACTTTATTTTTTCGCAAATTTCAAGCGAAGTTTGGAATCCGAATTCGTCTTCAAGGGAGGTTACAACGAGACTTCCTTCCCAGAGTTCGTAAACTCTCGTTATCGCATTTATAAAACCCCCCACACCCTTCGAGCTGTGGAGATAGAATTTTCTATTATCCTTCATCCCTATACTCCGCAGCTGCGCATCGTCGCTTAAAACTACAAAACACTTAAAGAGGGGGACACCATTTACTCTAACTCCTTCTTTGTAAAAAAGTTCAACTATCTTCGCTCCTCTAAGTCCAACTCCGATGGTGAGCAGTCTCATTTTTTTATAAATTCAGCGAACAGATTTTAAAATTTTTGTGTTTTGAATAAGCTAAGAATAAACTTGAAGATTCGATCTAAAGCCCTCTTAGCTTTTTAATAACCTCTTTTGTGAACTCCTCTGTTTTAAGTTTTCCTCCAAGATCTGGGGTCGTTTTTCCACTCGCAATTGTTTCATCAATCGCCTTTTCGATCTTTTTCGCTTCTTCAATAAAACCAAAGTGCTTTAGCATCATTGCGGCAGTTAGTATCATTGCAGTTGGGTTAGCAATTCCTTTCCCCGCAATATCAAAAGCTGCGCCATGAACTGGTTCAAAAATTGCATGTTTTTCACCAATGTTCGCAGATGGCGCAACTCCAAGTCCGCCCACAAGGCCGGCGGCGAGATCGCTGACTATGTCGCCGAACATGTTCGTTGTAACGATAACATCGAATCTGAATGGGTTCATAACAAGAAACATGCAAGCGGCGTCGATGTAATACTCGTTAAACTCAATTTCAGGATAGTTTTTCGCAACTTCTCTGCAAGAATCTCTGAAAATCCCGCAAGTTTTCTTCATAACATTAGCCTTGTGCAGGGCAGTCACCTTTTTTCTTTTTTCCTTTTTTGCAAGTTCAAACGCGAATTTTGCAATTCTTTCCGATGACTTCTTTGTTATAACTCGCATGGCAAGTGCTGTGCCATTTAATTCGAATTCCAGTCCCTTGTATAAGCACTCAGTGTTTTCTCTTACAATTACGATGTCAAGTCCAGGATAGAGACATTTAACACCTTTTATCGCCCTTGCTGGGCGAACGTTTGCAAATGTATCGAGTTCTTGTCTGAGTCTTACAATTACATCTGCCGCACTTTCTCCGGCGGCGCCAAATAGAATTGCTTCGCTTTTTCTGCATGCTTGAATTGTCTCATCAGGCAAAGCCCTGCCATATTTCTTGAGTGCCTCATCGCCTGCTTCATAGAATTCATATTCAAGACTGAGATTTAATTCCTCAAGAACTTGGATTGCTGCGCTCATGACTTCCCTTCCAATTCCGTCACCCGGGATTGCGACTATTTTCATTTCAACATCCTCCTGCAGTAATTTATCAGCCCCACATTTGCGATCTCCAGCAAAAACTCAGGAATGGGCTTTATTCTATACCGATCTCCCTTTGTAAGGTTGATTATCTCCCCATTTTCGTTGTCAATCTCTATCTCATCCCCATCATCGATTTTGTCGGTTTCTGCACACTCAATCACCAATAAACCGGTGTTTATTGCATTTCTAAAGAATATCCTTGCAAAAGACTTCGCAATCACTGCTGAGATTCCCGCACCCTTTAAGGCAAGAACCGCGTGCTCTCTGCTGCTACCACATCCAAAATTTCGTCCTGCAACAATGAAGTCTCCCTTTTTTACCTTTTTAGCAAAATCAGCTCTCAGATTTTCAAAAACATGCTTTGCAAGCTCCTCAGGTTCATTAAAAACGAGATATTTTCCTGGAATTATTACATCGGTATCGATGTCATCACCAAATTTCCAAACCCGACCCATAAGCTTGGTAAATCAAGGATTTAAAAATCATATCACATGTCCGGGGTTCAGGATGAGCACGGCAAGTAAGACAAGAATTCCGAGGATGAGCATTCTAATTCCATTAATAAAAACATTCTCATCAGCCATTTTACCCATTACCATGCCCAAGAGAAAGATTAGTGATGAGCAAAGAATCATTGAGGCTTCGAAAGCTTCAAAGGGTGAGAAGAACAAATAGGGCAATATTAGAATTATTGCGCTAAGTATTGGGGCGATTCCATGAACAAAAGATGAAAAGAGTGTTGCAAACTTGTGCGCTTCATCTAACACAGTTCCTTCAAGCCTTGAGATAATTACCCTCTCCCTTCTCTTTTTTAAGGCTTTCTGTTCAATTCTTTCAGCTTCAAAGGCCCCCCAAGAGCTTGAGATCCCAAGCGCAAGCGCTGTTGCGAAGCCAACAGGAATAATTAACTCTGAATCATTGTGCCCCGAAATAAAGGCCCCTATGATCATTCCAGCAACCGTTATAAGACCATCAAAAAATCCAATAATGAAATACCTTCGCGAAATCGTTGCTACATTTGTGATTTGAAAGTAAGTCTCAATTTTCTTTAGATTCATTTTAGAACTTCGAGTACATCTTCAAAAGAAAAATTCATTTCCGTAAGCTTTTTCTTTGCTCTTGACAAATCCGCAGGTTTGTAAGGCTTTCCTTTTGCTTTTTCAAGCATTGCCTGAATTTCCAAGTCACTTAAATAGTTTTTGAGGTACTCGATGAAATTCGATTTTTCGATTACTTTTGCCTCCTCTTTTTTAACAAATTTTGTTGAATTGAAAAAATATGCGCTGTTTTTCCAGCACTTCTCGCATTCAGAAATGAGAATTCTGAGATTTTCAATTTTAAGCCATACCTTTTGGAACATTGAACCTCCACAATCACAAAAGCCTCCAAAGATTTTTCCGTTTACTGTCTCTCCGTTGTAAGCTATGTCATCGAGCACAACTCTTTTTATCGGCTCGATGTAGTGAATCATACGGGGACTACTTTTTTCACTCCCGAAACCCTTGCTTTGAGAAGTCTCTCTACGAAAGCGGTGAGTGTTATCATCGACATTGGGCAAGTTCCACAAGCGCCGAGGAGCTTAACTTCTACAATTCCTTCCCTCTCGTTGACATTCACAACTTCTATGCTCCCCCCATCTCTGAGGAGCATTGGCTTTATCTCTTTTTCCACAACTTCAACAACTTCTTGTTTTGAAACCATGCCTCTCTTCATCTACGAAGGATAATAAGCTTTTGCTCCTTAAAAAACCAGTCCCATATCTTCTTTAAAGCATTTAAAAGAACCTTGTATTTTTCTACAGCAGCAATTTCCCTCCAAGATCTTAACTGAAGACATTTAGCAACAACAACTCTTTCCTCAATCTCAGATAGCCCGGCTGGGCTATTCTGCATGTAGTAATATCTCACAAGAGGCCTTGCAAGATCTGAAATGTACTCATAAAATCCAAGTCCCTCAAAGTATTTCTGAAGTCTTTCAATCTCAACTTCGCCAAATTTTGGCGGATTTACAGAAATCTTTCCATCCATCGTTCCAAGAACAAGAATTGCACTCTCAATTTCAAGATCTCGCAATTCGTCGGCTAAATACTCTATAAACCTCCTCGTGAACTCCAAGTTCATCTCCTTTACTTCCT
>JAWBZL010000028.1:0-16972 GCA_038866255.1 Archaeoglobaceae archaeon
GAAAGCTTTTGACTCAAAGTCGAGATAACTACCTTCCTGTCCCGTGTGAATCGAATCCATGACCTGAGTGATTTGCTCCTCAACGTATCTCAAAGCTCTTTCTAAATCTGCGAGGGTTTTTGGCTTTATTCCCGTGATCAATTGCGTTAATGGGGCGACCTCGCTTATTTCTGGGCCAAGATCAACTGGAATCTCCTCGAGCTTCTTTCCAGTTACGTGTTCAATGTCGTGAAGCATGTGCCTTGCATGCCCAGTATGGCATGCTGTGCCTATTGCGACAGCAGCAGCCACAATTCTGCCAGTTTGAGCTTCAAGGTTTATTCCACAGGCACCGTGTTTGTTCTCCGTCAAATCACATTTGCCCATCGTGCAAAGGCAACACATGTCGCAATAAGGAGCGTAGAAAGGTTTATAACGCTTCAGTAACGTGAAATCCCAGTCCCTGAGAGTTTCAATCTGTGGAAACGGCGTTGGACCCATTGGTGCCCATTCCTCTTCTTCTTCTGCAATCTCCCCTATTTTTATACTGACATTCCTTAGCTCGTCTACGAATATAGCACCTCTTCTTAACTCGAGAACCATCTAACCACCGCTCATCGCTCTTCTTTCACACATATAAGCTTTTTTAAAGTTAATATCAGAATTTTTTATAACAAAAATTTGTGATCAAATTTAAAGTTTAATATTACTAAATAATACGAAAAAGTTTTATTAATTTACTAAGGCTTTGCTTTCTCCACCTTGGGCAATGCTTTGTTGATCTCTTCAAGCAATTCCTCATCACTTTTACCTTCTGGGTTAATGCCCAAGTCCCTTGCGATTTTTTCAAGTTTTCTTCTCTTTTCATCTTTTGATAATCTCAAATCTCTTTCAAGCTCCCTAAGTTCCAGTTCAGCCTCTTTTTGTGCTTTCTTAAATTCTGCGACACTCTTTCCGAGACTTCTCGCAACTTCAGGTATTTTACTTGCTCCGAAAAGAATTAGAACTATTAGAGCAATCCAAAGCAGTTCCTGTGTGCCTATGAACATCTTTACTACTTCCATTGAGTAAGATTTTTCTTGAGGTTAATAAGTTTTCGGGATTAGGCTTAATTTCTTAATCTTCTCTCCTTTGGGACAAAATTTTTGATAATTTTTCCATTTCCCCTTCCGCATCCAAGGAAGTATTCCCCCCACTTCAAAATGCAGTAACCCTCAAAGTTTCTCTCCAGATCGCCTCCTTTTAACCATTTGATCGCCTCCTCTTCGTCAACCTCCAAAACACCTTTTTTTGCAACTTTGCCAACCAGAAAGCTACCTTCAATTGATAGCCTTAACCCATCTTTCTCTATTTTTCCAAAATAAATACCACTACTCTGCTCTTTGATTTTAAGAGAGCACTCTCTATAAGCAAAAACTCTTCCTTTACCCATAATTTTAAATCTGAGCTCGAGTTCAGCATCAAATTGTTTTTTAAGAAATTCTTTTACTTTCTTATCTTCGCAGCAAAAAATCCCTCCGTATCGTTCATCTGCGGATGAATTCGCATGCATTTCCTCACCTCTTCGAGAAATTTTTGCCCCTCAAATTCTTTAAAGCCCTTCAAAGCCCTCAAGGGCAAATCAATTTTTTCAATCTCCGCATTTGTGTTTCGCAAAAGGAAGTCGACAACGGCTTCATTCTCGAGTGGTTCAAGTGTGCAGGTTGAATAAATCAGCACACCATTAGGTTTTAGGGCCTTGTATGCACTGAGTACAAGCTCTTTTTGAAGTTTTGCAAGATCCAAGCTTAATTTGATGTTCCAAAGCTTCGCATAATTGTAGTTCTTTCTTATCATTCCGATGTTGCTGCATGGAGCATCAACGAGCACGGCATCGAATTCATTTTCGAATTTGGCAAATCTTCTCCCATCCATCATCGTAACTTTCGCTATTAGAACACCGCATTTTTGCAGGTTTGAAATTAGAATGTTTATTCTATCAATTTTTACATCATTCGCAACAATACAACCCCTGTTTTCCATATATTGTGCAATTTGCGTTGTTTTTGCTCCCGGGGAGGCGCAGAGATCTAAAACTTTCATTTCTGGAGTTAATTCCATCAGTAGAGGTGGTATCATCGAGACCGCAGACTGGGGAAAAATCACTCCAAGCTGGTGCTCGGGAATTTTTGAGAACTTGTTGGTTTTTATGTAAAATCCCTCCTTGCACCATGGAATCTGCTCTTCGAGAAAACTGTAAAGCCTCTTTAAGACAAAATCTCTGCTTGCTTTTAACGTGTTTATTCTTACACTTTTTCTAAGGGGTTTATCAAGAAATTCAAAAAATTCTTGGGAATCGTCTATCTTTTTTAGTCTTTCGAAGAGAGCCGGGTTTAGCTCTCTTAACATAAATCTGGATAAGCTTCGCATTCCTCAAACGTGAACTTCACAGTCTGGAAATTTTTCTTGAAAGATCTTATTTCCTCTTTTATCTCTTCAACTTTTCTCTTCCTTTTCAGTGTTGAATCAATAAATTCCGCAATCACATCCATTTCGCTCTCTCTCATTCCGAGCCTTGTTACCTCCTGAACCCCCAACCTTATCCCTGAAGGATTTGCGGAATTCTCAATGCTGTCCCATGGGAGCAAATTTTTGTTTATTATTATTCCAACCTCTTCCAGCTTTCTCGAAACAATGTCACCACCTCCGAGTTCGCGGACATCAATCGCAATTTGATGCGTTTCTGTGAAACCGAGTTTCTCACCGAGAACTCTATACCCGAGATTGTAGAGATCCTCAGCAAGCCTTCTCGCATTTCTGACAACTTGCTTTGCATAAGCTTCACCAAACTCGAGCATTTCCATCGCTGCAATTGCATACGCAGCAAGAGAGTGAAGGTGGTGATTGCTAACAACTCCTGGAAAAACAGCCTTGTCTATTCTTTTGGCAAGCCCTTCTTTGCTCAAAATAAGCGCTCTTTGAGGACCAAAGAAGGTTTTGTGTGTTGAAGCTGTTAGAACGTCCGCCCCCTCTTTTATTGGATTTGGAAAAACTTTCCCTGCAATCAAACCAAGCACATGACTTGCGTCGAACATTACATAGGCATTAATTTTATCTGCCAGTGCTTTTATTTCTTTTACTGGCTGTCTAAATAGAATTAAGCTTGACCCGAGAACGAGGAGCTTTGGTTTGAGATCTTTTGCAAGTTTTTCTGTCGCGTCGATATCGATGTTCATAGTTTCAACATCAAATGGGTAATGAACGACCTTTAATCCTCGTAAACCAGCAGCAGAAATCTTGTCATGGCTTATATGCCCACCACAAGGAACAGAAATGCTAAAGATTACATCATTCGGATTTGTTAAAGCAAAAAAGGCTGCAATATTTGCGACAACACCAGAAATTGGTTGCAAATTAACGTGTTCAGCATCAAAAAGCTTTTTTGTGAGCTCAATTGCAAGTTCTTCTATTTCATCGATAAATCTGCAGCCCGCATAATAGCGCTCTCCAACTTTTCCTTCAGCGTATCTGTGACCAAAGTCAGAAAGATAACATCTTCTGACGAGCATTGAGGTTACGTTTTCACTTGCTATAAGTGGAATCGAGTTCCTCATCATTTCGTTGTGCCTTTGTATTATAGTAGCAATTTTTGAATACATGTTCCAGTGAATGGTTAAAAATATTTAAGACTTCCGCGATTTGAGCGCATGGAAATCATAACCTCAAGAGACATGAGAGTTCTTGATTTAAACTGCAAGTTTTTTGGATTGAGTGGGTTGCAGCTTGCGGAAAATGCTGGAAGGAGTGTTGCAGAGGAAATAATAAAAAGATTCAGCGGAAAGAAAGTTGCAATTTTTGCTGGCACCGGTAATAATGGAGCTGACGGCTTTGTTTGTGCAAGGCATTTAAATGGATTTGAAGTTGAGATTTTTCTTGTTAGCAAAGAAATAAAGAGTGAGATTGGAAGAATAAATCTTGAAATTCTCAAAAAAGCCGATTACAAAATTTATGACCACATAAGGAACATTAAAACTGATATACTCATCGATGCTATGCTCGGCACAGGGCTTAAAGGAAGGCCAAGGGAGAATTATGCAGAAGCAATAGAGATCGCAAATTCCATCAAAGCTTTCAAAATTGCTGTTGATGTTCCAAGTGGCCTTAATTCGGACACTGGAGAGTATGAAATAGTTTTCAAGGCTGACTTAACTATAACTTTTCACAAAATGAAACCCGGAATTTTGAAAGCAAGAGAGGTGTGTGGAGAAGTGGTTGTAAAAGATATAGGAATTCCTGCTGCTTTTGAAAAGTTGTGCGGAATTGGCGATGTAGTAGAAACATACAAGCGCTTCAGCGACGCTCATAAAGGAATGCATGGAAGAGTCGCTGTTATTGGAGGAGGGGATTACACTGGAGCAGTTGCATTCGCAAGCTTGGCTGCGTATCATGCTGGTGCGGATATTGTTATTACAGTTGTTCCTGAAAGTATAAAGAGTATTGTTGCCAGTTTTAGTCCAAATCTGATTGTTAAAGGCCTGAAGGGTGATAAAATAACACCAAAGAACCTGAAAGAGGCAGAAGAGATTGTAAAAAGATGTGACGTAGCAGTTATTGGTATGGGGGTTGGGCAAAATGATGACTTTAGGGAATTCGTTGATGAGATATTGAAGAGCTGTAAAAAAGTCGTTCTCGACGCTGAAGGTATAACGCAAAATATCCCCGAAGGAGTTGAGGCAATTTTAACCCCTCATAGGGGAGAATTAAAAAAATACTTAAATGCAGAGCCAGAAGAAGTTGTGGAGGTTGCAAGAAAAATCGGGGCAGTGATACTTTTGAAAGGAAAGGAAGATGTAATCACAGATGGTGTAAGGGTGAAGTTTAATAGAACTGGAAATGCTGGAATGACGGTTGGAGGAACTGGAGACGTTTTAGCTGGAATCTGTGGAGCACTGCTTTGCAACGATAACGCGTTTAATTCTGCATGTGCATCTGCGTTTATAAACGGTTTTGCGGGGGATATGTGTTTTGAAAGGTTAGGGTATAATTTTACGGCAATGCATTTAATAGAAACACTCCCGGAGGCGTTTAAGAGGTGTCTTGATTGGACGAGGTAGAGATTGCGAAAGCTCTTATTAAAATAGATACAAGAAATCCTCCTGGGGACACTTCACAGGCGGTTGATTTTCTCGAAGAGCTTTTTTCATCTTACAAAAAAAGAGTTTATGAAAAAGACGGGAAAGAGAATCTTTTGGTTGAAATTGGAAGTGGAAAAAAGACTTTAATGCTAACCTCGCACCTCGATACAGTTCCCGCAGAGGATAGGCTTTTAAATCCAATCATGGTTAATGGAAAGCTTTATGGGCGTGGAAGTTGTGATGCAAAGGGATGCATAGCCTCTATTTGTGCAGCGATGAATGGAATCGAGGTAGATTTTGGTCTAAAACTGGCTTTTACAGCAGATGAGGAAGTTGGAGGAAAAAATGGGCTAAAACATGTTTTTGAGAGAGAAAGAGCTGATGCCGTAGTTATTGGTGAGCCAACTTGTTGCAACTCGGTTACGGTGCTTCAAGGCTGCGTTCTTGCACTTGATATCAGCTTTAATGGTAAAGATGGTCACACAGCATCGAGAGACGCATGCGAAGGAGCTATTTTCAGGTCTGCGATGTTTATAGCTAAGAATGTCGAAAAATTCAAAAAAATTAGTGGAAATTACGAAGTATACAGGCAAATCTTTGATTCTATGGACACGGAATTCATTATAAAAACATGGGAGGCTGTTTTTAATCCTGCGATAATAAAAGGGGGGATTAAAAGGAATATAGTTCCATCAAAATGCGAAATAAGTGCGGATTTGAGATTTGCTCCATGGATAAGTGTTGATGAAATACTTAGCAGTTTACAAGAGGAAGGAGTTGAAATTAAAGTTTCAGGTTTTCTTCCCGCTTATGGGATTCTTGCAGATACTGTAAAGCTTGAGGACGATCTTAAAGTGCTTAAAATAATTTTTGAGGCTATTAGAGAGGAGAACTTAAAACCCAGAGCAGTTTTTTCTTTGGGAGTTGGTGATACAAGACACGTTAGAAAATTTGGAGTTCCAGCTTTTTATTTTGGTCCTGGAGGCGGAAATCTGCACGCTGAAGATGAGTTTGTTTATGTTTCTGAATTAAGGACTGCATCTAAAATATATAGAAGAATTATAGAAAAATTCAAAAAGTTTTAATTTCCCCCCTCACGATCTTATCTGTGAGTGTTGTTATTTTTCCGATCATCTCCTCAGCTATCTCTTTCACCTTTTTCTCCATTTTCTCAACCGTATAACCTTTTATCGGAATTATTTGAATGCTTAGAACTTTTGGTTCATTGATGGGTTTTCCAATTTGACTCAGAATTCGAACGTAAATTTCCCTAATACCTTCAACTTCCTCGTAGCATCTTTTAGCAATCATATTCGAGAGCAGATTGTATAACTTTCCGACATGGTTTATCGGGTTTTTACCACTTGTTGCCTCCATGCTCATCGGTCTTCCCGGAGTTATCAAGCCATTGCATCTGTTTCCCCTGCCTACACTTCCATCATCGCCATTTTCTGCAGAAGTCCCAGTAACTGTGAGATAAACGCAGCCTGTCTCGTAATCATCTGCGGTGTTAACAAAAACTTCAACCTCTTTTTCAGTGTACTCTGTGGAGATTTCCCTGACAAAGCTTGAAACCTCATTTTTTAACGCATCATACTCCTTAATCCCGTTCAAAAATCTGCTAACCATAGCAACTGCAATTGTAAGCTTTATCTTATCCTTCTCTCTGATACCCATCACTTTTACATCTTCGCCAATTGCTGGCTCCTTTTTTCTTAGCTCCTCATAAATTCTCCTCTCTACATTGTAAACGAGCTTTTCTGTCTCTGAAAGAGGTGCAAAACCGATTCCAAAGGATGTGTCATTTGCAAGTGGAACTTCTTTTCTTCTCCTAAAAACGTCCTGCAAATCCGCGCTCCCCTCACCGAGATGAACATCGAAAACAACATCCAGCTCTGGATCCAAGTATCGCATTGCACTCTTTATATATTTTTTTGCAGCGCTTAGAGCAATTCTGTCTGTGGGTATCGCATCATCTCCAACTTTCTTTGTCGCCCTGCCCACAAGAACAATTGTTATTGGCTGTATAACCTCTCCACCTCCGAATTGCGGGTTAGCTTTTCCAGCAATTATCTGAGTTTCATCAGTGTTGTGGTGGAGCACAACTCCAAAGCGTCTGAGGTATTCTTTGCAAAGCTCCCTGCTCATTGATTCCGCAATTCCATCTGCTAAACTGTCTGGATGTCCAATTCCTTTTCTCTCAACGAGTTCGACCATTTGCTCTTCAATGGGTGTATGAATGAGCTCTTCAACGAGGATGTTCGGCATCAAATCACCAAAAGGATTGAGCCTCTCTGAAAATATAAATCTTCATAAACTTGAATTAATCCCCTTTGCAATCCTTTTTGCTTTTTCGCATTTAATTTTGATTTTTTCAAGGTTTTTCTCGATTCTCGCTTGTGCTTAAGTATTTAACCGCCTTCTCCACGACGCTGATGCAAATTTCCGCGTTCTCCTTTGCTTTTCTCACAATCTCCTCGTAATCTATCTTCAAACCCCTAATTCCATGTGCATAGTTGTCCATTGTGCAAATCACTGCATAACGAAGTCCAAGCTCTTTTGCAATCGTTGCCTCACTCCCAGCAGTCATACCGACGCAGTCTGCAAAGTTCTTTACAAAAGCAATCTCAGCCTTTGTTTCAAGTCTTGGGCCGCGAGTCTGAAAATATACTCCTTTATCGATAACTGGAAGTCTTGAAACTCTTCTGGCTGCTTTTATGAGAACTTGCCTCAACTCATCATCAAATCCAGGGGTTATGTAAACAAGCGAGTCATCAAAAACTGTGACGCAGCTGAAGAAGTCTATATAATCGTGGGGGATTATTATTGCAGGGATCTCTATCTCTTCCTTCAAGCATCCCGCAGAACCCATTCCAATTATTTTCTCAACTCCAAGACTCTTGAAAGCATAGAAATTTGCCTGATGGTTAATTTTGTGTGGGGGTCTATTTTTCTTTTTTCCATGTCTCTGCACAACAGCAACTTTAAAGTTATCAAGATAGCCAATTTCGACTTCTGCAGGGCCAAATGGGGTTTGCACTTCAACTTCTTTGCGATCAGAAATAAATTCTGCTTCAAGTAAATGTGTCCCCCCTATTACCCCGATCATTTTCTCAACCTCCAGTAAATTCTTCCCGAGTCGCTAAACTTCTCAACACTTCCTCTTTTTTCGAGAACTTCGAGAATTTCTTCAAGCTTTGAGGGATGGATTGTTTCAAGTGCTATTGAATCGATTCCAAATTCGGAAAAAAGCGTACTTCTTATGCCCCAAATATCGTTCTCACCTTTTTCAAGTATTCTTAAAATCAAAGCAGAGAGGTTCTCAACAACGTTCCAAGGAAAAATTATCCAGATATCATCGGAAATATACTCGCCAAGATAGTCGGGAACAAAATCAGAGGTCTGAAACATAAGCAACGCAGAAGTCTTAACTTCTCCTTCCACCCTTTTCATAGCTTTCCTCATCGTTTTCCCAGTGCTTATGAAATCATCAACGAGCAAGGCTTTTTTTGCTAAGATTTTTTCATCACTTCTGGGATTTAAACTCACAACTTCAACGTCGAGATAATCGCTTAAAAGCATTGAAGCAAACCAGCCCCCCTTGGCAAGGGCTACGATTTTCTCTGCTTTGAAATCATCTTCAAGAACTTGTTTGGCAACCTTTCTGCATAAGCGCTCTGCATAACCCCAGCTAAGCAATGCATATTTCAATTTAACCACCATTAAACTTTATCTTTGCAATTTTATCCCCAAGGTAAACAGCAACGTTGCAAGGCATCGGATTTAGATTTGTTTTCCTCTGAAACTCCGTTTGCGATTGCCAGGTTGAGGAGTTGACGAGAAAAACCCCTCTATAAAATCCAGTCCCAAATGTGTGAACGTGTCCGCTGTGCAAAACGTCAGGGATCTCATCTATTACAAGAAAGTCCTCCTTCTCTGGAGCAATTGGACTCCTTCCACCGTAAAGCGGGCAAAGATGCCGGCGCTTTAAAAGTTCTTCCATTGCCTTATGTGGAACTTCGTAGCTGAGCTTTGGAATTTTTGTTACAACATCATCAAGGCTTCTGCCGTGGTATATAAGAACTTTCACACCCTCGAGATCCACGAGTGCTGGATTACAGACATTTAAAACATTCCTTGAGAAAAGGGTCTCGATCTCTCTTGGCAACGGTGGCTGGGGCTCTGCTTGTCTTACCGCATCGTGATTTCCGGGCGAGATTATTATTTGAACATCTTTTCGAATCACATCAAAATGCGTTGCTGCGAGTTCATATTGCTGGTAGATGTCAATTACTGCAAGCTCTTTTTCCTGTTCTGGATAAACGCCAACACCATCAACAATATCGCCTGCAACTACTAAGTATTTTACTTTTTCAGCAATTCTGTTCATTTCTTCATTCTCAGACTCGCAGTTTATCCATTTCACAAACTGAAGCCAGTTTTGCTCGAGAAATCCTTTGCTACCAAAGTGCGTGTCAGAGATAAAAACAATGCCGAAATCTATTGACTTTCTATCTCCATTGAGGGGCAAATCCGGAAAAATAATCCTGTCTGCAATTATCGCGCTCCCTTTTAGAGTTCCGGTTACGGCTATTACTTCATCTCCAAGCAACTCTTTTGCAATTTCAGCGTTTTTTCCATTTGCTATGCAGTTAATAACTCCTGTTTGATCTTCAAGCTCTATAATGAAGTAATCTTTTCTTTCAAAGACATTTGAAACGAGTCCAAGAACGGTAACACTCTCTCCTCTTAGTTTTCCAAGATTCTTGATCTGAGTCGGCTGAACTCGAGTTCGCAATATCTTTGAAATCTTTTCCAGTCTGGAATTAAAGTATGCAACAAAATCCTCAACTTTCCCCTCCACTATTGAGCTTTTTAAGTCTCTCAAGACCTTTACTTTTTGTTCAGTCAAAACTCGTTTATTCAAATTTTCCTTGCTTTTCTCTCCTCCTTTTCCAAGATTCTGAATACCTGTTAGAACATCTTCCTCGCAAATTAGGAACTTTCCCTTTGCGATTCTGCACACCTCGAGTATAAGCTTTTCGGGTTCAGGAAAAGAGCATATCATTTTTGCTGCTTGAGGGCTTATGTTGTGCCCCATCACGAGAAACTTCTTTGCAATCGTTACAGGATCGATATTTTTAACTACTTTCTGCAACTCTTCATTCATGGCAAAGAACTCTAAGGCGCTCGAGTTCATAAAGGATTTGGTGTCAACAGTAGCAATTGTTGCCCTTGTGATAGGTATTGGAATTGCAATCACCGGCTGCTGGCCTTTCATGGTTGCAGTTGAATCTGGAAGCATGGAACCAAATCTAATGCCTGGCGATGTTGTAATTCTCATGCATCCAAGCAGGGTTGGTCTTATCACTTGGACTGAGGGGAAGGAAAGGGATTACAAGAGCTTTGGAGAGTATGGTGACGTAATCGTTTACTATCCAAATGGACTTGGAAAGCCAATAATACATAGAGCAATCGCTTATGTTGAGAAAGGAGACAGAATTCCAGTTCTTTCAGGAGGAAAGCTCTCATATTCGGATACTTTTGCAGAAATCGATGGATATATAACACAGGGTGACGCAAATCGGGTCCCGGATCAGTTGGCCGTGCTGCGTTTTTCTGAGAGAACAGAAAAAGTGTTGCCCGTGCAAAAAGATTGGATAGTTGGAGTTGCAAAGCTAAGAATTCCAATAATTGGCTATTTGAGACTTCTCATTCCAATTTAGCCCTTACTTTTACAAACATTGGTCCTCGAACGTCTATTTTCCCACCTTTCCAGATCACATATCTTCGCACGTTCTCTTGGACTTGTAGGTTCACACTTGAAAGACCTTCAACATTTCTGATTCTGACAAGAACTTCTTTTTTATTCTCAATTGCCCCTTCTTCAATTTTGCTTGCTGCAAAATGTGCAAAGGCATCGATGTATCTGATTCCAGTCCTAATTCCTTCTAAGAACAGTTGCTTGAACTCCTCGGTTTCCGGAACTCCGTAAATGCTCCCTTTGTGCACAACGATTTCATTTGCATAAGCCGGGCCACAAAGCTTTGAGCCCTCTTCATTCTCTTCAACAAATACACTCAATTTCCTACCATAAATTTCGCCTTCAAAAGCTTTGAAAATGCATGGGCTCTGTACATTTGCATTTTTCTCTGCAACATCAACTATTCTCCTCGCAACTTCAAAACCAATTGGAGTTTTTGGCAATTCCTTGATTTTTATATCTCTTGCTATATCTAAATCACTCAATCTTATTTCTCCATAGAGTTGTGGATAAACAAGTTTTCTTATATCTTCGTATCCGTAAAGAATCATTGCAAGTCTCTCTACTCCCAAACCGAGGTTCATAACTGGATATTCAATTTCATACTGTGCAAGAGCTGTTGGAGAGTAAATGCCGAACGTTGCAATCTCAACCCATCCATCGCTATACTTCGTTTTCGAGCCCACGAGTTTTGGATGAAACGCATATACCTCGGTTTGTGTTGAAGGGACGTAGTATTTACTCCTTTTCTCATCAACTCTAAACTTGAATTTTTCGAAACCAAATTGTCTCAACAATGCCTCTGCTACTGCTTTTCCGTCGTCAACGCTCACGTTCTCATCAACAACAACACAGCTTGCAGAGAAATAGCTGTATAGCCTTGTAGCATCCTCTCCTTGCTCTTTTCTAAAGCATCTGTCAATGCTAAAAAGCTTTATTGGTAGAGGTAGCTTGTCCGCTACTTCGCTTAGCGTGATAAACCAGCCAGTTGTCATGTGACTCCTCAATGTCAGTTTGCTCGTTTCAGGTTTTAGATCCTTGAACTCTGGAAAAACCTCATCGAGGATCTTTATAGCGGTTAGATCATCTATTCCAAGTGCTTTTGCTATTTCATAGCTCAAATCGTCACCATCTATTTTTCCCTTTTTGTAAGAGTGAAAGATTCTTCTTAAAGCATCTTCATCAGCTTTTCCTGCAATGTGTCTTATTTTCTCAATTTTCTCAGCAGAAATTCCAACATTTGGCTTTGGCAAGGAGGCGAGGTAAAAGCATCTATCCAGCACTGCCAAAGCTTCTTTGCCAAACTGCTTTTTAACATGGATGTCCTCTACTATGACCGGGTTAACAACTTCTTTGAAGCCCATTGAAAGATAAGCCCTTCTGAGCATTTCAACTGTTTTGAAAAGCGGGTGCTCTTCTCCGTGTTGATAGCCCAGTCTTGGATATGATCTGTTTGGCTCTGGAGTTCCAGTAATCTCTTTACCAAGTAACCAAGCTCTTTCAAAGTCTTTCTCTGCAAGTTCCTTGAACTTTCTTGAATCAAATTTCATATCGGAGCGTGGTTGGAAAGTTATTTATCTTTGTCGTAATTTTTGCATGCTCAGGAGAGAGAAGGAAAAGGAAAGGGCGATCGCAATGGAAAGAATATCATATCTCATTGAAAGAGCAGAAAAGTTTAAACTAATTGATTACGAGCTTTCAAGACGTTACATTGAGCTTGCAAAGAGAATAGCAATGAGATATCGGGTTAGAATTCCAAGAAAATACAGGATTTATTTCTGCAAAAAATGCCTCTATCCATATCGTGGAGGAAAGTTTCGAGTCAGGATCAACAAATCTGCAGTCATTGTTACATGTCTCAACTGCTCTTATGTTCGAAGATTTCAGTTAAGGGATCGTTATGGACCTCGAAGAAATGTTGGAAATGCATAAAATTGAGTTTTTTGGATTTACAGAAAGCTACGCTCTCGATGAGACGCCGAGGGCAATAGCTCCAAAAAGCTCGGAATTCGTCGTTGTAAAACCAGTAAATGCTTTGGAAGTATCAAAAATCCTAAAATTTGCGAATGAAAGAAAAATTCCTGTATTCATTCGTGGTGGTGGCACGGGGCTGAGTGCGGGAGCGATACCGACGAAAAAAGGAATTTTGATTTCCACTGAAAGAATGAGGCGAGTTGAGATTGATAAGCGAAACAGAGTTGCGATTTGTGAGGCGGGAGTTACACTTGAAGAACTCTCTAAGGAGGCAGAAAAAAATGGGCTCAGCTTTCCTCCAAGACCTGGAGCTGAAAACGCTACCGTGGGTGGGATGATCGCAACAAATTCTGGGGGTGTTAGAGCAATAAAATATGGAGTGATGAGAAACTACGTTCTTGGACTTGAAGTAGTTCTTCCAGATGGAAGAATATTGGAGCTCGGAGGGAAAATTATTAAGAATACCTCTGGATATTCTTTGCTTCACTTGCTAATTGGGAGCGAGGGAACTCTTGCTGTGATAACAAAAGCAGTAATTAAACTTCTGCCAATGCTCAGAGAGATTAGCATGCTTGCAATACCTTTCTGGAAAGCAAGGGATGCATTTGACTTTGTTATTGAAACCTTGGCACATTTAACCCCATTAGCGCTCGAATTTATGGAAAAAAAGGCTGTTGAGATTGGAGAAAAGGTGAGTGGGAAAAAATGGGTTAGTAAAAATGGTGATGCGCACATTCTTGCAATTTTTGAAAATGAAAGAGAAGCGGAGGAGAGCGCAGAAATCGCTTTCAATTGCAATGCAATTGATGTGTTTGTTGCGAGTCCGAGAGAGCAGAGGGATTTGCTTGATTTAAGGGGAAAAATATATCTTGGCTTGAAGGAAAAAATCATTGAAATCCTCGATGTGAGCGTTCCACCGGCGCAGATCGCTGAATACATGGAAAAAAGCGATGAAATTGCCAAAAAATATGGAATAGAAGTTATAACCTACGGTCATGCTGGCGATGGCAATCTGCACCAACATCCACTTCTTTTTAACAACTGGAAAGAATTTTATCCGAGATTCAAAAAGGAGTTATTAAAAGCAGCAATTCAGCTTGGTGGAGTGATAAGTGGTGAGCATGGAATAGGGGAGATAAAGAAGGAGGAGCTCAGAGAGTTTTATCCCGAGGAGTATAGAATAATGTGTGAAATAAAGAAGATTTTTGATCCAAACGGGATTCTGAACCCGACAAAGGTTATTTAGTCCTCAATTACTGTGCCAATTTTTTCCCCTTTTAAGACTCGTTGAATATTCTCAGGCTCGCCTTTGAAAACCACAGCTCTAATTTTACTCCTTTCGAGAATTTTTGCGGAAAGCAAATCAATCACAACGTTAGCTCCAGCTTTCATAGAAGAATTTGCAATGAGTTTCACGAGTTCTTTTGGCGAAATTTTTTCAAATTTAACTGCATTAGGATTTTTATTTGGATCATCAGAATAAATTCCATCAACAGAAGTTGCGTTGAGGAAGAGATCCGCATTTAGGAACTCTGCAAGCAAGACTGCCGTTGCATCAGTTGTGTGTCCCGGAAACGTTCCCCCCATAACCACAGCTTTATAGCTTTTGCTAAGCTCTTCAGCATCTATAAAGTTCTCAGGAATCTTTTTTGCAGAATTCCTCATCGCAAAAGCTAAAAGCATCGCATTTATCCGAGTTACTGCAATTCCAAGGTAGTCGCACATGGTTTCATTTGCCCCGAGCTCCCGGGCTCTTGTAATTATTTCTCTTGCCAACTTTCCACCACCAACAACGATGAAAACAATGTGCTCTTCAGATATTCTGTCGAAAACTTCGGCAAATTTTTTTATTCTCCCCGCATCACTCCCAAACACAGAGCCGCCAAGTGAGATTACGAGCTTCATAATAAAAGCTTCCATCTGGTTTATATTTCTTATTCGAATTCTCTCATTTGGGCTAATCGATTGATCGGATAAAAAACATAAATGTTTTTAATTCTTTTGATAAGATTGGCTATGGAGATCTTGACGCTAATATTGTTGCCAATTATTTCCATGGCGGTGGCATTTTTCACATCTCCTACAGGCGTGAGTGGGGCTTTTTTGCTCTTACCCTTTCAAGTCAGCGTCCTCAATTTTGTTTCTCCCTCTGTGAGCGCAACAAATCTCGTCTATAACCTAATAGCTATCCCCAGCGGTGTCTATCGCTACATTCGCGAAGATAGAATGGCTTGGCCAATAGCATCAATTACGATTCTTGCAACTTTGCCAGGCGTTTTCATTGGTGCACATCTTAGAGTAAAGTATTTTTTTGATCCAAAACTTTTTAAATTTTTTGTTGGTCTCGTTTTGCTCTATCTGGGTTTAAGAGTTCTTTACTCAGTAGTTCGACCAAGCAAAGCTGCGAAAGAACTTGAAAAAAAGTTTAAAGAGAGAGTCAGAGAAATAAGAAAAGAAAGATCAAAAATGTTAGTTTCTGGTTTATCAAGTGAGGCAACAGTTAAAACAAAGAGGATTGGACTAAAAAAGATAGAATACGAATTCTGGGGAGAGACTTTTTCTTTTCCCCCGATTCCACTTTTCCTAATTTCCTTTGCCATCGGAGTCATTGGAGGGATTTACGGTATAGGCGGTGGCGCAATCTTAGCACCAATACTTACCAGCATATTTAATCTACCGATTTATACAATTGCGGGCGCCACTTTGCTTGGGACTTTTTTGACATCCGCTTTCGGCATTCCAGTGTACTACTCCCTCAGCTATCCACCGGACTGGAAAATAGGTATTGCACTTGGCATTGGAGGATTCTTTGGGATGTATTTGGGTGCGAGATTTCAAAAGTTTCTTCCTGAAAGAATTATAAGGCTTTGCCTTTCGGTGATAGTGCTTGCGACTTCTGCAAACTACATCCTACAGTTAGCTTTTTGGTAGACTTAAGAGGGTGGTGAGGGTGCTATATGGAGAAGCTCAGGCTGCTCATTGGGATTCTTATTGGAGTCGAAAAGTATAAACATTATTAAAATTAATCTCAGAATAATGGCCAAATTATAATCCAGCACCCTAAGCCATACTACATTGATTGAAGCCCTTAAACTGAAAAACAATTAGGATTTTTATCGAGTTAGGGATTGCTACAGAAATCATTCAGGCGTTGAAAGAGTTAGGATATACGATCTTTCAATACCCGTTTTCAGGGTTTAGGGATTGTTACAAGGTAGCGATGCCGGCTTTAAACTATACTGCGTTACGCTTTCAATACCCGTTTTCAGGGTTTAGGGATTGTTACACGTCAGCAGGAACTTATGACATATTCTTAGCAGACGCCTTTCAATACCCGTTTTCAGGGTTTAGGGATTGTTACGTTTGAAACAAGCTCGGAGGCTTGGGATAGCTTTTATAGCTCTTTCAATACCCGTTTTCAGGGTTTAGGGATTGTTACGAAAAACTGGTGGTGGGAGACATGACGTGGTTATATCTTTCAATACCCGTTTTCAGGGTTTAGGGATTGTTACGAAAATGCGGAAAATCTGGAGTGAGCTTATCGGTCTTTCAATACCCGTTTTCAGGGTTTAGGGATTGTTACGATAAAAATCAATGTTGAGATGATCGAAGATCTCGAAAACTTTCAATACCCGTTTTCAGGGTTTAGGGATTGTTACTATTCCAGAACGATACCCAGAAAATTTTGCAATTGAGCTTTCAATACCCGTTTTCAGGGTTTAGGGATTGTTACGAGAGTAAAGACGGGATTGAGCACAACGCCTGATGCAATACTTTCAATACCCGTTTTCAGGGTTTAGGGATTGTTACCCAATACAACCACATCAAATTACTTTCCTTTAAATCCTTTCAATACCCGTTTTCAGGGTTTAGGGATTGTTACGAGTGGCAAGACTTGTCGTTCAATTTAGTCGATAAATCTTTCAATACCCGTTTTCAGGGTTTAGGGATTGTTACATAGATGCTGAAGTTCACGAATGGCTCAAAAGAAATGCTTTCAATACCCGTTTTCAGGGTTTAGGGATTGTTACTTCAGCCTGACTCCGCACGTGGCTACGCACGAAAATTGCTTTCAATACCCGTTTTCAGGGTTTAGGGATTGTTACTAAATATTGAAGAGGTTGCAAAAAAGCACAATGTT
>JAWBZL010000029.1:0-15549 GCA_038866255.1 Archaeoglobaceae archaeon
GGGCCAGTAAGAGAATTCATTGCACCAAAAAGGTCAAGCAAACCTTTTTCGTTCATTTGTTTATCTTCGGTGTTTCGATATTAATTCCTTTCGGCAAAACTATCTCACCATGAAGTAAGAAACCTCTCCCCATCATATACTCCCTAACGGTTAGGGCTGAGATAACCGCATCGATATCATCATGACCAAGCTCTGGGACTTCGATATAATTGCTCAGAGCATTTCTTATCTCTTTAAGTCCCTCCTTTGTTCTCTTTCTTGCCTTTGGAGCTATCTCCATAAGAACTCGTGTCGCATACGGATAGACTTCAAAAACCTTTAATCCATCCTTTCTAAGTTCTTCGGCAATTTCCATCCCTTTTATGGCAATCTGCATGAAAAAACGTGCTCCTGAAGGAAAAAGGCGTATTCCGAGGTTTAAAAGTTCTTTTTCACTTTTTCTCAAAGTTCCCTTTTCAGGAAGTGAAAGAGGAGCATCAATCCCGACTGCTACAACTCCAGAAAGTCTTCTTTTTTCGTAATTACCAATATAAATAATTTTTTCATCAATTACAGCTAATCTACAACTCCTTTTTCCAACATCTATACCTGCAAACATCAGAGAAGCACCATCTGGGCATGTGGACAACCAGAAATTCTAAGAACTCTTTTTTTATCAACAATTCCGAGTTTTATTGCAAGAGATACAGCTTTCTCACCAGTTATGTTTGCAATCGTCGCTTTTTTCAATGCTTCGGTCACTTCTTCTTCTTTGAATTCTTCATTCCCATAAAAGCTTTCTTTTACTTCTATCCTAAGTTTTCCGTCTGAGAAGGTTTTTCCAACTATCTCCGAATCACAAACAGCTACCAGAATTTCTCCACGGACGTTGTAAATCTTCATTCTAAACATTTTTCACCGGTTGTTTTGCGCCACATGCAAGGCAGCGCATGAAAAGCACTCTTTCCTCCTTTATTAGCTCTGTATCAGGCGCGTTGCATTCCCTGCACAGGACGTAGATTTTTACGTATTCGTTTATTTCTTTCTGGATTTCCTCTTCAGTAAATTTCCCCTGAAGAATTAGTCTGCCGTTATCAATAATTCCTGCGGTTCCAAGAGATTTTACGAGATACTTATAGATATGCTCCTCGTTTCTGTTTAATGTTTTAGCGATCTGTGTGAGGTTCCTTACAATAGTTCGCACACCTTCCTTGGTAACGATTGCTTTTGGAATTTCAAATCGCTCCTTTCTTGAAACAACTCTCTTTGAAAGTTTCTCTATTGCCCTATCCAACAACTTCTCATAGCTCTCCATCGATCTAAATTGTGAGTCTGTATTTTTAAGTTTCTCGAAAGGATTAAAATTCGCGTGAAAAGCTTAGTTACAATGGACATTTATATTCTCCTCTCCGTCATCCTTGGTCTCTCAGCTTTATTTGCTTTTATCTTCAACAAAATCGGTTTTTCGCATGTTGCGGGCTATCTTTTTGCTGGAATCGTGCTTAGTTTGACCTTCCACGAAAGATTTGAAGAAAACGCTGAAATACTGCAATTCTTTTCTGAAGTTGCAATAACACTTCTGCTCTTTGAAATAGGCAGAGAAATAGGTTTTGAGAACATAAAAAGAATCAATTTGTTACCCATCCTGATTTTAAGCTTTGAACTTTTCACAGCCTTTTTTGTTGCAATTCTCTTCGGAACTTTGCTAAAACTTGTATGGGCTGAAATTTTTATTATAGGGGTAATTGCCTCATTTAGCAGCACAGCAGTTATTTTCAAGCTGATGGGTGAGCTAAAATTTGAATCCGAAATAAAAGAACTCGTTCTTACGGTTATGATTCTTGAGGATATATGCGCAATAGTTATTCTTGCAATACTACCTCAACTCAGATTTGGGGGCATTGCAATCTCAGAGATGATTAGACTCGTGATTTTTTCACTCGTAATCGCAGCTTCACTTACGCTCATAGGCATTAGGCTGTTGAACAAATTCTTTATCAGGCTCATAATGCCCAATGAACTCGGAATTGCGATAGCTATTGGTTCTGCTTTCTTATTCGCCACGATTTCCAAATATTTTGGCCTCTCTCCTGCGCTTGGTGCTTTTTCCGCGGGTTTGGCCCTCTCAACTCATCCCCGGAATTCTGAGCTTGGAGAATATTTGAAACCAGTAAGAGAGATCTTTTTAATACTTTTCTTTGTTTCCCTCGGACTTGAGGCCGGATTAATACAGGAAATAAATATTTTACTCCTCTTTTTTATCCCTCTAATAGTTTTTGGTAGATTTTTTGCCTTTACAACCTCAACGTGGATTGCGAGCAAAAGAAGTCTCGATGAATCGATAAGGATAGGTTTTCTCGCAACCTCGGTTGGAGAGTTTGGAATGGTAATTGCCTATGAAGCCGTGAAACTCCAATTAGTGGGAGCAGGGTTTTTAACTCTTTCTGCACTTGCAGTAATCACTGGAACCATCATTTCCTCAAAATTGAGTCAGAAAAAGAGCTACTCTGAAAAAATCTCATCCTTAGTTCCAATAGAAGTAAAATTGTTCATTGATCAGATCTCAACTAACGTCGCAAAACTCATGGAAAGCAAAGCAAGCGAATTTGCAAAAGCTACAGTTTTCAGGATAATGAGAAATGTGATTGCAATATTTTTAACAACTCTCCTCTGCTCATTGCTTCTCTACCTTCTCAGCTTTTTCCCATCAATTGGCAATTTTTTTGCTGCAGTGATACTTGCGACGATGTTTGCAGTAATTTTAGCAATCGCAATTAAAACCAAAAAGCAAGCAGATGTGCTTTGCTGTATTCTCGTAGAGAAGAGAGGGCTAAATCCAGTTGTGAGGAATATATTTTCGGGTTTAACTTTCATTTTTCTGATGATGATGAGTCTAAATATTGCAATGCTTGTTTCTGGCAGATTAATTGCGGATTTAATAAACAAAATGTTCAACATCGAAATTGGAAACGTAATTATGTTTGCAACCCTCATAATACTTTTCTCGCTCACAGCTTATGTTCTTTATCTCCGACTCAAGGAGATGCCGCTATAATTTTAAACCTATTTTTTTGCAGACCCCCTCTATTGGGCACTCGTTGCATTTTGGCTTTTTTGGTAAGCAAACGGTTTGCCCAAAACCAACAAATGCAGAATTTATTTTTTCCCACAGATCAATTGGAAAAATTTTTTTCAACTCCTCCTCAGTTTCAATTGGAGTTCTGGTTTTAACAAGTCCAAGTCTGTTTGAAATTCTGTGAACATGCGTATCTACAGCGATTGCAGGTTTGCCAAGGTAGGAGAGAACCAAGTTTGCAGTCTTCCTGCCAACACCTGGCAAAGATAAAAGCTCCTCAAGTGTCTCTGGAAACTTTTTATCCTTTAAAACTGTTGCAATCTCTTTTATTCGCTTCGCTTTAACCCTGTAAAAACCTACACCTTTTATAAGGTTTTCAATCTCCTCGATTCTCATTTCAGCAAGCTCTTTAAGGGATTTTGCAACTGAAAAAAGCTTTTCTACAGCTTTGGATGTTTGCTCATCTTTTGTTCTCGAACTTAAAACTGTTGCAATAAGCATTTGATATGGCTCGAGTTTTACTCGTTGAAGATAAATTGGTGCATTCCTCTTCTTCGCCTCTTTCTCCATCGTATCTACAAGGTTTCTAAGATCCATGGAAAAAATTGATAAGTTTTTAAAAAGTTCTCTCAACTCTTGATATGAAGTTCGACTATGCAAAGGCTGGTGTAGATATAAAGAAAACTGAAGGGGCGATAAACAAGCTTACGGAAATAGTCAAATACACGAGAAAGGGATTTGGAAGCCCTATTCTGCTTTCTCATTATGCAGGAGTAATAGACTGCGGGGATTTTGGAATTGCAATCACTACTGATGGTGTTGGAACAAAGATTCTCGTTGCAATTGCGATGAAAAAGTATTCAACTCTTGGCATTGATTGCGTCGCTGCAAACGTCAACGATTTGCTCGCAATTGGTGCTGAACCATTAGCGATGGTGGATTACATTGCAATGCAGAAAATCGATGAGGAGATAATTGCAGAAATTGCAAAAGGACTTGAAGAAGGTTGCAGAATTGCAAACATTACACTCGTCGCTGGAGAGACAGCAACGCTAACCGAGATGATAAATGGCTTTGATTTAGCTGGAACTGCAGTAGGAGTTATTAAAAAGGATAGAATTATCACTGGAAAAGCTGTGAAGCCAGGAGATATTATAATGGCACTTCCAAGCTCTGGAATTCACTGCAACGGCCTCACTTTAGCAAGAAAAGTGATTGAAGCAAACAATATAAGCTACTTTGACAAATTCGACAAAAAAACAGTTGGTGAAGAACTTTTAACACCAACAAGAATATACATTGAGATTCTGGAAATTTTGAAAGAATGCGAAGTCCACGGACTCGCGCACATAACAGGTGGAGCTTTTAGAAAGCTGAAAAGACTTAGAAAAGATGTAAAATACGTCATAGATTCCCCACTTGAGCCACAGGAGATATTCAAATTCATCCAGAAACTTGGAAATGTCGATGATGTGGAGATGTATAGAACTTTCAACATGGGGATGGGCTTCCTAATAATTGCTCCGGAAAATGAGGTTGAGGAGATTAAAAAATTTGGAGCCAAGAGAGTTGGTTACATTGATGAGGGGGAGGGTGTCTTTGTCAGAGATCTCAGGATCGATTAAATGTAAAAAATGCAGATTTGAGCCGCCACAATTCGTTTTGGATTCGATAGAGAGGAGAATCAGGGAATTCGAGAAACTGGGAAAGAATGGAACCGTTATGTTTGATTTTAAACCATTTTTGGAGCTTGAAATTGAGGCTACAATTGAATCTGAGCTTGCTTTTTGTATATCTACTGCAAATTCAACTGCAAAATCCGGATTAAGATTCCAAAAAGCGCTTGAAGATATGAATCTTTATACACTCAACGTAGAGAAAATTGAAGAACTTTTAAGAAACTCTGGTGTTAGATTTTACAAGAAGAAGGCATTATACATCAAAGATGCAATGCAAAAGTTTCAAAAACTTCGAATCCCGGATTCAGATGACGCAAGGGATATTCTTGTTCGCGAAATTCTTGGTTTTGGTTATAAGGAGGCAAGCCATTTCCTGCGCAATACAGGAAGAAAAAATCTCGCAATCCTTGACACACACATCCTTGACTGGCTCGGAGTTGAAAAAAAATCGCTTAGTAGAAGGAGATACCTTGAGATAGAGAAAAAGATGCAAGAAATTGCGGGTAGAATAAGGAAAAGCGTTGCAGAACTCGATCTTCTTATATGGGCGATGAAAACGGGGGCGGTTCTAAAATGATCAAAATTTTGTTTTAAAGGAGCCTTGGAGTAAAGTTGCAAATAATGCGAAACAGTAAAATCAATAAACATTTCCAGAGAAGTTATTTTGTATGCCTGCAACTGTGATCGTTGGTGGTTTCTGGGGAGATGAGGGAAAGGGTAAGATCGTTGCACACATTGCGAACTCTGATAAACCAGCGATAATTGCTCGTGGCGGTGTTGGTCCGAATGCTGGCCATACTGTGGAAATCGAGGGTCAGAAATTTGGGGTTCGAATGATTCCCTCGGGATTTGTTTACAAGCAAGCAAAACTGAGAATTGGAGCAGGGGTTCTCGTTAATCCAGAAGTTTTTCTTAGGGAAGTTGAGCTCCTGAAGGTTCGAGATAGAGCAAAAATTGACTACAGATGCACCATAATTGAATCAAAGCACTGCGAACTTGATAAAACGCAGGATCACCTAAAAAAGATTGGCACTACTGGTACGGGCTGTGGGCCGGCAAATGTTGACAGAGTTTGCAGGATTGCTAAGCAAGCAAAGGATTTGCCTGAATTGAAGGACTTCCTGACTGATGTTCCGCTTGAAATAAATGAAGCAATCGAAAAAGGTGAATTTGTTCTTATTGAGGGTAGTCAGGGTTTTGCTCTAAGCCTATATTATGGCACTTACCCCTATGTAACTTCCAAAGACACAACAGCTTCTGCAATAGCTTCTGACGTTGGAATAGGGCCGACAAAAATCGATGATGTAATCGTTGTTTTTAAATGTTTTCCCACCAGAGTTGGTGCAGGACCATTTCCAACGGAGATGCCGATTGAAGAGGCGGAGAGGCTTGGAATTGTTGAATACGGAACAGTAACAGGGAGGAGAAGAAGGGTAGGTTATTGGGACGGAAAACTTGCGAGGTATTCTGCAATGATCAATGGGGCGACACAAATAGCAATCACTGGAATTGATAAACTCGACAGAGAATGCTACGGCGTCACGGAATGGGGGAAGTTAACTCCAAAAGCAAAGAGTTTCATCGAGCAAATTGAGGAGGAAGTAAAAGTCCCTGTAACACTCATTTCCACGGGGCCGGAGATTAAGCAGATAATCGACCTCAGAAAGGAAAAGCTTCAATGATTGACTTGCATGTGCACTCAAATTACTCAGATGGAAAAGCAAGTGTTGCGGAAATTGCAAAAAGAGCTAAACAACTCGGGTTGAAAGCTGTAGGGATTGTTGACCACTCTATTGAGCTAAGTTTTGGTCTTGATGAGAGAAAAGCGAGACTCCGAGAGATTGAAATTGAGAATGCAAGAGCTCTCTATGGGATAAAGATTTACAGCGGAATTGAGTGCAGTGTTAACAGTTTTGGAGAAATTTACAGACCTTTTTTTGATTTTGATTTGATCATCGTTTCCGTGCACGATGGAACATTTAATTGTTTAGATAGAATTATAAAATGTATTGAAAATTATGACGTTCACGCCATCGGACATCTTTTCTCGGAAATGTTCAGCTGTAACAGAAATGAAGAGGCAGAAGAAAAATTGCTTGACGTTCTTGAGTCTCGGGGAGTTGCCATTGAGCTAAATTCAAGACACAGATGTCCTCCCGACGACTTTCTGTTGAAGTGCTCGGAAAGGGAGATAAAGATATCCATAGGGAGCGATGCTCACAGCATTGAAAAGGTTGGTCGTGTTGAATGGTGTGTAGAAAAGGCGAAAAGGTATTTGAAACGAGCAAAGATTCTGGAAATATGAAGTTTATTACGCTTACAGTTGATGCGATAATCCCCTATAAGGGTAAAATTGTGCTAATTAAAAGAGCCAATGACCCTTTTAAGGGCTACTACGCTTTACCCGGGGGTATTGTTGAATACGGCGAAAGTGTTGAAGAGGCTGTTTTGAGGGAAGTTGAAGAAGAGACGGGATTAAAGGTAAAAATTCACAGTCTTGTTGGCGTTTATTCGGATCCAAAAAGAGATCCAAGAGGACATTATGTTTCAATCTGCTTTATAACAATCCCAGTTGGGGGAGAGTTGAGGAGTGGTAGCGATGCAAAAGAAGTGGCTCTTTTTGATCTTAAAGAATTGCCAAAGCTTGCTTTTGATCATGAGAAGATGATAAGAGATGCGGAGGTGAAACTTCGTGGAATTCTGTCCGAAATGTAAAAGCATAATGCGCTATTCTGGAAGCAAGGCCATCTGCAGGAAATGCGGATACGAGAAAGATGTTGAAAACAAAGAAATGGTAATAAAATCGGAAAAAAACAAAGAGGAGATTCCGGTGATTGAGGGAGAGAACATAAAAACGCTGCCGACAACAAAGGCAATCTGTCCAGCTTGCGGAAACAGTGAGGCATTCTGGTGGATGAGACAGCTGAGGGCAGCGGATGAGAGTGAGGTTAGATTTTTCAGATGCACAAAGTGTGGCAAAACGTGGAGAGAATACAATTAAATTTTAATGCTGAAGAGTATCAATGATTGAGATCGAGGAGATAAGGGAGAGGAGGAAAAAGCTTGGAATTACACAAAAAGAGCTTGCAAAACTTGTTGGAGTGAGTCAATCATTGATTGCAAAGCTTGAATCTGGTAACTTTGATCCCAAGCTATCTCTTCTTAAAAAAATCCTGAAAACTCTCGATGAACTTGAGGGAAAGAGGGCAAAGAACGTGATGAGTTCTCCTGTTCTCGTTTCAGAAGTTTCGGATAGTATATCGAAGGTTGCAAGAATGATGATTGAGAAGGGCATATCTCAGTTGCCTGTGGTTGAAAGGGGAAAAATAGTAGGAAGCATAACAGAAAGAGAGATTTTTAAGGCTTTTTATGACGGAAAGAAGGATCTAAAGGTTGGAGATATAATGGGCGCACCACTTCCATGTGTTAGTCCAGATGAGAACATTTCAGAGATTTCAAAGCTTCTCCTCGAACATCCAGCAGTGGTTGTTGTTGGAGGAGGAAAAATTTTGGGGATAATAACAAAGCATGATTTAATGCGTTTGAACGCTGGAAAGTGAAATTTGGTTTGAATGTTTAGAAAAAAACAATTTATAGTTATACAAAAAGCTATTTAAGTTTGCTGAGAATCAAAATCCGTGGATGCTCTCCAGTTTACCCTTTCAAGAATAGGAAAAGTCGAAACGCATCCCCATATAGTATATATTTATCGTTATGATTTCTCTCTCATCCCCAGAATTCTTTCAGGATTCGTGAAGAATCCGATTTGCATCGTTTTTCCAAAGAGCATTGAAGATGTTCTTAGAATTCTTGAAATCGCAGAAAGATACGAAACCCCTGTAGTGCCGAGAGGGGCTGCAACCTCAGCTTACGGTGGCTGCATCCCGCTAAAAAGGTGCATAGTGGTTGATTTTAAGTTAATGTCAAACTTTAGCTTTTACGACAACGCAGCAATCGTAGAAAGCGGGGCAATATGGATGGACATAGAGAGAGAGGCAAAAAAGATTGGAAAAGCTCTTCGAGTTTACCCCACAAGTGCTAATGTTTCAACAGTTGGTGGCTGGATCGCACAGGGGGGTTATGGGGTTGGCAGTTTGAAGTATGGCGGAATAATTGAGAACATTGACTGGATCGAGGTTGCGGATTTTGGGGGTGTTAGGAGGGTTGAAGGAGATGGCTTAAAGTATTATGTGGGCTGTTTCGGAACTACGGGGCTAATAGTAAGGGCTTGTATAAAGCTAAGAGAAGATTTGCCAATTTTCTGCAAGACTCTTGAGTGCGATTTTGGTGAGGCGATGGCAAAGGTAGAGGGTTATCATGCAGTTTTTAAGGATGAAAGGCTCATGGCTTTTGAGGGCTTTGAAGCGAAAAACACCCTCCTTCTCTGCTCTGAAAACGGCAAAGATTGCACAAACTTGGGTAAAAAAATGTGGGAAAAAAGGCTTATGCCGCTAAAAGCTGTAAGTGCTGGGAAACACATTTTTTCCGAAGTTGTTGTGCCAAAAGAGAAGGCAGAACTTTTTTATTTGGAGGCAAAAAAGATTTCTGAGGGAATTGAAGCTGTTTTTTCAAGGGAGGAGATTGTTTTTATCGGATACTTTGGTGGAGGCTACAGAAACATGCTTAGAACATTAAAGTTCGTAAAAGTAGCGGAAAAGTTTGATGGTAGAGTTTATGCAACTGGTATGCTTTTCCCTCACAAATTCAACAAGGATTTAAGGGATTACAAGAAAAGAGTTGATCCAAAAAATCTCCTGAATCCTGGAAAGTCCACAGCAAACGTATTTTCGAGAATTTTAAGAGTTGCGGAGAAATTTTTATGAAGGAATGCATTAAATGCGGCCTGTGCAACATATGTCCGGTTTTCAGGGTTGAGAAAATCGAATCTGTATCTCCAAGAGGAAAAATTATAATTTTGAATGAATTAAATAAAAAACAAAAAATAGATGCACGAATTCTCAAGGAGTTCTATAAATGCAGTCTCTGTGGACTTTGTGAACTCTACTGTCCAGCTGGAATCAAGCTTACAGAGCTGTGGGAAAAAAAGAGGGGAGAGTTTGTTGAAAGAAAAATAGCTCCATTACCCGTGCACAGAAAGCTGAGAGACATGACATACAGAGATTTCAACCCCTATGGGGGGAGCCCGGAGAGGAGAGCTGAGTGGCTCGGATTTAGTGTGGGGAAATCGAAGACACTTTACTTTGCTGGGTGCACTGCGAGCTATAAGCTACAGAATATAGCGAAAGCAACGGCTAATGCACTCAATAAACTTGGAATAGAATTCACAGTTCTTGGCTCTTCAGAATTTTGCTGTGGTTCACCATTTTTAAGAACGGGACAAAAGGATTTGGGCAGGTTTCTTTTTGAGAAAAATATTAGGACTTGGCAAAAAGCAAAAATTGAAGAAATAATTACATCTTGTCCTGGCTGTTACAAAACAATTGCCGAGGACTATCCAAGGTTCGCTAAGGATCTTGGTTACGATTTTAACTTCGAAGTCAAGCACGTTTCGATGGTTTTTTCAGAAGTTAAGGGCAATCTGGGATTTAAAGCAACTTATCACGATCCCTGCCATCTTGGAAGGCATATGGGTGTTTATGAGGATCCAAGAAAAGTTATAAGAAATGCTGGAATAAAACTTGTTGAGATGGAGAGAAACAGGGAATTCTCTCTCTGCTGCGGAGCTGGTGGGGGTTTAAGGAGTCAGTTTAAGGAAATATCGATTGCAATTTGTGAAGAAAGAATAAGAGAGGCAATCTCAAAAGCGGAGACTTTAATAACTTCATGCCCATTTTGCGAATACAACTTTTCTCGAGTTGGAAAAGATAGAATTAGAGTTCTTGATCTCTCCGAGATAGTAGAAATGTCACTCTCTCAATGATTTTCTGCCTTCTTCCATCATAAAATGAATTTAGTATCCCCTCCTTATCTGCACTTTTCATGTAATTCAGAACAAGACCAATTTGGCTCGCTGAATGCGCATCACTACCCCCTATGCCTTTTTTCTCGTATTTTTTAGCGAAGAATTTTGCAAAGGAATTGAAATAGCTCTTTGCGTTGAAAACTTCGATGCAGTCCGGGAATTTAAAGTCTTTAGGTCTAATTGATCCTTTTCTCAGAAAATCAAATGGATGCGCAAGAACGCTCACACCTCCCAGCGATTTTATCACTCTACAAGTTGCGCTCACACTTAAACCTTTCTCAACCTCTTTCCAGATCCCGTAAGCAAGTATATGTCCAGTTGAACTTGAGACCTCGATACCGGGGATTATTATAATGGGTAATTTTTCCGCTTCAACGACTTCAATTGCCTCCAGCGATCCATTAATCGTGTCGTGATCTGTTATTGATAAAACATCAATTCTTTTTTTCAAAGCTGAGGCTATAATCCTTTTTACACTATCTCTCCCATCGCTGAATTTTGAATGAACATGAAGCTCGGCTTTGAACACAGCAAAAATTATTTCGGAAGTATTTAAATCTAAAGCTCCGCCTCGAAGTCTTCGACTGTTAATGTGAATTGTTCTCCCTTTGCCCTTTTGATCTCTCTTGCAATAAGCCAGTAAACCAAGGCAAGAGCTTTTCTGCCCTTGTTGTTTGTTGGAATTATCAAGTCCACATCTGCAGTAGAGTTGTTTGTGTCACAGAAAGCTATTACAGGTATACCGACTTTTGTTGCCTCTGCAATTGCCTGCTTATCTATTGCCGGGTCGTTGACAAACACTATGTCTGGTTCTGTGTATTCTCGGAGATTTGGATTCGTAAGCGTTCCGGGAACAAATCTGTCAACGATGAACTTAGAGCCGACGACTTCGCAGAACTTCTTTACTGGTTTGTGCGCATACTGCCTTGCTGCAACGAGCAGAATCTTTGAAGGCTCATATCTCAGCAAAAGCTTAACGCATGCTCGAATTCTTTCATCGAGTTTCTTTATGTCGAGAATGTATAGCCCATCCTGTCTAACCTTGAAAATGAATTCCCTCATGTCTCCAGTTTTTACTTGAGTTCCAATGTGAACTCCTGCGGCCAAGTATTCTTCTGGGGGAATTAGATACTCGTATCCTACTTCCATCATAGTTTCACCATTTTTGCATTCAGCATTTCTTCAATTCTGATCATTTCATTAAGTTTCGCTATTCTCTCCCCTCCAACCACGCCCGTCTTTATTAACTTTGCGTTAAAAGCAACTGCAATGTGTGCAAGAAAGTTATCCTCTGTTTCCCCACTTCTGTGGCTAACAACTATGCTGTAACCACTCTCTCTTGCCATTTTAACAGCTCTAAAAGTATCTGTAAGAGTTCCAACTTGGTTTGGCTTAACGAGGAGTGTATTTGCTGCTTTGAGCTCAATACCTTTTCTGAGCCTTTTTACATTTGTAACAAAAAGATCGTCTCCGCAAACCATAAATTTTGCAATTTTTGTAAGTTCGGCAAAGCTTTCAAAGTCGTTTTCATGGAAAGGATCTTCAATGTATAAAAGCTCGTAATCGTTCGCAAGCTTTAGAATTTGCTCAAGCCATTCCTCTCTTTTCAACTTCTTCCCACCAAACACGTAATAATTTCCATCCCAGAGCTCATTTGCTGCAGCATCGATTCCGAGTCTAATACTGATTCCATGCTCTTTTTCAACCTTTAAAATGGCTTTTAAAAGAATTTCAAGGGCTGCATCATCATCTATTTTGGCCGCCCATGCCCCCTCATCGCCCTTTGCAAAGAAAAGCCCCCTGTTTTTCAGTTCTATTTTAACTTCTCTATGTACTTCTGCGTTTATTTTTTGTGCCTCCAAAAAGCTTTTTGCACCAATTGGAATTACAAGAAACTCCTGAATACTTGTAGAGCCTTCAGCATGCTTTCCCCCGCCAATTACATTTCCAAGAGGGTATGGGATCTCTTTTGCGAAAGTTCCGCCAAGATAAAGGCAAAGTGGTAAATCAAGGATCTTTGATGCGCATTTCGCAACTGCGATGCTCGCAGAAATTGCGAAGTTCCCACCAATGTTTGCAAAGTTCTCAGTCCCATCAATTTCTCTCAGATGAGTGTCAACTTCTTCCTGATCAAAAACGCTCAGCCCTATAAGGGCTTTCGAAACCTTCTCCTCAACTTCTTTGAATTTCCATGGATTAACAACAACTGCTTCCCCACTCCCCGTCGAAGCCCCGCTTGGAGCTGAAGCTCTTGCAACTACGTTTTCACTTTCAACTTCGCATTCAACTGTCTCTTTTCCCCTGCTGTCAAAAATAATCCGGTAGCGAACATCTTCTATTACCAAAAAATCACCTCAGAAGATTTCGTGTTTTTCAAGCCAAACAAAACGGCTCATCCTCCTCTTTACAGTAATAGGAATTACACCTTTTTCAAATTCCTCAAGCGCGATCTCAACTGGGTCTGTCTTGTCCGTATTTATTAAAATTGGAGCTCCCATCGCTATCTGCAACGCTCTTGCCCCGATTATTCGGGCTTTTTCAAACCTCGTATATTTGAATGGAAAGTCATCTTTAATGCCCATCACCCCTTTAAATGGGGCCGCCGAGATTTGAACTCGGGTCTCCGGCTCCCAAAGCCGAAAGGATATACCAGGCTACCCCACGGCCCCTCTAAATCTTGCTATCTCACCAATCACGGACTTATGAGTCAGAAACATTCTTCTACAGCAATATCTCTGTATTTTCAGTTCATCAAGAGCTTGTTTGGGAGTTTTTCCACTTTTCAGTAATTCGAGGTATTTTGGATATAGATGAGCTATTACAGCTCCGCAGGAAAAGCATCGGATTGGAAAATCACTCACAGGGGATACCAGGGGTATCACCTGTAGGATGTCTGTCTCCTTTTTCTTGCCCCTCTCCCTCCCTGAAGTTTCGGAAGTTTCCTTCTGACATCGTTAACAAGCAGCGTTCTATCGTATTCGATGAACGCCTTTCTTATTTCATCACCGCCAAACTCTACCAGGGCTCTTGCAATCGCTGTTCTTGCAGCTTCAGCCTGTGAAACTATACCTCCACCTGTTACGCTTACGTCAATGTCCACCTTTTTTGCAAGTTCACTGGCTATTTTCAGCGGTTCCAGCATCATTCTCCTTGGAATCTCCTGTGGGAATATCTCGATGGGGATCTTATTCACTCTAACCCTACCAATCCCATCTTTCGCTACAGCTCTCGCAACTGCAGTCTTTCTCTTACCACTTGTCACAACTATTTTCACTCAGCCCACCCCAGATGTCTGCTAACTTCCGAAAGAAACACGAATTTCTCTGTTTTTGAAACTTTCTCAAGCATTGCCATCTCGACTCTCTCAAAATTTCTTCCTTTTAGCTCTTCGGGAACCCCAATAAATACTCTGAGCCTCTTATAGGCCTCTCTTCCACGCTTACTACTCCAAGGAAGCATACCACGAACAGTTCTTTTGAAAATTTTTTCGGGATGTCTTGGAAAGTATGGGCCTTTTTCTTTACTACCTCTATCGTATTTTTCTTTATATCTCTGAAAAACATCCTCCTTTTTACCAGTTATAACAGCTTTTTCTGCATTTACAACGACTATTCTTTCTCCATTGAGCAACCTCTTTGCAATTACACTTGAGATCCTTCCAAGCACATGTCCTGAGGCGTCGATGACAGTGTAATCCCCCCCAAGCGTTTCAAGCGCCCTTTTTATATTCATACTCCCACCTAAGCGATAATCCTAACCCCGCTACCCGTTGGATTTACTTTTAGCAAATCTTCGATTCTCATCCACTCCCCACCAGCACTTATAATCTTGGATTTCGCGCTCTCTGAAAAACCAAATGCTGCTACTTTCACTTTTTTGCTTATTTCCCCTCCAAGGACTTTCCCGGGAACTACGATGGTTTCACCTTCTTTTGCGTATTTGTTTATCTTTGATAAACTAACCTCCACCCAAGATCTCGAAGGGGAGGCAAGCTTTTCGGCGACAACTTTCCATACACCTGAATTATTTTTTGCACTTTCATTCAGCAACAAATCGATAAGATTTACGAGCCTCGGATTTGTTTTTCTTTTTTGCAGCTTTCTTATCTTTCCCATACTTTGCACCCCAAAGTAATAATTCCGGTTACCGTGCTGAATTTAAATTTTGTGTGACCAAATTTTTAAAAGTAGTTACTTCAGGATTTACTATGGCCATTCTTTCCAGAATTGAAAGTTAGATAAAAATCTTTTGCAACGAAGTATATCTGCAGAGCAGAATTCCCTATGAATATGAGAGAGTTCGAACTTCTTGAAATAGTTGAGGAAATGTTTGGCAAAGAAAACATCGACGTTCCAGCTGGAAAACATGACGCAGCTTTTCTAAGTTTTTGTGGCAAGTATCTCGTGGTAAGCTGTGATACAGTGAACGAGGTAACTGATTTTCCAAAGTTCATGAAACCCGAGGAATTTGGAAAAATGGCTGTTGCGGTCACTTTATCAGATCTTGCCGGAAGTGGTGCAAAGCCAATTGTTTTTCTTAGTTCTATCTCGATGAAAAACGCTGACAAGGAATTGTTCAGAAAAATAATGCTCGGAATCAAGGAGTGGGCAAATAAGTTTGGGGTGAAGGTTGCTGGTGGCGACGTAGACTTTGCCCCCATTCTAACGATCGCCGGATTCGCAGTGGGAAGGGCAGAGAGAATTATTACAAGAAGCGGAGCAAAACCGGGAGACAAGGTTTTTGTAACCGATACACTCGGCAAAGCTCAACTTTGCTTGGATTTGCTTGAAAAAGGATATGAGCGGAAAGACTTGCCGTTTGCAGAAAAGCTTTACACTCCCGAGCCGAGAATTGCTGAGGGATTGAGAATTGCGGAGTTTGCAAACTCTTTG
>JAWBZL010000030.1:0-15039 GCA_038866255.1 Archaeoglobaceae archaeon
CTGATGTGCAGGTTTCGAAAGAGGCTACTGCCGTGAAGCCTGTCGTCGTTGCAAACCTCATAAAGAAGGCTAAGAATCCAGTGCTCGTAACTGGCGGAGTTTTGCTCAGGGAGGAGAAGTTGGTAGAGATCGCGGTGAAATTTTACGAAAAGGGAATTCCCGTGATTGCAACCGGCGGTTCAAGCAAACCGTTGATCGAAAAAGGTGTGAAACCGTTGTTCAAAACATACACCCTGCACCAAATAACTCAGTTCTTGCTCGACGAAGATTTCAAGCCAAACGGAAAGAGCTTTGACGTCGTTTTGTTCTTGGGCTTCCTGCCTTATTATCTCTCGAGGATGCTCTCAGCACTGAAGCATTTTTCAAGCATAACAACGATTGCAATCGACGAATTCTATCATCCGCATGCAAAGTTCAGCTTCACAAATCTGACGAAAGACAAGGAAATGCACTATGCGATGCTCGAGGAGATTTTGAGCAAGATCTAATTTTTTAAACAACTGCGAAAATTAGGCAAAGAAAAGCCAGAGATGGAATACTCAGTTTGATTAGCACTCTGTAACAGCTCATTAGATTTGCCTTGAAGAATTCAACAGTTAAAGCGTAGCAGAGGTGGAAAGGAGAGAGCATTACGCCAAAAAAACCTGCAGAGATGAGAAGGAGAAGATTTTTCCGTTCTTCTGCGAACTCATGGAAGATTGGAAGCGAAATAGAGGAGTAACTCATCTCTATTCCCGTAGAGAAGCCGACGAGGAATGAAACTAAAAAAGCAGTTATTTCGACCGGCATAAAGCTAAGCTCCGAGTAAAGAATTTTTGCAGAGTTGCTAAGCTGTATTATGTTCTTGTAACCCACTACTGCAAATATGAGAGCAAGAATTCTGGGATCAAAGGACTTTTTCAGAACTTTTTTAAGATTTGAAGCACTCAATTTACTGCGAATCAAAACCAACAGTATTGAGAACCCAATTGACAGCAAAAGGTTTTTTGTGGTGAAGTAAAGAATTAGCAATAGGATTATCGGATATATGTTCAAAAAAGCCTCTTTTGACTTCCCAACTTTAAAATCGAAATCCAAACCCTTAAGCAAAAAAAGACCTGCTAAAAAAGAAGTCAGTGCCACTGGAAAAGTTGCAGTGATGTATTTCTCGTATTGCATACCAAGCACTGCTAAAGCTATGATAACAGAAGGATATAATGGCCAAATTGGTGTCCAAACGTGACGGAACCAGTAGTTGATGACTGTTAACTTTTCTGGAGAGATCTTCGAGTTCTTCGCTAAAGGCAAAAGCATCGAGGCCGAAATGAGCGCTCCTGCAGGCATCGGGATTAAGCCGATTATTAAAGGGATCAAGGCAATACTTAGCGAACCAAAAGAATCGTTCAAGGATTTTGAAAGCTTTTCAAGCATTCCAACCGTGTCCATCAAATTTGCAAGCGTGTATGTTAGAAAAACGAGAAGCATGAGCTCAAAGCTCTGAATTTGAAGATAGCAGTTCAGAAGATTAAAACTAACACCCATAGTTGAGATTCCAATTATTAGCGAAGCTATGAACAATGAGATCCCAATTCCAAGCTTTCTTGCAAGAGATAAGGCTATGATTATTGAAGCGAGCAACAGAAGACTCTGCACCTCTCTTTTTCGTCCATTACTTTATAAGAATATCTAAAAACGTATTTTCAATCATAAAAACTGTCAATTTTCAGTCGAGCTTCAAGATGTTGTAATTCGCAGCCCTTCTCAGCCTATTTGTGATTGCAAGCCCTATGCCTTTCTGTGGAAATCCTTCCGCAATTATAATGTCAACACCTTCTTCATCCATTTCTCTCAAGAGTTTAAACAGATTTTTGGCAATGGATTCAAGATTTTCACGACTTCCAAGAGATTTAACAAGCCATAAGTTGCTATATTCATACAGGGTTTCTTCAGTTGCAAGAATTCCAACCTTTAGACCTGATTTGCTGTGCTTTTCCGCCAATTCTTTTACCTTTTCAACGACCTTTCCAAGTTCCCCTTCTACAACGATCATATCAGCTTTGGGGGCATAGTGTCTGTGCTTTATTCCCGGAGAACGAGCTTCCTTAAGTTCAATCTCGTTCCCTGCCAATACTGCGGGATGAATTTTAACATTGCCGAGAATTTGCTTCAACTCTTCATAAGTAATTCCGCCGGGTCGTAGAATTTGTGGTGGATCTCTTGTAACATCCAGAACGGTCGATTCAACACCAATATTCGTTGGTCCACCATCTATTATTACGTCCACTCTGCCATATAGATCTCTTATTACGTGTTCAGCCAGTGTTGGGCTTGGTTTGCCAGCCAAATTTGCACTTGGAGCAGCGATTGGTGTTCTCGAAAACCTTATCAGAGATAAAGCAACTGGATGTCTTGGCATTCTTACCGCTATGGTTTCAAGTCCACCAGTTGTTATTCTTGGCACAATTTCGGATGCTTCAAGAACGAGACTCAAAGGCCCAGGCCAGAAAAAATCTATGAGCTTTTCAACACTTTTTGGGATGTTTTTCGCAACTCTGTAAATCTCTTCCTTATCCGCAATGTGGACTATTATGGGATTATCAAGAGGACGCATCTTCGCTAAGTAAATATTCCTTACTGCATCAGCATTTAATGCATCTGCTCCCAATCCGTAAACTGTTTCAGTCGGAAACGCAACAAGACCGCCTTTACGAATTACCTCTGCAGCAATGCGAATCTTTTCTTCTTCAGGCTTTTCTCTGTCAACCTTCAGAACGACGGTCTTGATGTGCCCCATACTGCAAAAAACTGCGCTATTGCTTATTTAGATATTCGTTCCTCTTTTAATTGGAAGAAACTTTTTTAATCTCCACACTTATGCAAGGCTAAAGTTTCTAAGGCTAATCGCAAAAAAAGGTGTTTGGAATGAAGGCCGTGATACTGATGGGCTCAAAAGCAGATTTAGACTTTGGAAAAGAGATTGAGGAGAAGCTAAAGCTCTTTGGAATTGAATGCGACTTAAGAATAGCTTCCGCTCATAAAACGCCAGATCATGTTTTGAGGATCCTGAAAGAGTACGAGGATCAAGAAGTTGTTTTCGTTACAATCGCTGGAAGGAGCAACGCACTCAGCGGTTTTGTGGATGCGAACACTCTTAAGCCAGTCTTAGCTTCGCCACCAATTCGAGATAACTGGATTGATTTATTCTCAAGTATAAGAATGCCATCAGGAGTTGCACCGATGCTCGTTCTCGAGGCAGAGAACGTTGCATTGGCAGTCGCAAAGATCTTTGCATTGAAGCACGAAAAAATAAAAAAGGCTGTGGAGGATTATCAGAAGAAGAAGAAAGAGGAGGTTCTGAAAGCGGATGAAGAGGTGGGTTATGGGCAGTGTAAAGGATCTCATCATCCTTAGAGAGCCATATAAAAAACCTGGAGAGGGTATTTTTGAGTTTTCAAATCGCTACTCAGTCTTTGACTATGGGGAGATGCCTGACAGAATTGAGGGAAAAGGAGCATCGCTTTGCTTAATCTCGGCCTTCTTCTTTGAAAAGATAGAGGAAATTGGAATAAAGACGCACTACTTCGGACTACTGGAAGGTGAAAAAGTTAGGAGACTCGAAGAGCTCGAGTCGGTGACGAACAGGATGAAGGTAAAGCTCGTTAGAGTGCTTAGACCAGAGAAAAGAAATGGATACGATTACTCTGTATTCAAAAAAGAGCGGAGAAACTTTTTGCTGCCTTTAGAGATAATCTACCGCAACAAGATTCCCGAGGGCTCTTCTTTACTTCGAAGGGTTGAAAAAGGTGAAGTCAGACCCGAGGACTTAGGGCTCAGCGATATAAGGGCAGGAATGAAGCTGGAAAAGCCAATAGTTGACTTCAGCACAAAACTCGAAGACGTGGATCGATATTTAAGCCAAAAAGAGGCAAAAGATATCTCTGGATTGAGCGATGAGGAGTTCGAAAAGCTAAAAGCTCTGACGCTGAAGATCGATGCTTTGATAACAGAGAGAGTTTCAAAAGTTGGACTTGAGAATGAGGACGGGAAAATAGAGGTTGCGTTCGATGAGAATCGCGATTTTATGGTTGTTGATGCAGTCGGAACTCCTGATGAGTGTAGATTCAGCTTTCAGGGATTTGAAGTCAGCAAGGAGTTTTTACGCATTTATTACAGAAAAACTGAATGGTATGAAAAAATAAAGAAGTTTAAAGGGCAGGAAAACTGGAGAGAGATCGTTGGAGTTCCGCCAAAGTTGCCCAAGAATCTAAGGGTTACGATCTCGAACCTGTATATGGCTCTTTGCAACGAGATAACTGGAATAAGATTTTTTGACGTTCCAAATCTTAAAGATGTTGTTAAAGAGCTTAGGGAGGTTTTATGAAAGCTGCGTTGGCGCTTGAAGATGGAACTTATGTAGAAGGTAAAGCCTTCGGCGCTGAAAAAACTGCGCTTGGGGAGATAGTTTTCTGCACTTCTATGACCGGTTACGTCGAAGCGCTTACGGATCCGAGTTATAAGGGACAGATTTTGATGATGACATACCCTCTTATCGGAAACTATGGTGTTTGCAGGGAAGATTTTGAAAGCGATGGAGTTAAAGTCGAGGGTTTTGTTGTTAGAGAGCTTTGCAGAAAGCCGAGCAATTTCAGGAGTGATATGAGCGTTGAAGAGCTTTTGAAGAGCTATGAAATCGTTGGAATAGAAGGCGTTGATACGAGGATGCTGACGAAGAAGATACGCATTTACGGTTCGATGAAAGCTGCGATTGGAATAGGGATTGAGAAAGAGAAGTTGATAAAAATGGCAAGAGATCAACCTTTTATCTCCGATGTTGATCTTGTTGACAAGGTTTGCGTCAAGAATCCAAAAAGAATTGACGTTGATGGTAAATTCGAAGTTGTTCTCATCGATTGCGGGGTTAAGATGAGCATAGTAAGACAGCTACTAAAAAGAGAGATAAACGTGACACTCGTGCCCTACAACTTTCCCGCGGAGAATATATTCGAAATGAATCCCGATGGTGTCTTCGTTTCCAACGGTCCTGGAGATCCTGCGAGGGTGAAGGAGACTATAGAAACTATTCGCCAGATCGCTGGAAAGATTCCAATAGCGGGAATTTGTCTCGGTCATCAGTTAACTGCACTTGCGTTTAAGGCAAAGACTTTCAAGCTGAAATTTGGCCACCATGGCAGTAATCAGCCAACTAAGGATCTTGAAACTGGAAGAGTTTTCATTTCAAGCCAGAACCACAATTTCGCAGTCGATGAAAAAACACTTTCCAGGGATTTCGAGGTGACTCAGATCAATCTGAACGACAGAACCGTTGAAGGGCTTAGACATAAGGAATTGCCAATAATAACCGTGCAATATCATCCAGAAGCAGGTCCCGGGCCTCATGATACTTACTTTTTCTTCGACAATTTCGTAAAATTGCTGAAAGAGTGGTAAGATGCCGAAGAGAGAAGACTTGAGAAAAATCATGGTTTTAGGTAGCGGACCAATAATCATTGGCCAGGCTGCGGAGTTCGATTACTCCGGAAGCCAAGCTTGTAAAGCCCTTCGAGAAGAAGGTTACGAGGTTGTGCTCGTTAACTCGAATCCCGCGACAATAATGACGGATCCGGAGATGGCGGATAGAGTTTACATCGAACCCCTAACTGCAGAGATTGTCGCGAAAATCGTTGAACGTGAAACTCCAGATGCGATTTTGCCAACTCTCGGCGGACAAACTGCGTTAAACATTGCGGTTCAGCTTGACGAAATGGGAATCCTTAAGGATTACGAAGTTCAACTCATCGGAGCAAACGCGGAGGCGATAAGGAAAGCAGAAGACAGGGAGCTTTTCAAGCAGTGCATGCTTAAAATCGGTCTCGAAGTTCCGAGGAGTAAAACTGTGAACGACGTTGCTTCAGCGCTTGAATTTGCTGAAGAAATTGGTTACCCAGTTGTAGTGCGTCCAGCTTTTACACTCGGCGGAACAGGTGGAGGGATAGCTTACAACAGGGAAGAGCTCAGGGAAATTGCAACAAAGGGTCTAAAGCTTTCGATGATAAGACAGGTGCTTATCGAAGAGAGTGTAATCGGCTGGAAGGAGTTTGAACTCGAAGTGATGCGGGATCTTGCGGACAACGTTGTTATAATCTGTTCTATCGAGAACTTCGATCCCATGGGAATTCACACTGGAGATAGCATAACTGTCGCTCCCGCGCAAACGCTTACAGATTACGAGTATCAAAGGATGAGAGATGCGGCAATCGCAATAATAAGGGAAATCGGCGTCGAAACTGGAGGAAGCAACATCCAATTCGCAATTAAACCGGAGAATGGGAGAATGGTTGCAATAGAGATGAATCCCAGAGTTTCGCGCAGTTCTGCACTTGCTTCAAAAGCTACCGGTTTTCCGATTGCAAAGATAGCAGCGAAGCTTGCGATTGGTTATACACTGGATGAAATTCCGAACGACATTACAAAAGAAACTCCAGCAAGCTTCGAGCCGACGATAGATTACGTCGTAGTAAAGGTGCCGAGGTTTGCTTTTGACAAGTTCCCGACCGCTAATGCAATTCTTGGGACGCAGATGAAGAGCGTTGGCGAAGTGATGGCAATTGGCAGAACTTTTGAGGAGGCGTTACAAAAAGCCTTGCGTAGCCTTGAAATTGGGAGACATGGCATTGGTTGCGATGGAAAGGACAAAAAGGTTACAAGAGAGGAAATAATTAAGAAACTAAGATTTCCAAGACATGACAGAGTTTTTTACATACGCTATGCTTTCCAGCAAGGTTTTAGCGTTGAAGAAGTTTACAGGCTTACTCTCATCGATCCCTGGTTCCTTGAGAAGATCAAGAACCTCGTGGAATTTGAGGAGAAGCTCAAAGACTATGCAAGAAAGTTCAAAATCGAGGATTTGCCGGCAGAGGTTCTTAAAGAGGCAAAGAAACTCGGATTCTCAGACAGACAACTTGCATACATTTTCAAAACGGAAGAATTCGAAGTTCGGAGAATCAGAAAAGCCAAGGGCATTAAAGCGGTTTACAAGATGGTCGATACATGTGCTGCTGAATTCGAAGCTAAGACACCCTATTATTACTCAACCTATGAGGAGGAGAACGATGCGGTGCCAACAAAGAAGAAGAAAGTCATGATCCTTGGTTCAGGACCAAACAGAATTGGTCAGGGAATCGAGTTCGATTACTGTTGTGTTCACGCTGTTTTTAGCGCGAAAGAGGAGGGTTACGAGACGATCATGGTAAACTGCAACCCTGAAACGGTTTCTACAGACTACGACACCGCGGACAGACTTTACTTTGAACCGATTACATGCGAAGATGTGATGAACATTTATGAGAACGAGCAACCAGAAGGTGTTTTTGTTCAATTCGGCGGACAAACGCCTTTGAATATTTCCAAAGATCTTGAGAGATGTGGAGCAAATATAATCGGAACTTCAGTTGATTCGATAGATATTGCGGAGGATAGAAAAAGATTTGACGAGCTGCTTGAAAAACTTAAGATCCCGAGACCAAAAGGCGGAATTGCGTTCAGCATTGAAGAGGCGAAGAAAGTTGCGAAGGAAATCGGCTACCCTGTGCTCATCAGACCAAGCTACGTTCTTGGTGGTAGGGCTATGAGGATTGTTTACGATGAAAGAATGCTCGAAGAATTTGCTGGAGAAGCGATAGAAGTTAGCGAGAATAAACCAATGCTCATAGACAAGTTTCTCGAAGATGCGATCGAATGCGAAGTTGATGCGATCTGTGATGGTGAAGATGTCTTTATTCCAACGATAATGGAGCACATCGAAGAAGCAGGAGTTCACAGCGGAGATGCTGCCTGTGTTATACCACCGATATCGCTTTCGAAGGAGATGATGGAGACAATAGAAGATTACACAAGAAAAATCGCGCTTGCATTACAGGTTAAAGGGCTGATAAACGTCCAATACGCTGTAAAGGATCGCATTGTTTACGTGCTTGAAGCGAATCCAAGGGCAAGCAGAACAGTTCCCTTTGTGAGCAAGGCAACGGGAATTCCGTTAGCAAAGATTGCCACAAAGGTTGCGATGGGTAAAAAGCTAAAAGATCTAAACCTGAAGAAGCCTGTTATGAAGCACGTCGCGGTAAAGGAGGCGGTTTTTCCTTTCATAAAGCTTCCAGGCGTTGACGTAGTTCTCGGCCCTGAGATGAAGTCGACTGGTGAGGTCATGGGCATCGATTACGACTTTGGAATCGCATATTACAAAGCCGAGCTTAGCGCGGGGATGAGATTACCGCTCACTGGGAACGTTTTGATCAGCGTAAAAGATTTGGATAAGCCAAAAATTATTGGCTTAGCAAAGAGATTTGCAGAGCTCGGTTTCAAAATCTTCGCGACTGAAAAGACCGCGAAGTTTTTGAAGGAGCACGGCGTTGAAGTTGAGGTTGCGTTTAAAGTGAGCCAAGGGAGGCCAAACATCGTGGACATGATAATAAATGGCCAGATAGATCTAATAATAAACACCCCAAGCGGTAAAACTGGAAAGACAGAGGGTTACGAAATACGCAGAGCTGCTGTTGAGTATGGGGTACCATACATAACAACGATCCCTGGAGCGATCGCTGCTGTAAAGGCGATTGAGACAGTAAAGAAAGGGGAGTTGAAAGTCAAATCCATTCAGGAGTACCATGACGAGGTTCGAAGACTATCTTGAAAACCTCGTTAAACTTGACTTGGAAAGGGAGGAGCGAGTAGGGAAGCCGGAGGCGATATTTGGCGAGGGGAAATCAGTAGAGATCATTGTCAAAATTGCGAAGAAGTATAAAGAGATTGATAAACCTGTTCTCTTCACGAGACTGAACAAAGAACAGATGCTCGCACTTAAAGAGCTTGGTGCTGAAGTTAACGAAATTGCGCGAACAGCAACTTTTGGAAAAGCAAATGAGAAAGTGGGAAAAGTGGCAATTCTTACCGCGGGAACCGCTGACATTTCTGTGGCTGAAGAAGCGAAAGTGACCGCAGAATTTCTTGGACTCGAAACTCTGACTTTTTACGACATCGGAGTTGCAGGATTGCACAGGATAGTTGAGCCAATAAGAGAAATAAGAAAAAGCGATGTCGACAGCGTAATCGTTGTCGCAGGTATGGAGGGGGCGTTACCATCGATAGTGGCGAGTCTGATCGATTTACCCGTTATTGCGGTTCCGAGTTCAATTGGTTACGGAGTCAATCTCAGGGGAATTTCGACGCTTTTTGCGATGCTTCAAAGCTGTCCTTCGGGAGTTGCGGTTGTGAACATCGACAACGGCTTTGGTGCTGGGGTTTTCGCGTATTTAATTTCTCGTGTTGCGAAAAGGGAGGCTAATCGCTCAATCTCTCAATCCTGAAAGTTACACAGTTCTCTGGATCAGGGCATTGCAGTTTTTCAACGAGGTTTATCCAGTCCTCCTTCGGTGTTTCGCGATAAGCCGCGGTTATGTATGGAATTAAAGCTGAAAAGGCGTAGATGCAAATCTTTCCTTCGATCACCGGATCCTCGACTCGAATTTCGTCGCCTTTTTTGTAATTTGCATAGCATTCTCCTTTTACATTCTCAACAACGATTTTTAGTTTCTTCATGATTTTTCTTCAACTACAAGAAATATAAAATTTTACTTAACACTTGCTCCAACTCTAACCTCTTTTTCTGGAGTTATAAGCACAGCTTTACCATCAATGTCAACAGCAAGTATCATTCCATGACTTTCAACCCCCATAAGCTTCGTAGGCTTTAGGTTTGCAAGAACTACTACCATTTTTCCGATTAATTCTGTAGGAGAGTGAGTTTCTGCAATTCCTGCAACAATCTGTCTTTTTTCGTTACCCAAGTCAACTAAGAGTTTTAGAAGTTTTTTACTTTTCTCTATTTTCTCAGCCGAAATTATTTTTCCAATCCTTATATCAAGTTTTTTGAAGTCCTCAATTGTTATCTCGGTCTTATTCTGAAATCTTTCTATTATAGCTCTCTTTACAATTTCGATGTCCTTTGCTTCAATTTTAGTAAATGGAAGTTCTGGCTTTTTTATCTCCATCTCTTTTTCAACTTCAGTCGCGGAATCCAGAGTGCAACGGGAAAGATTTAGCCCCATTGCTTCTGCAATTCTTTCCATGCTTCTTGGCATAATTGGGTAGTTTAAGATTGCCAGCGCTTTTGCAATTTGCAATGCGTTTGCAACAACTTTCATCGCCTTTGCTCGGTCTGATTTTAATAGTTCCCAAGGTTTTGAAGTCTGGAAATACATGTTTCCAAAGCTTGCAAGTTCCATTATAGCATCGCTTGCTACCTTGAATTCCCACTTTCTGATTGCCTCACAAATTTTGCGCCTTGTTGCATCTATTTTTTCTATTATTTCTCTATCAACATCCATTAAAACTTTCCCAAAATTCTTCCAAGCAAAGCTCAGAATCCTAAACAAGAAGTTACCAAGAGTTGCAATTATTTCGTTGTTGACTTTTTCCATTAAGATGTCCCAGGAGAAGTTGAGGTCTTTTTCATGACTTGTATAGTTAACAATGTAGTATCGCAGATAATCTGGGTTGAATCCGGCTTTCAAATACTCATCCTCGACCCAGACAACATAACCTCTGCTCTTTGAAAAAGTTTTACCTTCAACTTTCACCATGCCACTTGCAACAACCGCAGCTGGCAGCGAGTAATTTACTGCCCTAAGTATTGCCGGCCAAAAAATGCAGTGATGATAAGCTATATCAAGTCCAATAAAATGGATTATTTCGCCACCACCCTTCACCCAAATGTTCTCCCAATCTCTGGTAAACTGTTCTGTAAAACTAATGTAGCCAATGGGTGCGTCAACCCAAACGTAGAGCACGAGGTTCTCATCAAGTGGGAACTTTACCCCCCATTCCAGATTTCTGGTTATACACCAATCTTTAAGCTCTCCAATCCATTCTCTTGCGTAATTCAACGCATTTTCAGTGCCAGAAAGCTTTGAAAGATAGTCTTTTAGAAAGTTCTCAAATGCAGTTAACTTGAAGAAATAATGTTTTTGTTTTCTAAACACCGCCCTGTTCCCACAGATCTTACACTTAGGTTCAAGGATTTCTCCAGGCTCAAGATGTCTTCCGCATCCTTGATCGCACTCATCACCTCTCGCAGGGGTTTTGCAATAGGGACAAATTCCTTCCACGTATCTATCAGGCAAAAAACGATTACACTTTTCGCAATACGCGAGCTCAACATCTTTACTGTAAACATAACCATTTTTTATCATTATTTCTACGATTTCCTTTGTTCTCCTGTGGTGATAGCTTTCGGTTGTCTTTCCAAAGAGGTCAAAGCTCACATTGAGCTCTCTAAAAACCCTCAGGAAATGCTCATGGTATCTATCTACAAGTTCCTGCGGGCTAACGTTTTCTTTCTCGGCATTCACAACTATTGGTGTCCCATGACAATCGCTACCGCATACAAATATGACTTTCTCGTTCATCATTCTGAGATATCGAACGTACACATCCGCGGGGATATATGTCCGGAGATGACCTATATGTAGCTTTCCATTTGCATATGGAAGCCCACATGTGACGAGCTTCATATCTGAAAAATACTTGGGCGTTAAATATCTTTTATCAAATTTACCCCCCTATCAAGCAAAAGTTTCTCAACTACCGCAACATTTTATACTCCAAAGTTCCACAGCCTTCATGCCTGCGAGACTTGAGAGGAGATCTGCAAGAATACTCGCGCTAATCCTTGCATTCATTATGCTCGGATCAGTTTTCGCTTACATGTCGGGAGGAGGAAAAAATGAGAAAAGAGAGATTAAGCTATATCTACAGGATTTCAGAGATTGGATAAAAATCGCCCCCGAAGGGGGAGGGTTTTTCTACTACAACATAACAGAGTTGAGCATTCTTTCAAAAAAACTTGGAAACAATGACCCGCTCGTGAATCTAACTCAGAATGAGCTCTATACAGTTCTCAGGTCGCCATACTTGGACAGAAGAGTTATTGAGTTAACACATGGTGTCGAAGAGCTAATGCTTGCGGAATATAGTCATTACCCTGTTTATTTCATTAACGATAATGCATCAAGGGTCTACTTTGCAAAGGAATCTGACTACAAGGTTGGAAACCTTACAGTTCAGTTTTCCAGATACGGTATTGCGATGGTAAGTGAAACTTCGCCCCTAATTGTTGGCTATGCACCAATAGTTCTCGAGATTGCAAAATACGCTGAGAAAGGGATTGAGAGTAATTACAGCAATTATATTAATAGGGTGAATGATACTTTTGTTTTCGCATTCATCACATTTGGTAACGAAAGCGGAAAGTATCTTCAAACGGGCGAGACAAACCAGAGCTTTGTAGGCATAGTGGACTTTTTATTCCAAGGTTTCAGATACAACTTCACTTCAAACCAATACGAGAAAGTCTTGGGAATCCACTTCACAGAGAACTACTTCTTCTACCATCTCAATGAGACTGAGAAAGATTTTGAATACTACTACTTCGATAACTTTGGGGACGGTTTCAGCCTCGCAGTAATGGGGGACAAAGATTTTACAAAGACTCTAAAAGCCAGACCCAACATTCTGGGGCTCATAATTAAAGAGGTAAATGAGAGTTGAGAAAGGGAAAACCATACTTGCGAAAGGTGAAGCGAAAATTAATGGTTGTGCTGAAGTAGTTGGTGCTGAGATTAAATCTTTTAACAGCGACAGATTTGTTCCAATTTTTTGTAAGGAAGATTGTGAGGTAGATATAAATGGAGATTTTATAATTTTAGATTGTTCAACAATTCCTGAGAGCTGGATGAAGCTTGCAAAAATGGATTGGGAAACTCTCTTCCTTTATGGGGGTGTGGACAGTGGAAAGACTACACTTGCGGTCTATTTAGCAAACAAAGTTGGTGGTGCTTACGTTCTCGACTTGGACATAGGGCAAGCAGACATAGTCCATGCAGGGGCGATGGGATATGGATTTGCAAAAAACGTTGTAAGTCTTTCGGAAGTTGAGTTAATAAATGGATTTTTCGTTGGGAGTACAACTCCTCAAGGGAGGGAGGTAAAGTGTCTGCGAGGGGTTGCAAAATTATGGAAAGAGATCAAAAAACTGGAGGGTAAAAAGATCGTTGATACAACTGGCTGGATTAAAGGCAAGAGGGCAAAGGAATACAAACTCGCAAAACTTGAAATAATCGATCCCGACCTTATAGCGTCGTTTGAGGGTAAAAACTTTGACTGGGAAACCTTTGAGGTTGAAAAGGGGTTTGTTCTAAAGAGAGATAAAAACGAGAGGGCTAAAGCGAGAAATGAGTCCTATCTGAAGTTCCTCAAAAATGCCAAAACTCTTGAATTCAGAAAAGGGGAAATAAAAATAAAGCCAAACATATTCGAGGGTAAGGATGTTTCGGATTTCATTGAAAACGTTTTGGGGATTAAAGTTTCCTTTGCAAAACTGGGCGATGAGTTTCTTACAATTTGCACAAAAGAGACCTGCAATCCAGATTATACGATTCTAAAGGAGTTGAAGGAGCTATATGGAGTTGAAGAGCTTTTTATTCTATCAGAAAATGAACTTAAAAACTTTATTGTGGGACTTTACAAAGATAAAAAATATCTGGGAATGGGAATCCTTAAAACTGTGAACGATCGGATAATACTTGAGTCTGCGTTCTCTGATTTTGACACGGTTGAGATTGGAGAGATGAGACTTGAAAATGGGAAAGAGTTTTTTATTAGGAGGTTTTAAGAGATGACCAAAAAGCTGATATCTATGTTAGATATCCGTAGTTAAAAGCGGGGGTTGCCGAGTGGCCAAAGGCGGTGGACTCAAGATCCACTCCCGTAGGGGTTCGAGGGTTCGAATCCCTCCCCCCGCATGAGCTGGAGATCTAAATCGAGATTTCCTATATATTCGCTCATAAACCCGCTCTCTTTTGTCGATCTTTAGGATCCAGATCTCTTCCCTTTTTAGAGTATAGATGATCCTGTATTTTCCTACAAGAATACTATATGTATTTTCTCTGCCTTTTATCTTTTTATACGGGATTGAAAATGGGTTCTCAGAAAGCTTCATCAACTTCTCTAAAATCGTTTGCCTGTTTGCTTAGAAAAATTTCGTAGTTCATTCGAGCTTATATTTCTCTCCCTTCTCCATTTCAGCCTCAATAGAATCTAAATCTTTATGTTCATCCTTGCTTAATTCTTCAAACCCCAGAAAATTGTCTATTTTAATTCGCCTCAAAGCAAATGCATTCCGTTGGTTTTCATACTTGAAAAGCGCTGAGGCATCAATAAAGCATTTTTCCAGCATAATAAGCCTCTTCGAGATCTTTTGAACTCATTTTGGGTTTGGGCAAATTTTTAAGAATTTTTTCGAGCTCAATTAAGTGATTCAGTTATGATCCCCCTTTCTTCGAGAAAAACTCGAATAGATTTCACTAATTTTTTCTGCCTTTTGAAACCCCTTATCAAACTTTTCCGTAGCTATATGTTCTTTTAAAGCTTTGAAATTCTCTCAATCGCTTTATCGAATTCCTCGATTAGATAATACGCCTCGATTCCATACTTTTTGGCATTTTCAGTCATGATTCTGTCGTTCGTGATGAGAATTGAATTCGTTAGCTTTGCGGTTGCGATGAAGTAGGCGTCGATTGCTCTTGGATGAACAGTTTCAGCCACGTCAAAAAGAATTTCGATGATTTCCTCCTCGCCGACAAATGTTAATTCTGAGTAAAATTCGAGAACGTCCTCTTTTTTAATTTTAAATCCCAGTCTTCTTCCAATAGATATTAATTCGATTAAGAAAACTTTAGGAACTGCAACTTCCTTTCCCTCAAGTTGCCCAAGCATTTTCCTTGCAATCTCTTTTCTCTTCTCGTTTTTCTCAAATAAATAGTCTACAAAAATAGAAGTATCCAGAACAATCATTTCCTACTTTCCTCCAGAACTCTCCACGAGTCCTCGACTTTTGGAGCCTCCTTTTCAAGTCTTTCAAGGATTTCGTAAAATTTTTTGGACACTCTTTTCTCAATTAAGACTTTAACTTTCCCACCTTCTTTAAGCTCGACTTTTTTGAGGGGTTTG
>JAWBZL010000031.1:0-14602 GCA_038866255.1 Archaeoglobaceae archaeon
ATAGAAATAATTGGGCTCGACAATAATAGCGGAAGTCGTATTTTCCAATCTGAATTCTCGCCTCTCTCCACCAACCGAAACGTTTCCCTCAATTCTTATTCCCAAATCCTTTGCCGAAATCGTTGTCGAAGCTTTTGGTGGGGAGACAAGGACGTAATAATTCGGGTAATCTACACCAGCCTTTAAAACGATCTTTGCCGGATTTCCTGTTGAAGCGGATAGCGAGACAACTTCGCTAAAATCCGCAACCCCATACTTCAACTCGCTGAGATGTTTTGCCTCAACCGCCTTATTCCACTGCGGAACTGCGGTTGATTGCAAAATGCCGATTAAACCCATCACTATTGCCATCAAGAGTATGAATCCGATCAGTGGTGACACTGCTTTGCAGTTTATCGTTTTCATGTCTCTCACTATTATTATTATGTTTCACATATTTAACTCTATTGGTGTATGGATAGATTGAGTAGGAAGCATTTTACCTTTTTTAAGCTTTCTGGAAAATTTTAAAGCAAAAGAGAGTCCTTTTCCAGCTAATGTCAGACTTCTGAAAAGTGTAAAGTTATACTCGAAGAGATTGCAAAAATTCTCGGTATTGAGATTAAAAGAGAGTTGTAGAGGATGAGCTGCGATTATGAAAAACAAAAATTTTTTATTAAACAATCATCCTCTTTTATCATGGTTAAGAGAAGAATCCAGACAACAATTAGTGAAGAAGCTTACAAAATAATCGAAAAATATAAGGAGAAATTCAACGGTATGAACGCAGTCATTGAGGAAGCTTTAAGGCTCCTCGATAGAAAAGAGGACTTAATAAAAGAAGATGACATTCTGCTCATAAAACTCATTCGCGATCTTGATTTCACGGGATGCGGGAAAACGCAATACCTTTATCTGATCCTCGGAGACAAAGACAGAGCAATTAAGGAGAGTTTAATGGAAACCGCAGTAGAATGGTTTCTGAAAAAGCCCTTTCAAGAAATAAGCCTTGATGAATTTTTAGAGACTGTTAAAAGAGGATGGACAATTTTGAACAGGGCGGATTACATAGAGATAATAAAAGAGGGAGCGAATATAACGTTTTTCTGTGAACACACAATGCGAAAAAGAGAGGTGAGCGAGTTTCTCGCAAAGCATATTCTCTCGATTTATGAGAAATACTACTCAAAAGACTGGGATCTTTCGCTGAGCATAACGACAAACAGCTTTACTATGAAGTTCACAAAAAAGCCTTGAGCATCGATGCTCAAAGGATACGTGAAAACTTTAATATTTGCTCATTATAACTAATTTCCGGTGATAAAATGGTTACGAGATACGAGGGTATCCCATTCGTCGCCCGATTCCGATGGAGCGTTGGAGAGATTCACGAGGAATTTCTAAAGGGTTTAAAAGATGCAAAGCTAATCGCCTCCAAATGCAACTGCGGTTACACAGTTTTTCCGCCAAGAGCGAGATGTCCAAAGTGTTTTAAAAAACTCGGAAAGGAGAACTTGGTGGAAATAAGCGGCAGAGGTGTTGTGGAGAGCTTTACAAAAGTCTTTTTTAAACTTGACGGAAATGGAAACGAAATCTGGCTCGAAAATCCTGAAAATTTGGCCTTGGTAAAATTAGTTGACACGAATTCCAGGATTGTCTTTCGTTCTCTCGAAGAAGTTTGTGAAGGGAATGAGGTGGAAATCGTTTGGAATACAGAAAGGAGTGGCAATCTCTCTGACATTCTCGGCGTAAAAAAGGTGAGAAAATGAGAGTTGCGATTGTTGGCTACTCCTGCTTACCTCTCTCCAAAGACGTCGAGATGACGAGGGAAGAGAGTGTTTTTTATACCGCAAAATCTGCTCTAAAAAACGCTGGACTCGAAAGAAGTGAAATAGACACCGTTATCAGCGCGTCGTCTGACTTTTACGATGGTAGAACCATATCGAATTGCATGCTTATCGGAGCGCTGGGAGCGTATTTGAAGGATGAGAGCAAGAGCGAAGAAGATGGTTTGTTCGCAGTAATTTATGCAATGCAGAGAATTCTCGCGGGAAATCATAAAACCGCCCTTGTCACTGCACACACGCACAGCTCGATTTTCAATCCTCATCAAGTGAGCTTTTACATGCTCGATCCTCTCTTAGACAGACAAAATGAACTTTTGAACGACATAACGCTCGCAGCAATTCAAGCTCGAAGTTATATGAAACGCCACAATGTAAGCGAAGAAGATCTTGCCTACGTTTCCTACAAAAATCTAAGAAATGGATCGAGAAATCCAAACACCTATTTAAGAATGCCTGACGTTGACTTGGAAGAAATACTTAGCTCAAAAATTTTCGCCGAGCCTTTAAGGGAGCTGATGATTGCTCCCTGTTGCGATGGTGTCGCCTCAGTTGTTCTCGCCCGCGAAGACGTTGCATACGAAATAACCGACAATCCAGTATGGATCGAAGGTGTTGGAGTTGCTGTTGACAACTACTTCAGAGATCGAGATATTGCAACTATGAAATCGCTGCAAATGGCCTGTAAACAAGCTTACAAGATGGCAGGGATTTCGAATTACAGCGAATTGGATTTTGCAGAAGTGAGCGAGAGATTTTCTCATCAGGAACTCATGATCTATGAAGCGATTGGAATTGCAAGAGAGGGAAAGGGAAAAAGCCTTGTGAACAACGGCGTTACATGGCAAGATGGCGAGTTCCCAGTAAACGTTAGCGGCGGCGTGCTCTGCGGAGATGCGATCTGCGCCACCGGGCTTTACAGATTAATTGAGGCTGTGAAACAGATAAGAGGTGAAGCGGAGAACCAACTTGATAAAGCAAGAAGGGCTTTGGTCCATTCTCAATGGGGGCTGCTTGCGCAGAAAAATGCGGTTTTGATTTTGGGTGGTGAGCTATGAAGAGAGTCGCGGTTATTGGTTGTGGGCAAACGAAGCATGGAAGGAGAAGTGACGTAAATCAGGCAGAAATGGTAAGCGAAGCGGTCTGGAACGCAATCGAAGATGCTAAAATTGGTATCGAGGATATCGAGGCTTTCGCAGTAGGGAACATGCAGGGATTTGGTGGAATTGCACATCCTGATTTGATCTTTGCTGAATACGTCGGCGCGGTTGGGAAACCTATGCAGAGAGTTGCGACAGGTGGTACTGTTGGCGGTTCAGTCGCGCATCTCGGGTATTACATGGTCTCTTCTGGTATGTACGACGTAGTTCTCGCAACCGCATGGGAGAAACATAGCGACAGCGCAGAACCTGGCGCAACTACCGGGCTTTTGCACGTTGCGTTTGCAAATCTAAGCTACATGTTCAAGCTCGGACTCGACATGCGATCTTTTGCAATAATGGGCTTAGCTGGTGCAGCTGCAGGGATCTCAGCTTATCAGGCGGCGCAATACATGGCCCGTTCTGGTTGCAAAATCGAACACTATGACATGGTTGCAGCAAAAGCCCGAAGAAATGCAGCAAAGAATAAATACGCGCATCTTAAATGGCCCAATTGCAAGCCAGAAGATATAGCAAAGACTGAAATGTTGATCTGGCCAATGAGATTTGGTCACGTTTGTCCAGCGAGCGATGGCGCTTCCGCGGTGATTTTTGCAAGTGAAGATGCGGTTAAAAAATTTGGAATCAAAGAAGTCGCTTGGGTTCTTAGCGTTGCGGCGTTTGCTGATGAGGAAGCAGACCAGGGTGAATCTTATCAGGGAACTGGTGTCCTTGACTACAGCGAACAGATTGGTTGCGTTTTGTCTGCAAAGAAGGCCTATGAAAGGGCAAAAATAAGGGATCCAAAAAGGGAAGTAGACATGGCTGAAATCTACTCACCTTTTCCGCATCAGGAGCTTATGTTCAGCGAGAAACTTGGTTTCTTTGACGAAGGCACAGCCTGGAAAGCGCTTGAAGAAGGGGTAACTGAAATCGATGGCAATTTCCCGATAACGCCTTCAGGAGGTGTGAATGCTACGAATGCGATTGGCAGCTCAGGTTTGCAGAGATTCCTCGAATGTGCTCTGCAAATAACGGGCAAAGCGGAAGAGCATCAAGTACCAAAGGATGTTCGCATTGCAGTTGCACATGCATGGGGTGGGCAAGTGCAGTTCAACACAGTCGCGGTTCTTTCCGATTCGAAGAAGAGGTGGTAAAATGATCAGGGAAAAGTTTAAAGAAACTCAAAGGGTTTTTGGCGAATGGAGCGTTGGAGCTTATCGCTGGAAGGCTCCGGAAGGATATATAGAGGAGTTTGTGGAGAAACTCAAAGAAAAGAAGTTGCTTGGGACTCTGTGCAAAGGTTGCGGTAGGGTTTACTTTCCTCCAAGAGAAATCTGCAGTAGATGCTTTGAAAAAATCACTGAAAGAGTTTTTGTCAGCAATTATGGAAAATTGCTCGCGTTTCTCGTTTCCCCGCCGTTGCAGAAAGGCAAAGTCGTAATCGCGGGTATGGACGTTGTGGCGATGGGCGTGCTTAAAGAGGGGGAGACAATAATTCTTGGTATCGTTCAGTTCGAAGGGACGAGCTCCAAAATTGTTTTGCCTGTTTTGAACATAAAACCAGAAGATCTCAGAGTTGGGATGAGAGTAAAGGCGGTTTTTGCTGAGAAACCAGAAGGAAAGCTCTCGGATTTGATTGGAGTTGAGCCAGCAGAGGAAATTAAATATCAATAATTTTTTATACAGATTCATAAGTGTTTTTATTTTGAGCAAGTTTGATGATAAAAAATATTATAATGCTCAAAAACATATATTTCATGAAGCTGAGATACGAGCTTTTGATTAAGAAGGCGCTCTACTTTCCACTGCACAGCTATCCAGAAAAGGAGATAGTCTGGAGAGATGGCAGATACACTTACAGAAAGTTTTACGAGAGAATTCAAAAATTTGCAAGCGGTATGAAAGATTTGGGGATAAAGGATGCAAAAATTGCATTCTTTGACTGGAACTCGCCGCATTATCTCGAGGGGATGTTCGCAATTCCAATGATGGGTTCTATTTTGCACTTTGTTAACATTCGCCTTTCTCCGCAGGAGATTGTTTACACGATGAACTATGTGAAAGACGATTACGTTGTTTTCAGCAAAGACTTTCTGCCTCTCGTAGAGAGAATTGCACAACACGTTCCAAGCGTGAAGGGCTGGATTTCGATTGACGCGGTTGAAAGTTCGTTAAAACCACTTTACTACTATGAAGACATCGTTAAAAGCGGTTCCAGTTACGAGTTTCCCGAGTTCGAAGAGGAAAAGACAGCTTGCATATACTTCACCTCTGGCACAACTGGTCTGCCAAAGGCAGTTCATTTCTCGCACCGGGCAATTCTGCTCCAGTGCATCATAAATGGCCTGAGCCTTTCGATTAACCACTCGCCCACAAGGCTTAGTTCAGCAGACGTTGTCATGCACATCCCGCCATTTTTCCATGGCATGGGCTGGACTTTTCCTTATCTCACAACGATGTTCGGGATGAAGCAAGTATTGCCTGGAAGGTATGAGCCAAAGACTATGCTCGAGTTGATAAAAAGAGAGAAAGTGACCTTTGCAGCTGGAGTTCCTGTTTTTCTCAGAATGCTAATAGATGTTCCTGAAAGCAGAGAATACGCGGACTCATTGAAGGGGCTGAAATTTGTGTGCGATGGTGAACATCCGCCAAGGGTTCTGTTTGAAAGAGCAAAACAGATGGGAATTGAGATGATTGAGGCGTTTGGCATGTCAGAAGGCGTGGGTTTCACTTTTGCTGTGCTTAAAGATCACATGCTAAACTGGAACTGGGAGAAACAGGTTGAGTTTCTTAACAAAGCGGGACTTCCCGCGCCTCTGGTTGAGCTTAAGATAACCGATATGGAAGGCAAAGAAGTGCCGAGAGATGGAAAAACGCTTGGAGAGATCATGATACGAAGTCCGGGACTTACTGAAGGCTATTGGATGAACCCGGAGAAAACAAAAGAGTCATGGACTGAAGATGGGTGGTTCAAAACTGGTGATCTTGGAGTATGGGATGAAGAAGGATACGTGATGATCCTTGACAGAGCCAAGGATGTGATTAAAAGCGGTGGGGAATGGATAAGCTCTGTAAGACTTGAAGGGCTTGTTTTGACTCATCCCGCGGTGAACGAGTGCGCTGTTGTCGCTGTTAAAAGTGAAAAATGGAGCGAAAGACCTGTTGCTGTTGTAACGTTGAAACCAGGAAAAACAGCTACTGAAGAAGAGATAAGAAATTTCATGCTTGAGAAATACGTTAATACTGGTGTAATTCCAAAATGGTGGCTACCTGACAGAGTCTATATCGTTAACGAGATTCCAAAAACGAGTGTTGGCAAGATAAACAAGCGTGTCATAAGGGATAACTACAAAGAAGTTGTTTTGCCCTAATTTTAATTTTTTAATGAGCTTTTGTGAGCAAAATATGCAACAAATCAGATTAACATGCTCATAAATGTTAATTATTATGGGTATTGGTCCTGGAGAAAAGACTCTTCTCGAGTTGCTCGAAGAGTCTGAAAAAATTTATGCTGAAACTGGGCACTACTGGGGATTAGAAAAATTAGAACTCTACGAAAGCAATCCTTTGCGATGGGAACGTGAAAGATCGCAGTTGAGAGCTATTATGGTTCTTGCAAGAGAAGCGGCGACAAGAATCGCAGCCTCGCCAATTACAAGGAGCATAGGCGAAACCTGCTGGGTTTTATACACTCCGGAAGGCGATTCCGTTGTTTTGTCCACTGGAATAATAGTGCACGTGCACACGATGGGAGAGGAGATCAAGTGGATGATAAGAAGGGGCTACGAAGATAATCCCGGAATCAAGGATGGAGATCACTTCATCGGCAACGATCCCGCGCTCGGAAATGTTCACACAACTGATGTGCACACGATAACACCGATGTTTTTTGGGAGCACTCTTGTAGGCTGGATAGGATCTGTTACACATCAAGTAGACATAGGAGCCAACACCCCTGGACACGACATATGTACGAGTAGTTCAAGGTTTGAAGATGGCCTATACATGGAATGCGAACTCGTGGTGAGGGACGGGAAGCTATTTCCACATTACTACGAGAGATCTCGCAGAGGTGTAAGAACTCCCTTGTACTTTGACCTCGACGAAAAAGCGAGATTCGCCGGAAATGAGATGGCTAAAAGGATGCTTTTGGAATTTGTAAGCAGAGTTGGCGTAGATTATTACATAAAGCTGATAAGAGAAATAATCGAAAAGTCGAGAAGAGATTACTTGGCAAGAACAAAAGAGAGACTCGTACCTGGTAGATATCGTTGTTTAACGCTTTCAGAAACCCCATTTATTTGCGAGGCTTGGCAACCACATGCAAGGGATGACTGGATTCACACACTTCCAATGGAAATTACGATTTCAGCTGACGGAAAATGGATCGTCGATCTCGAGGGTTCTGCTGGCACAGGTCCATGGCCATGGAATGGAGCTATTTCGCCTTTCATGGGTGGATTTTGGGTTGTAATGACACAAATAATCGGATACTCTGAAACTGTGAACGAGGGATTTGTAAAGGCGATAGAGTTCAAGATTCCAGAAAAGAGCTGGGTTGGAAATCAGGATCCCTATCTTTCAAGGAATGTTCCATGGTATTTCCTGATACCGCAAATGCAGGCAATCTATAGAACTGTTGCTCTCGGATCTTTTGCAAGAGGAATCGTTGAAGAGGGTGCAGCAGGATATGGAATGACTGCTGATGCGGTGCAGGGAGGAGGGGTTACGAGTGGAAAAACTGGGCATCCTCCAGGAATCTATTATCCAATTTCAACTTTTGAGATCGCTGGCCAGGGTTTAGGAGCTAACGCTGTACGAGACGGTTTGGATTATGGATATGCGATGTGGAATCCGGAAGCGGATATAGGCGATGTGGAGGAATGGGAAAGGATTCAGCTTGGATTCATATACCTTGCAAGAAGAATTCGCGCAAACAGCGCTGGATATGGTGAAAGAAGAGGAGGGAGCGGTTATGCGCATGTGGCGATTTTCTTTGGTAGCAGAGGAAACGTGCTCCAAAACTTAAACATGGGGAAAGTTTTTACGAACACAGGCCTCTATGGCGGTTATCCAAGCGCGACTGGATACACGTTGATTGCAAGAGGTGTTAGATTTGATGAAATGATCTCCAATAAGGTGCCATATCCCATTTCAGACAATCCAAATGAACCAGAATTTGAAAAATTCCTTTCAGGTTACTGCAAATACGTTGAAAGGTTAGATTATAGCACTCACTTTCCAAGAAGACTTGATGAGAGCGATATTTACTATTTTAAGCAAAACGGTGGCCCAGGTTATGGAGATCCGCTTGACAGACCTCTGGAACTGTGTGAAAAAGACCTGAATGAAGGTGTTTACACTGCGGAGATAATGGAAAAAGTTTTCGGAGTTGTGGCAATGTATGATGAAACCAGAGGAGAATGGGTTGTTGACAGGAAAGCTTCGGAAGAATTAAGAAGAAAGAAAGTTGAAGAGAGGATGAAAAGGACGCTAAATTTTGAGGAATTCTATAGAGCTGAGCGAGAAAGAATTTTGAACTCGAATTTCATCAGACCAGTCGCAAAGATGTATCAGGAACAAAAGGAGGTCTCTACAAAGTTCTGGAAAGAATTCATCGAATTCTGGCAGTTGCCTGAAGATTACGTTCCAGAATGCGATGATGCGGAAAATTATAGAGAAATTGTTTTGAAGAAAAATGAAGAGCTCGTAGCTCAATATAGGGCATTTTTGGAATCAAAGGGCTACGATTTGAGTGAGATCAGACATTTAAAAATTGGAGAGAGGTGAGAAGATGGAACCAATAGTCCTTGGAATCGACACAGGCGGAACGATGACTGATACCGTGCTGATTTCAGAAGATGGGAGCTTTGTAATTGGAAAAGCGCAAACCACTCCGGAAAACGAAGCCCTTGGGATATTGAACTCGCTGAGAGATGGCGCTAAAAAATGGAATATCGGCTTGGAGAGAGCGCTTGAGAGTCTAAAAACAATTGTCTACACCGGAACAATAATGCTCAACCGCATTCTCGAAAGAAGGGGATTGCAACCGATTGGTTTGATCACAACTGCTGGCTTCGAAGATACGTTGAGAATTGGAAGATCGAGACAATCTTGGAATACGCTTAGTTACGAAGAAAGACTCCATGCAGTTTCCCATTTCCATCCAGAGCCACTGATTCCGAGAAGAATGATCTTTGGCGTTAGAGAGAGAACTTTAATCACGGGAATTGAGCTGATTCCGCTTTATCAGGAAGAAGTAGAAGAAGCAACGAGAAAACTGATTCAGATGGGGGCAAATGCAATAATAATAATGTTTTTGAACTCTTGGGCAAATCCGGCTCACGAGCTGCAGGCAGAAGGAATAGTTAAAAGAGTTTGCGAGGAAAATGGGAAAAAGATTCCCGTTTTTCTTTCACACAAGATAGCCCCTGTTCTTGGAGAACTGCGAAGACTGAACGCTGTGGTTATTCAAGTTTACGCTTCAGAACCTTCAAGAGAGCAGTTTAGAAAAATAGAAAAAAGTTTCAAGGATTCGGGTTGCAGAGCTCCTTTTTACCTATTGACAAATTATGGAACAGTTGTCCCGCCAAGCTTTGAAAGAATAGTGCACACGGTTAATTCTGGGCCAACTGGAGGAGCGATAGGCGTTAAAGCTCTTGCAGAGCTTTATGGCTTTGACTACATAATAGGAACAGACGTAGGGGGGACAAGCTTTGATGTTACAGCGATAATTGCAAAGCAGCCAACTGTAACTCCATATACACTGGTTGAAAGGTTTGAAGCTGCGATACCTTCGATGAAGGTCGAATCAATCGGCGCCGGAACGGGATCATATATCAGGGTTGATCCAATAACGGGAGCTGTCAAAATAGGGCCAGAAAGCGCCGGATATAGAATTGGAGTTTGCTGGGAAAAAGGAGGAGTTGAAACCGTAACGATAAACGATGCCATGGTTTGCTTAGGTTATTTGAACCCAGAATACTTCCTCGGAGGTGAAATCAAGCTTGACAAGAAGAGAGCGGAGAAAGAATTTGAGAAACAGGTTGCAAATAAAATTGGAGTTGATCTGCACTCTTCTGCCTGGAACTGCTATCTGATGGTCTCAGAACACATGAGGCTACACTTAGAATCCGTTGCCAGATCCCTTGGTTTCTCTCCCGAAAGCTTTTACCTCGTATCCTACGGCGGTGGAGGGCCGAGTATGGTTGCTGCATACTCCTCAGGACTAAAATTTTCGGGAATAATGGTCCCAGAAATTGCTCCAGCTTTCTCAGCTTGGGGTGCAACGCTTCCAGATCTCGGAATTAGACTTGAAAAATCAATAGAGGCCTACATTCCTCCTCTACCAGGCATAAGACCACTGGGTATAGCTGAAATGATATTCAGGGGGATTGCTGAAATGTTAGGGATAAAGCTTAGGAGCGCAGAGGAAATAGAGGGTCTGAAAAATCTTCTTTATCAGAACGCGCTAAATATTCTCTCCTCAGCTTTTCAAGAGCTTCAGAATCTGGTTGAAGAAGAGTTCAAAAAAGCGGGGCTTTGGGGAAAAGTGGAGTGGAAGAACTCGGTTAGAATGCTTTACGCAGGGATGTTGGATGACATAGAAGTAGAGTCGCCTTCAAATGAAATTACCGAGACTACAGTCAAAGAGATATGCGAGAAATTCGATGATCTATTTGGAAAAGTCTACGCAACATCCGCGAGGAGCAGAGAATTCGGATACACAATTACGAGGGCTATTGTTACTGGTTACCTTAAACTTCCGAAGCCAAGGATTAGGGAGGAGAAAGAAGTTGTCTCGAAACCATCTGCGGATGCTTTTAAGGGAGAAAGAGAGATATTCTGGGATGGAAATTGGTTCTCTGCAGAGATCTATGAGATGGGTAAGCTAAAAGCCGGGAATCTAATAAAAGGGCCAGCTGTGATCGAATCACCAGCTTCAACTTACGTTGTTCCACCGAATTGCAGAACAAAGCTCGATAGTAGGAGAATTTTCTGGCTGGAGGTGAAATGATGAAGACAATAGAAGCAAAAATAAGGGAAATCGAAAGACTTCTTGAGAACAAGGCAGATGAGAAAGAACTTTTTGCAGTCATTGCAGGGGAAAAAGATCCAGAAATCAGTTTTGATGCAATCACTGAATATTTTCAGCGGAAACTTGGCTGGAAAGAAAAAATATTGATGCCACTCTCAAAGCATCTTTTCATAGTTTGCAAGGATCGCAAAGCGATTGTAAAAGCAGCATGTGGCCATGAATTCGGGGATTACAGGGTAAATTGGAAGATATTTGCGAAAGTAAGTGTAAGAAGGAACAGAGAGGAGATGCAGGATTTATATCCATATTTTATGCATGCCGACGCTGGGTGGTGTGAAATCAGAGAATACATATGTCCGGGGTGTGGTAAATTGTTGTCCGTAGAAGTTGTTCCACCAGGCTACCCACCGGTTTTCGAGTTTTTACCAGATCTCGTTACTTTTTACGAGAAATGGCTTGGTAGAGAGTTTCCATGCGAAAAAGTTGAGACAAAGGATTTAACGGTTGAAGAACTCAGAAAAAGATTCAAAATCTAATTTTATTTTTGAACTCTGGAGTTTACACTTAAACCAAAAGCGGATAAGATTTATTAGTAATAAATTCCAAAAAATTAGCATGAAACCGTTTAAAATTGCGGAAAATATTTACTGGGTCGGAGTTCTGGATTGGGATGAAAGGGATTTTCACAATTTCCAGACGCCAAGAGGGCTTACCTACAACTCCTATCTAATTCTTGAAGAGAAAAATGTGCTGATCGACGCCGTTAAGCACAAGTTTGTTGGGGAAATGCTCGAAAAGATTTCAAAACTCTTAGACCCAAATGAAATCGATTTCATAGTTGTGAACCACATAGAGCCTGATCACGCAAGTGGTATCGGGGATTTAATGAGAGTTACGAAGGATGCGACAATAGTTTGTTCACAAAAAGGCAAAGAAGGTCTTTGCAAGAGCTTTGATTGCCAAGGATGGAACTTCAGAGTTGTCAAAAATGGCGAAACACTCGGAATTGGAAAAAAGACCTTGATGTTTCTTGATATGGCCATGATCCACTGGCCAGACAGCATTGCGACTTATGCGATTGAAGACAAAATCCTTTTCTCCAACGATGCATTCGGACAACATGTTGCAAGTGAAGAAAGATTTGCAGAAGATCTTGGTGTTGAAGAAACGCTTAAATGGGCAAAACTTTACTATGCAAATATCCTGATGCCCTTGGCAACGCTAATCAAGAAAAAAATCGAAGAGCTAAAAAATCTTGACATTCAAATGATTGCTCCAAGCCACGGGGTTATATGGAGAAATCCAAAGTTGATAGTTGAAAAATATGCAAAGTGGGCTAACTTCGAGACAGAGAACAAGGTTGTTGTTGTTTACGACACAATGTGGGGCTCAACGGAGAAGCTCGCAAGAGCGATTGCGGATGGGGCGGCAAAAAATGCAAATGTAAGGCTTTTTAACATTCGCAAAGATTCCTGGACTGAGATTGTAGCAGAGATCCTCGAAGCAAAAGCCGTAGCAATTGGATCACCAACAATCCATAATTCTATCTTCCCGCCTGTTGCTGGATTTCTAAGTTATCTCAAGAGTCTTAAACCCAAGAACAAGAAAGCTTTAGCCTTTGGTTCCTATGGATGGAACGGAGTAGCTGTTAAAGAGATTGCAAAAGTATTAGAAGAGATCGGATTTGATACAAAGCAATTTGCAGTAAAGTTTAAGCCAACAAAAGAGGAATTGGAAAAGGCTTACGAAATTGGGGTCGAGCTGGCAAAATGATTGTGGGTATAAGTGGTAGTCCAAGGAAAAAGGCAACGGAGTTCGTTTTAAACAGAGCTTTGGAAATGCTTTCCGAACTTGGCTTTGAAACCAAATTTTTTAGTGTAAGGGGCAAAAACATATCCTTCTGTCAACACTGTGATTACTGTTTGAAGCACAAGGAGTGCAGACTCAAGGATGACATGTTTGAGCTCTATGGATTACTTGAAAATGCAAAAGGATTAATCATTGCAACTCCAGTTTACAACGCTGGCGTAAGCGCACAGACAAAAGCAGTCATGGATCGCTGCAGAGCTCTCGTTGCAAGGGATTACGATTTCTTCCGTGGAAAAGTTGGCATGGCTATAGCTGTTGGTGGAGACAGAATTGGTGGGCAGGAACTTGCAATACAGCAAATCATGACCTTTTATATTCTAAATGGCATAATCCCGGTAAGTGGCGGTGCATTTGGTGCAAATCTTGGAGCGACTTTCTGGAGCAAAGATACTCTGGAAGGGGTTATGAGTGATGATGAAGGGTTTAAGAGTTTAAGAAAAACTGTTAAAAGGTTTGCCGAAGTTTTGAGATTGTATGAAAGTGGCTTGGGGAATCACGGGAAGCGGTGACAGGCTAAGAGAAACAGTAGAAGTAATGAAAAGGATAAGAGATCTATATCCCGAAGTTGAGATAAGAGTCTATCTCTCGAAAGCAGGGCAGCAGGTTTTGCTGTATTACAAGCTAATGGATTACTTGAAATCTAACTTCAAGATCTGGACCGAAGTGAATGCAAACGTTCCCTTCCTCGCAGGCATGCTCCAAAGCGGAAAATTTGATTTTCTGCTAATTGCCCCAGCAACTTCGAACACAGTTGCGAAAATTGCTATGGGGATTGCAGACACTTTGCTTTCCAATTCCGCAATAATGGCTCTGAAAGCATTTGTCCCTGTTTACATAATGCCCTCAGACTACAAAGAAGGAATCGTTGAAACAGAGCTACCTGATGGAAGAAAAATGAAGCTTAGGATAAGGAAAGAGGACGTGGAACATGTGGAAAGACTCTCTAAAATGGATGGTGTTTTCATAATTGGAAGCCCGGAAGAGATTTTTGGAGTTTTTGAGAAACACTTCGGGAAAAAGAAAAGTTTTGAGAAGGGTTGATAGGTTTAGACTATTTTTAATTACTTACACCCGATCAAATTTCTGACTCGAAAAAGATTTAAATCCTCTGAACAATAGCCCCTTTAGGGCTCGTAGCTCAGCCAGGTAGAGCGACGGGCTTTTAACCCGTCGGTCGCGGGTTCAAATCCCGTCGAGCCCGCCTTTTTAAAAATTACTGGAATTCTCTTCATACAGCGAGGAAATAATTTAAAGCTAATTCGAACTCTTTTCATGTTAAAGATCGAGATCGAAACGCCAACTATGGAAAATTGTTTGCTCGCTGGGATAAGCAAGATCTCGAAACTCGTAGAGATAAATGTGGAAGGATTTTTAAGCATTGAAGACAGAATTAAAGCTCTTTTAAAGCTGAAAACTGAAAACTTGGAGAATGTTGTTGAAAACATGCCAGAATTTTGTCAAAGTATCAGGCTATCAAAAAACTCAGCGAGAGTTCTTTTGAAAGAGCATCCATGCTTAATAGCACCTCTTTTACTAAAAGCAGGAGGAATTATAAGGAAAATGAAAGTAGAGGGTAAAAAGCTGATCTGGGATGTAGTGTGTGATGATGAAGGCTTTTTGAAGCTCATGGAAGCTCTTGAAAGTGCTGAAATTGAATACGAGATCATTTATAAAGGTAGGCTTGAATCTGAGGAAACAATTACGCTGAGAGAAGAGGAAATTCTCAAAAT
>JAWBZL010000032.1:0-14194 GCA_038866255.1 Archaeoglobaceae archaeon
TTGAAGAAGTTGAAAAAAGACTAAGGGAGGAGAGAAAAAGAATTAGCGACATTCTCGAGAAACAGGATGCGGTGCTAAAATACAAGCAGCTCGTGGATGAGTTAAAGAAGATTGCAGAGGCGTTTAAAACTGTTGAAGTTGAGAAGCTTGAAGAACTGAGCAGCGAGCTTGAAAAATGCACAACAAGACTCGAATTTTTGAGAGAGGAGGAGAAAAAGATTGCAGAAGTATTGAAAGAGGAGCCAAAGATAAAAGAGAGGTTTGATCTCGTTAAGGTAAAGCTATCGGAGCTTGAAGGGCAAAAAAATGCTATATTTTCTGATCTGAAAAATAGAGGTTTTTCGAGTTTGGAAGAGCTTGAAAAAGAACTTGCTGAACTGAAGGCAAAATATGAAGAATGGGCTGGAGTAAAAAATGCTAAAAAAGATGTTGAAGAAGCTGAAACTTCCCTCAAAAAACTGGAAAACGAGATAGGGGCTCTCAAAGAGCTAATTTTAAATAAGAGGAGAGAGTTGAAAGAGAAAGAGGGCTTTTTAGCAGAATTCGAGAGAAAATATGATCAAAAAAGGCATGAAGAATTACAAAAGGAGGAGAGGAGGGTAGCTGAGGAGATTGCGGGAATTGAGGAGAGGTTGCAAGTGCTGCAGAAGACTTTGGAAACGCTGAGAAAGGATAGAGAATACCTGCAAAAACAGCTCGAATTAATTCAGGAGAGTGAAGAGAAGGTAAAAGTAATAGAGAGGGCAATTCCAGAACTTGAAAAGATAAGAGAGAAGTTTGCAAGCTACAAAAACATGATTGCTGAGAACTCACTCAAAGAGGTTGAGAAATACGCAAGCGAGATATTTGAAGAGTTCACAGAAGGAAAGTATTCTGGAATAAAGCTTAAAAGAGTCCTTGAATATGGAAAAGAGAGGTTGAGAATTTTTGTTGTCCATCAGGGAGAGGAGAGGGAGACGAGCTTCTTAAGTGGAGGTGAACTTGTTGCGCTTGGCATCGCTTTCAGGCTTGCCTTGTCCATGTTTGAGGCAAGAGGTAGAATTCCCCTGCTCATAATGGACGAGCCAACGCCTTTTCTCGATGAGGAGAGGCGAAGAAAACTTGTTGAGATCACTATGAATTATCTGCGCAGAATTCCTCAGGTGATAGTTGTTTCGCATGACGAAGAACTTAAGGATGCCGCAGATAGAGTTATCGCTGTTGAATACCGGGGAGGTGTTTCTTTTGTGGCTTCTCAGTGATGCGATTCTTGAAAACATTGCAAGGGATGTTGAAAGAATTCACTCAAGAGCAGAAGAGATTGCAAAAAAGATTGATAGAAAATGGCAGGAGTTGCCCAGCGCTACAAGCTGCTCTGCATGCGGCGTAGATGGGAGCAGGGGGATTGAAAGACTTTCAGCACTCGTTCTATACTCGGTCTCCGCAGTTTCAGTTGGCAGAGATGTGAAGGAGATGAGCGAAATAACAACGCTGAAGCCACACACAAACATAGAGGAGCGAATAAGGCTACACATGCACACTTCTGAATTCAGAATAGGAAGTTTTGCTGATGAAGAACTTATTTTGATTGATGGTTCTCTTCGAGGAGCCTTTGTTCGTCCAGCAGCCTATGTTGATGATCCCTCAAAGCTTTACGAAGCTTATGAACTTGAGAATTTGGTTCCTGATTTCATAGAAGTTCTTGAGGAGCATCTTGAAATTCTTGGCAAGGATTTGGCAGAGGGGAGGGCGAAGAGGAATTATTTGCTTACAAGAGAGAAAATTTTTATGGAAATGGAAGAAGGTTACAGAAAAGGGGAAAAGAGGCTTGAGGATCTCATGATCTTTTTTGAATACATAGAATACCTTCATTCTTTGAACAGACTGCTTGATAAAAATGTAGTCTTCGTTGCAAAGAGCTTCTACACACACGAATTCGATCAGGAGATAAACGATTCCGCAGTTTTGCAATCTCTTGCTCTAAAGCAGTTTGGCTTTGAGAAATCGGGATACATTGCTTTCAAACCACAGCTGAGAAAAACACTTCCATGGTTTGTCAAAGAGTTCAGAGAGAATTTTAAAAATCTTTTCAGAGATGTAAGTTCAGCTTTCATACGATTTGAGGATTATGGAGACATTTACCTTATCGAGACTCCCCAAAAAATCGATGAAGAGTTGATTTCAAAGCTTTTAAGCCTTGAAGTCAACGGATACCCGCTACCGTTGCTGCAGGCGCATAAATATGCTAAAATAAAGAGAGGAGAGCTAAAAAAAGCTATTCAGAGTCTTTTCGCATCGCTAAAACCGGAGTTTGCACCTTTGCTGAGGAGTGGGAGAGATGTGCTTGAGGGCTAAGCTTTTAATACACGGAATGAACGTGGCGTATGGATGAATTTGAAGCAGAAATCCAGAAAATCCTTGACGAGAAGTTTATTGAAAAAGCAAAGAATTTAAAAAAAAGTGGGCACATTTTCAATCCAGTTTTTTATCTCTTCTTTACCCGCCTCGTTGAACTTTCAGCAATTTTTAGAAACATTGTTATGCCAAACAGATACGAGCTCGAGGAGCTATTTAGCATGAGAAAAGACTTTTTACAAATAGACTACAAAACGCTCAACGAAATCCTTCGCAGAGCATGGGTTTATGAGAGAGCAAAGGGCACTGAGTTCAGCTTCAGCAAAAGCGCGGATGACATGCTATACTTACTTTACAGAATGGGGAGGATACAGAAGGAGATAGATGATGCAATTCTTAAGCATGCAGAATGGAAAAAGGAATCTCTTGTTGAAATCTACTTCACTTTGCTCAGAATTTTTCTTGAAATCGAAGAAAAAGTGAATAAAATGATCTTGGAAGAGTCAAAGTCTTAATTTTCTGAGCAAAAGATTCTTCTTCTCTATTGCTTTTGCAACAGCTTCATCTATCTTTTTCTTCATTTCCTCAAAATCCCTTGGCATTTCCTCGCCAACAACTTTTTTCAACGGAGTATACGCAGATTCCCGGAATCTTGGTTTTATTTCTTTTCTGCTGCTGTTCTCGATTAAATAAGCCCCTTCTCCTTTTTCAATCCATCCAACTTCCTCAATTTTTACACCTGCATTCTTTACCACTTTTTTGACTTCTTTTGCAACTTCTTCCGGACAAATAACCATCAGAGAATCTGTTGAAACACCCAGGAAATCTATCCGCAATTCCTCAAGCATTCCCAGCACTCTTGGATTTACACAGTTCCTCAGCTTTTCGTAGTCAAAAACAAGCGCTTTCCTCGAAACCTTTGCGATTTCTTCCGCATCTCCACGAATGCCACCATTTGTAACATCGCTCATCGAGTGAATCCTTTTCAAGAGCCCAGAGCTGAAAATGGCCTTCACAGCTTTGATAAAATCAAGGTTTAGCGTTTCTTCAACAACTTCGTGCATGCCATAATAGATTGCAGCCGTTGTTATTGTTCCACCTCCAGCTCCTTCAGTGAGTAAAATTGTGTCTCCTTCTTTTGCGTTTCTTCTCGGTGTTATCTGCTCCGCAACCCCAACGCAACCAACGCAGCCGGTCATCCTTTCACCAATTACCATGTCTCCACCAATTCTTAGCGTTGAACCGCTTACAAGAGGCACATTTGTTGCTTCGCAAACAGTTGCAATTCCAGCAATGTGGTCGAATATCTTGCTAACATCACCATCGTCAGCAATGTGAATATCCGAAAAAACTGCAATTGGTTCCGCACCCTTTACATAAACATCCCTCATCGCTGCTCTCGTTACATGGAATCCAGAAATGAATGGGAACTCACTGAGCCTTGAATGTATTCCGTCAACCGCAACTACAATGAAAAGCCCATTTCTCTCAACTACCCCCGCATCATCGAGATCTCTTGGCGATAAAACTGCAGAAACGTTGCTTATCTCTGCTATTTTGGAGTGAACGTAAAAATCCCCCCTTCCACGGGATCCTACACCAAAAAGTCCCATTGTAACCCCGGTTTTGTGGTAATCAAGCACAGGCAAACTCTTTGAATACGCGTTTTTTACTTCTAAGATTACAGCTTCAGCCCATTTTTCAGCCTTTTCCCTCTTCCAGCCCTTAATTTCGCATATTCTTTCAATCAGCCTCTCTTTTGCTATTTCTTCATCTCCACTTTCAAGCAATCTCCTTGCATAGCCTTCAAGATCCATTACTATCCCTCGCTCACAAGAATTATGCCAACGATTATTAACAGTATTCCAAACAACAGCCTTGGTGTTAAAGCTTCAGAGAGAATTATTAGTGAGAAAACAGCCGTGAACATTGGATACACTGCAGTTATCGGCACAGCTCTACTCGCTCCAATTTCCTCAAGAGCTCTGAAATAAAATGTCATCGCAATTGCACCGCTTATCGCTCCAGCGATGAGGAGTGAAACAATCGGTTTTAATGATATCCCAAAATTTGTCTCTTTCAATGCAAAAGAAAGTAAAGAGATAGTTGCAAACGCTCCAAAAGCACGAACAACGAGGGCTGGATAAATTGATTGCACATTGGAGAGGGCATACTTGTCAAAAATGGGTGCAAGTCCCCAAAGGATAGCCGCAATCAATGCAAGAATTTCGCCCTTCATGATCCAAGTTTGCGATAATCTTAAAACCTTTTCCAAAAAGATTTTAACTAATCTATTTTCCCCTTCTTCCTCCAGAAATCGTAGTCAGCTTTCATAAGGTAACCATACTTTTTAATCAATTTTAGAAGTTGCTCCTGCAAAAAAATGTCCTCCTTTTCAACGCTTGGAGCTTTTCTTTCCTTACAAGCTTTTGCAACAGCTTTACCAAGTTCTCTGGCTTTCTCAAGCTCGCTTTCCCCAACCTCTCCTGGAAGAACACCATAACAGATTGCATAGCCAACGGGAAAAATACCCCACGCCTTTAGAACTCTGTTTAAGTATTTTGCAACCAATTCCGCATCTCCAACACCAGCATAGCTCACAATAGCACCACCATAACCCCTTAGCGATGGTCTGTGCCCAAAAGAGAGCATACGATCAATAAAGGTTTTCATTTGTGCGGTTACATTCAAATAATAAACAGGAGAGGCAAGTATTAAAGCACTGGTTTTTGAAATCTTTTCCTTGAGTTCGATCATATCATCCTTTATTGCGCAATTCTCCGTAGCAAGACAGGTTCCACATCCCATGCAGTAGTTTATTTTCCTTTCTTGCAGATAAATTATCTCAGTTTCAAAGCCCTCATTTGAAATTGCTTCCATTGCGCATTTAAGCATTTTTGCAGAATTTCCGTGTTTCCTTGGAGAGCCGAGAATGCCCAAAGCCTTCATGCTTTGCCTTTTTCCATGTGTATTTAAGCTGTTCTGAAATTACCGTAGCCGAAAATCTTATAATCATAGTCAGCCAAATTGTAGCATGAGGGGAGCATATATCTTTACAGCTATTTTGCTTGTAGCCTTGCTTGCATTCTGTACTCAGCCTTCTGAGAAACCAGTTACAACGCCTTCAGCAACAACACCACCACCAACGCCGCAAACCACGCCAGCCACGCCAACCGATCTACTAAGTGTTTACAAGGGATTTAAGGATATGCAAAAAGGAGAATGGGCACAGTGGAAATCTGATAACCAAGTAATTACATACGTTTTTGTTGGAAAAGAAACCATTAATGGGAAAACCGCCTCTGGAATAGAGTTTTCTTCAGAATTCCAAGGAAGAAGAGCAGCGATTCAGATCTGGATCTCGGAGGATGGTTCTGCAGTTAAATACGTTGCTAAGTTTCCGGAAGGCGTTTTCTGCGTACCCCTTACATTTGTCCAAACAAAAAATGTCCCGTCTTCCTCGACTCCAGAGGAGTACACACCCAAAAAGATTTCGGAAATGAGATACGAGCTTGGAAAGCACACAGTTAGTGGAAAGATTATCAATGTGGTTAAAATATTCTTTGGGAAAAACGAGACTTGGATAAGTGGAGAAGTTCCGTTTGGCATGGTAAAAATGATGAGTGAAGGGAAAACAATACTGGAGCTCATCGACTTCGGTGCAGGCAAATCCGCAGAGATAAGCCTTAGCGAGGTTTTGAACTGTAAACAATTTCCGATAGCACGATAACTAATTCCATAATTTTTTCTAAACTCTTATTTTTTTAAAATATAAAATAATTAAATCTCGAGTTCTGCAACCTTTTCCCAGCTGTTCTCGTCGAAAACTACGAGTTTCTTGCCGATTACGTAAAGATAATCGTTTATAAAAACTGCCCTAAAACCTGTTTCGGTTGCTTTGATCAATTTTAGCCCAGATTTGTAAGAAAACACGTATCCATTACCCGCTGGAAGGAAAAAGATTCCGTGCTTTTCATCGCTTAGAAAAGCTCGATGATTGCTTATAACTTCGCTCCAGCTCTCCTTTAGGATGTATTTGTCGATCTCCACTGGATTTCTTGGATTGCTAACGTTGAAGAGAGAAATCTTAACCGCCCCATTTTCCATTCCTATTCCAAGAATGAAGTTATCCTCAATTGGATGCAGGTAAGAGGAGTAACCTGGAATCTTTAGCTCTCCAGCAAGCTCAGGTTTCGTTGGATTGCTCAGATCGATGACGAAAAATGGGTCTATTTGTCTAAAAGTTACTACATAGCCTCTTTCTCCAATAAATCTCACACCAAAGATTCTTTCTGTCTCACCAAATCCCATAAGCGAGCCCACGATTCTCAGCTTCGAATCGAGAACGTATAAATCATTCGCATTTCCAACGGTTACTGCAACTCTCAGATAATCTCTGTGCTCATCCATCGAGAATTGATTCAAAAGTCTTCCCGGGACTTCTCCATTTGCAATGATCTCAAGTTCTTTCGAGATCTTCCAAATCGCAGTTTTCTCAATTTCTCTCGCATTCTTCTCCATGAACTTTTTCAGCCTGTTGTTAAACTCGTTTTCAAAAACAATTCTATCTTCCGGTTTCATTGCAAATGTTAATCTTCTGATCATCTCCAAGATTTCGATTTGCTTAGCCTGTTCGCTTATTTCATAGTTTTTAATCTTTTCGAGCTTTTCAATAAACCAATCAGGGAAAAGATCTTTGTTTTCCAAAACGAATTTGCTCATTAACTCGAAATAGCTCATCTGTGTGTAGTAAGCAACATAAATCGCGTTCTTAGACATGTAAACCACAGAGTTGTAGTTTCCAACAAAAGATATTGCCTTCTCCACATTTCCGGTTTTTGCATCGATTCTAACAACGGTGTATGTGATTTCAACTGGAATCGGTTTAACAGGATGGTAAATTCTGCTGCACTCAACAACAAAAGCCCTGTTGTCGACTCTGAGTGGGATTATTGGACAAGTTTCAGGATATTGCGAAATTATTGCATAAACCTTGCCCTCGTAGAGTCTCGCTGTGATGAGTGTTCCGTTTAACTCAATGCTGTACTTTTCTTCAAAGCTTCTCGTGTCAAAAGCTCTTATTTGATTGCTTCTCAGCAGGATTAGGACCTCGGAATGAAGAAATAGATCCCCGCTGAAGTTCAACTCCTTCACTTTCTCCATTTCCTGCGGAGGGAAAGCCTTCAAAACAACTGTTTTTTGCTCGTAGGGTATTGGGGGTAGAATCGCTTTCACGAAATAAGGCATCCGAGATTTTGAAATGTAGAGCATTTTTCCGTCTGTTTTCACAATATCCGGCTCATCAATGCCGAGAACTTGCACGTTCGTTGTTGAGAATCTCTCAATCTCGGCAACATCCTTGCCAATCACAGCAGTTGCAGGAAGTGGTGATGGAGTTAGCATTGGGCTTGAAATCTGGAATCTTTCAGGAATTGCTGAAAAAACATATCCCTGACCTCTGCTAACATAATCGCGAAACTCTTGCGGTGAGTTAAAGCTCTTCACTTCAGCTTCCTGCTTTTCAACGGGGATTTGTAGTGCTAAGATTGCAAAAAAGATTGCAATCAATACCAAGACTAATGCGATTTTTGCCTCCTTCATGCTTTTAAGTTACAGGAGCAAATATTTATAAGTAATTAATTCATAATAAAATATAAATTTTTTTGTTACTTACAATTTTCAAATTTCAAAGAGAGTAGAATTATTTTTATCCTCCAAAAAGCACTGGAAATATGGAAAGAGAGAAAATCAGCTTCGCAGCAATTGCAGTCTTTTCTTCAGTTATGCTGACTCATCGCTTCTTAGCGCTATTCGAAATCACAGATTACGTGATGCTCTTCTACTCAGCTTTGTTCACCACTTCCATCTGCGCTTTGTTGATCAAAAAATGAGCTTTGAAACGTATCTGAGCTCAGTTTCACAATCTGATAGCTCATCAAGGATTTTCCTTATTCTCTCAGCCCCCTCTTTAACGAGCACGTAGGTTTTCTCAACTCCTAATTCCTCTCTTATCTCCAAAGCCCCTAATATTACTGCAAGCGGATTTCTAAGCTTGTCCGCAAGAAATTGAAAACTGTCAAGGCTTTTTTCAACGCTAAAATAACTTCTTCCCTCTTCTTCCTAAAGTCTATGTTTTCGCAGGCCAATTTCACTATATGAAGAAGATCTTGAAAGACTTGAAGAATCTCTTCATCGCATTCGTTCAAAAAAACGTAAATCGCAGAGCTTGAAGTTATTGGTGCGGAAATCATCATTTCTTTTTCAATGAAGCAGAAGCTCTTTGGTTGATACTTCAGAAAGTCGCAATTAAGAACATTTTCTTCTTTTAACTTATAGAGCTCCGCGTTCTCATCACCACCGCTCTGCAGATGTCGAGCTGACTTAGAGCTTCAAGCTTGCTCACCGTAATTAGCACATAAACCTTTCTAAGCCTCGCCTTTGAACTCATGTTATTTTCAGCCCAAAAAATGGCGTTTAACAAAAATCTATTCTTTTCACTCTTCCTACTCTTTTTTCTTTTTTCTGATAAAATCCTGAAGTTTGGTGTCAGATTTAAATGTTCCGATCGTCGTTATACCATTGGAATCTTTTAGCTTTTCCACTTTCTTCTCAACCTCTTTTTTGATCTTTTTTCTTCTCTCAACTTGTTCAGAATCTTTCTGCATATAAAAAATGTTTCTGAGAGTAATAAAGTTTTTCCATTTGCTCTCAAGCAAAGAAAAGATTAATATACTGTCTCACCAAAAATAAAGAAATTGGACTGGTGGTGTAAATGATAGATGAACTCGTTAAGGAAAAGGCGATAGCGCTTGCTGAAGCTGTAAAAGAGCTTGAGGAATACAAGGACTTTCTTGAAATGGAGAAAAATTTGAAAGCAGACACAGAAGCTCAGGCGATGATTGTTGAATTTCAGAAAAAGCAGCAAGATTTTGTCACAAAACAAATGTCTGGTATTTTCGACAATGATCTCCTTAGTGAGCTAACAGATTTGCAATCGAAATTGAACACAAGAGAAAGTGTTGTCATGTTTATAGAGTCATACAACAGATTGCTCGCTGTGATTGGTGAAATTCTTGACCTTATAAGCGACCGCCTTGAACTGGATGTAGGAGAAGTCTACAGAAGGTAGACTTCAAATTTTTATGGTAGAAGAGTTAATAGCTTTTTTCTTAGGCTTTTTTTCAATTTTCTCTCCATGCGTTCTCCCAATTTTGCCCGTAGTTTTTGCTGCTACCCGTTTAAAACCTGTTGATGCATTAGTTTTATTCATAGGACTTTTAACTTCACTCCTATTGCTTAACATGGTCTCCATTATTGTTCTCCACTTGAAGTTTATCGCTATTTCTCTCCTTTTCTTTCTCTCCTTTTACCTGCTGGATGATCGTATTGAAATTTTCTTAAGTGAAAAGCTTTCCCAACTTCATAGACTTTCAAAGATGAGGCTACCTCCATTCGTTTACGGTTTTCTTCTAACTTTTCTCTGGCTGCCATGTCTTGTCCCTTTTCTCGGGATCTCAGTTTCAACAGCAGCTATTGCTGAGAAACCAATTTCAATTGCCATAAGCTTCACAGCTGGTTTTGCTTCCGCTACGGTTTTCATTCTGAAACTTGGAAACGTGCTGAAATTGGATTTTAGGAGAATTAGGAGAATTTTTGGTGTGAGCGTTTTTATTTCTTCAGTTTATCTCCTCCTTCAGAATCTGAAAACTTTTTAATCTCTCCAGATACATTTCAAAAATGAGGCTATTCGTCGCAGTTGATCTCGATGAGAAACTAAAAGGAAACATTGAGCCACTTTTATCGAGACTTTCAAGAGTTCGAGGGCTAAAGGTTGTGGAGAAAGAGAATCTACACACAACCTTGATGTTTTTGGGCGAAGTAAACGAAAATATGCTCGAAAACTTGAAACAAGCACTCTCAAGGGTTAAGTTTAAACCTTTCCAGATAAAGTTAAAGGGAACCGGAAAATTCCCGGAAAAAGGAAATCCAAGGGTTTTGTGGGTTGGTATAAAAGAGGGGAGTGGAGAACTTTCCAAACTTGCAGATTCCGTTTATTCTGAGCTAAAGAAATTTGGATTTCAGAGAGACAAAGATTTTAGAGCCCACATTACAGTTGCGAGAGTGAAAAAGAGAGATGAAGAAATTGAAGCGATTATAAAAGACTTTAAAAACCAAGATTTTGGAGAAATGCTCGTTAAAGAGTTCAAACTGAAACAAAGTATCTTAACACAAAGTGGTCCCCTGTATAGAGATGTTTTCATTTTTGAGTGTGAATATGATCGAGGTAATCAATGAAGTTCTAAAAAAAATCATCCCCAGCGAAGAAGAAGTTAAGAAAGCAAAGTTAGCTGAGAAAATTCTTAGAGATCGACTGAATTCATTAAAACTCGAATACAAATTCGTAGGTAGCTATGCTCGAAACACTTGGCTCCGGGAGAACCTCGAAATTGATATCTTCATTTTTTTCCCCAAAGAGATTTCAAAAAAAGAGCTCGAGAGAAAGATTATCGAAATAGGTAAAAAAGTGCTCGATAAAATTGAACTAAGATATGCCGAACATCCATACATCCACGGAAGTATTCTCAACGTAGATATTGACCTTGTGCCATGTTACAAAGTCGAGAGTGCGGAAAGAATAATTTCAGCAGTCGATAGAACGCCATTTCACCACGAATGGCTGAAAGATCGAATAAAAGGAAAAGAGGATGAAGTTCGGCTTTTAAAACAATTTCTCAAAGCTAATGGTCTCTATGGGGCTGAATATAAAGTAAGAGGTTTTTCTGGTTACTTATGTGAGCTTCTAATAATTTTTTATGGTTCTTTTGTTGAATGCATAAAAAATGCAGCTTTTTGGAATAGAAAAACGGTAATAGACATTAAAAAGAGGGAAGTAAGAGAAGGAGAGGGTTTTTTTGTTGTAGATCCTGTTGATGAGAATAGAAACGTTGCAGCAAACCTCAGTCTTGACAATCTTGCAAAATTCGTGCACTTAGCAAGGCTTTTTCTAAAAAATCCCAGTATGGAGTTTTTTGTTCCAAAATCGAAAAAAATTGATACAAAAAAAATTCTATGGGCTATGCAAACGAGAGAGACTGATATTTTTGCTGTAGAATTTGAAAAACCAAACATAGTCGAGGACAATCTTTACCCGCAGCTGGAAAGAGCCTCAAAAAAGATTTTCGAAGTTTTAAAGCGAGAGGGATTTATGCCTCTCCGGCATTCATTCCTTGCCTCAAATAAATGCTATCTGCTTTTTGAATGCCAAGTCAAGGAGCTTTCAAAAATTTTGCGAAAAATCGGCCCATTTTTCGAAGATTTAGAAAATTCTGAGAAGTTTTTGGAGAAAAAAAGAGATTTCGAACCATTTATCGAAGATGGAAGATGGTGGGCATATGAGTATCGGAGATTCAGAAGACCTGAGGAAATGGTTTCAGATTTCATAAAAAAGAACTACCAAGCTTTGGGAAAAAATGTTGGAATTGAGCTTTCCAAAGGATTCAAGATTTTAAAGGGAGAGGAACTTTTAATACCCGAGCTTGTCGAAAAACTTGCAGAGTTTTTGGGGGTGAAGGGATGAGAGTAACGTTTCTCGGCACAGGTGTTTCGGTACCATACGAGAATAGAGCTCAAAGTTCAATTTTAATTGAAAGTGACAAAAAAATTCTTCTCGACATCGGTCATGGCGCATTTCTAAGGCTCGAAGAAATTGGGATTTCTCCTTTAGAGATAGATGCAATTCTTATTACCCACCATCATTTAGATCACAATGGAGATCTCCTGAACATTTTAAAGGCAAGATGGCTGATGAATGCAGGAGAAATAGATATTTACGGCCCAAAAGGGACCAAATTTTTTATGGAAAGCATACTAAATGCCTACCCATATCTAAGAGGGAAGCTAAGGTTTAAGGTTTCGGAGGAGAAAGAGTTCAAAATTGGAGACCTCAAAATTAAGGCAATTGAAACCATGCACTCAATCGAGAGCCAAGGCTATTTAATCGACAATGCAATCGCAGTAAGCGGAGACACAAAAGCGTTTAGAGAATTTTTGGCTCTTGAGTGTTCTGCAATGATCCATGAGTTATCACTTCCCTTCAATTACAGAGCAGATTACCACACAACTCCTGAAAATCTGAAAGAATGTCTTGAGAGTTGCAAAGCAGAGAGACTTTATCTTACACATCTATACCCAATGACACATGAACTCCGGGATGAAATTATTGAATTTCTGGAATTCAAAGCTCTTATTGCCAATGATTTGATGAGCTTCTCGGTTTAACTTAAGAGCGACAAACTTAAAAGCTGAGAAAAGAGAAGAGAAATTGATCCATTTAATTAAGCCGCCGTGGCTCAGCTGGCAGAGCGGGTGACTTGTAATCACCAGGTCGCGGGTTCAAACCCCGCCGGCGGCTTTTCTTCTAATTCCGTTTCTTGGAATGAAGAAATCATCGACAATCTTGTTTCGCAAGTTGAGTTAAGAACAAGGGATAAACGCTACGTCAAGGCTTTAAGGCGGAGATTGAAGCGATTTTCGAGCTTCATAAAACTGTTTTAGCCATAAAAATGCTCATGAGGGAAATCAAAGCATCATTTGTTGAAAAAATCGCTTTTCCATCGCTAATGATTTCGAGAGTTTCGGTGATGAAGTCTATTCGAGCCCAATATTGCGAGCGGATAAATTTTCTATACTGAATTAAGATTACTTTTTTGACTTCGATTTAGCTACTTTAAAGGAGTTATTTACTGTAGCATTAGTTAAGCGCCCCCGCCGGGAATCGAACCCGGGTCTGAGGCTCCGAAGGCCTCCAGGATGTCCGCTACCCCACGGGGGCTGAAAGTTGTAGAGTTCATAAAATAAATACCTTATCTGAAATACAAAAACCCTTGAAGATTTTTAAAATCTTATGTTTTGAGTTAGCTTATTTTCTCCCAGTTTCAAGTATGTAATAATTCCCAAAACAGCCGATAAAAGCGAGGCATAGATTCTAAATCTCGACTTAATTTGTTTCTTTCTCATCAGCTCTCGATTGCTCCCCTCCTGCCAAAGAGCTCGGAATTAAAAATCTTAACAGAAAATAGATTTTCGAATAACGCAGAAGTCTAAGAAACTTACTTTTATTATCCATTTCAGGAAGGAATCTTATTGAATCCGAGCGAGATTATCGCTTTCAAAGCCAATACCTTTTTGCCGAGGTTTGGGAAGTGGGTTATAAAAAATGCCTTTATTTAGAGTTTAAGTGAGAAAGTTTCAATAATTAAAAACTTTGGATTGCTCTTCTCGCATCCCGGTTAGTTGAGAGATTCAAGAGCGGCTCAAGATAGATTTAAAGCTCCAAAACCTCTAGAAAATCAACCCTTTTGAAGTCTTCGTCGAATGTTGCTATTTTCCTGATTCCATAATGCTTGCAAGTCGCAGCTATTAAAGCGTCGTTTGGAAGTAAACCGTATTTTTTGATGATTTCAAACATCTCCTCATATCTTGCGGTTGGCAACACCATAATTCCAAAGTAATCGATAATAGCTGAAATGTCAGAAATAACTTCTTCTGCGATTTTTGATGTGGTTTCAGGATTTTCTCGAAGGTAAATCAAAAGATCATAGTGTTTATCCATCTTAGTGATTTCTCGGGCTTTTTCCTTTATAAGGATATAAACTACCTCCTCAATCACATTTACAGAAGTAACGAGCTCACCAGAAAGCTTCTGGAATAAATCAATGCCCTCCATGAAAAAAGACAGAAACGCGGAACTATCTATGAAGATGGCATCTTCTGTCATAAATTTCATCCTTTAGCTCGACCATCTGGGGAAGCTTGGCTTTATACTTTCCTCTCAACCGATCTATGTCTTTCTTTATTTCCA
>JAWBZL010000033.1:0-13605 GCA_038866255.1 Archaeoglobaceae archaeon
GAACATATAGTCACTGATCCGGATAAAACATCAGGGAACTCATTACAATCTTCAGGTTGTATGACTTTGAGATCGATAACCGCTGGATGATCGATACCCCCGTGATAGGTAATCTCAATATCGCATAATTCAGCAATTGGATCACAGTTTGTCTCTATTGCGCTTGCAGACACAAGATACGTCTTTTTTACCCCTCCCGCCATACCAGCTGCAAAATTCACTATTGCCACCGCTAAAATCACCGTAATTGCAACCATCAGTATCACTGCGACTACCGAACTCGTAGCCTTCTCAATCATCATTATATTCTCGGAATGATTGCCCTATATTTAGCTTTCTTTCGTTGGAAAAGCCAAAATAAGCAAAAATAGAATAGAATTAAAATTGTGTAAAGACGTTTAAAAATTTAAAAAATGTTTGAGAGTTCAGACGTAGGTGTCGAGGATTACCTGCTGAGTTCCATCAGTAAACGTTGCTACAACGACAACATGTGTATTCCTATCAACAGGCGAACCTGCGTTCGAACATGTAATTACTGCACCAACTTTGAGGTTCTCGCCGCTGAGCGAACCCTCACATGGTTGGATAGAATCTATTTTAATAACTGCTGGATGATCTGGTCCTCCTTGATACGTAATCTCAACATCGCAATCTGTGCCATCACAGTTTGTCTCGGCTGCAGTTGCAGAAACAAAGTAAGTCTTCTTCACTGTGCTCCCCATGCCAAACACGAAGCTCGCTATCACTGCCGCGAGTATCACTGTAATTGCCACCATCAGTATCACGCCAATCACTGGCGATACACCTTTCTCATCCATTTTCATCTTATCACCCCCGTCACTATAATAATAATTACTACGAGTATATAAGTTTTTCTATTCCTTTTTTAAAGGGAAAAAATTTTTCCTTGCTCTTAGTTAGTTTATGTTTAACTCTTATATAACCTTTACTCACGTTAAAATATGGGAATTGTTAAGGGAGTATACCAGAAAAGTTAAGATCTACATCAGGCCTGTCCTTTTTAGTGCATCCTCAATTCTTGAGATCCTATCATTAAGCTCTCTCATTTTTATCTCCATGTAATCTCTGAAGTCCGATCTCAGCATTTCGAGCTTCGTGTTCGTCTCTTGAACACCTTCTGCAACTTTATCAACCTTTTCTGCAACTATATCGAGCTTCTCTGAGACTTGGTCGACTTTTTCTGCAACTTTATCAACCTTTTCTGCAACTATATCGAGCTTCTCTGAGACTTGGTCGACTTTTTCTGCAACTTTATCAACCTTTTCTGCAACTATATCGAGCTTCTCTGAAACTCTGTCAATTTTCCCTCCAAGCTCCTCTTTCATTTCATCCTGTTTCTGAAGCATCAAATCCATCTTCTCCAGCATTGTATCCTGTTTTTCAACCATTTTGATTCCAACTTGAACTATCTTTGAAAGCTGGGCTGTGTTTAGGCTTGCCCTGAACTTATCTATTTCCCTAACCCTGCCTTTGAACTCTTCGATGCTAATATCTTCAACTATAGCCATTTCTGGTTTTTTTGTTTTTACTAACTCAACAAACTGTTCCATTTGCTCTTTTTCCCCATCCAAAAAGACTATCAAAACTTCTTTGCCATCGATCTTCACATTTCTTGCATCGAAGTATGGAATGAAAAGCGAGTCAGCTTCTTCAAGCAGAAATAAGCGATAACCAACATCGTGAACCTTGCCTTTTATCGAGATCTTTAAACCCATAGATAAAGACTGGCAAAAAATTTAAAAATTTTTCCACGCTATTCAGCTGCTATTTCCAAACCATATCACTCTTTGCGGGAAGGGAATCTCGATGCCATTTTTCTCAAGCTCGACTTTTATCTTCCAAAGCAATTCCCTTTTCACGTCATACCAAACACTTGAAGGTGCCCAAATCCTTGCCACGATGTTCACACCGTTATCGCCAAGGCTATCAACAAAAACCTGTGGCTGCGGAATCTTGAGAGCAAATGGATTACTTTCGATCACTTTGTTTATGATTTCGATGGCTTTGTTCGCATCATCGCTGTAGCGAATGCTTATAAGATACTCAAACCTCCGTGCAACGTTTGCAACCGGGTTTACAATGTTTGAGGAAAATAGCTTTTCATTTGGAATTCTCACATAAAGACCGTCATAGCTCCGGACGATTGTAGACATTATGCTCATATCCTCAACTATTCCGGAGATGTCTTCAACGATTATCTGGTCTCCTATCTTTATTGGTCTCTCCAAAAGCAGAAAAAGCCCTGAAAGAAAGTTGGATACGACTTTCTGACTTGCAAAACCGATTGCTATACCAACGATTCCGCCTGCAACAAGTAAACCCGTTAGATTGACACCAAGAACAGGTGTTATTGAGACGAGCGCAAGGAGGAGGATTACTGTATAAACAACTTTTACAAGCAGTTCAATTTGATCTTTCCGCATCTTGTCTGCAAGAGATCTCCTAAGACTTATTGATATAAACTTTGCAATAATCGCTGCAATGAAAAGAACAATAATCGCGAAAAAAGCGTCCCAGAGCTTAACATCGCCATAGAGCTTCATGTTCAATGCCTGAATTACAAAATCAAAAAGATCCTCGATCATGTTCCCCACTCCATTGTAAACTTCGTAGACAGGATTGGAATTTTTTTCGCGACGTAGAGTTCAATAGCCTTCATCATTCCATTTAGGAGCGGTTTATCGACAAAAATTGTTTCTGCAACTCTTCTGGAATGAACCCTCAATTCTGCAATCGATGAGACAAGGCTTTCACTGTAGTATATCTTCATTCCATAAACGTCAAAAACAGCTTTCGTAACCTCGCACCATGAATCGCTGAGATTCTCGATTTTGAGCTTTATTATTCCATTCTCCAACGGATCTACTTTTGGAATTCTGCTGAAAACCCCGCTACACCAATACCTCGCAATTACACCACCCCTCGGCTCTCCGTAAAGCGCAAACTTTGGCCTGAGAAGGCTGAAAATATCTATATCCTCAAAAGCCCAATTTTTTGTTATAAAAACCCCAATTTCGATTGGGAAAGTTAAAAATACCTCAACACTCGAAACTGGTTCAAGAAGAATCGGTTTTTCAAACTGGATTAACAAATAATTGGTAATATTTTTCGGCAGATTCACGGGTTCAACCGGGTTCACAATTATTTCAGAATCTTTTACCAAAATTTTTTCAATTTCTTCGCTACCCAGCTTTCTGTGATATCTGAGAAATCCCTCGTCCTCAACCCAGATTCGCAAATCGCGAAGAGATATGTTTAAGTTGCGAACAGTGTAGCGCCCATACACAGATGGAGTTGCAAAGGGTGTTTTTAAGATTTTCTTGTAGATTTAATTCTTGAACCCCTTTCCGATGAAGTATATTTCTGCACTGCTCTTTCTCGACGCTTTGGGGCTGTGGAATTTTTTAAAAGCGAAGTGGTTTTTTAGTTCATTGTAGAATTTCTGAATTTCCTCCCCCTGGAATACTTTAACTAAAAAATTTCCGCCCTGTTTTAAAACACTACAGGCAATTCTGAAGCTTGCTCTTGCAAGATCTACAGAGCGCAGGTGATCTATAGTCCATATACCGGTTATTTTTGGTGATGCATCGCTAATAACTACGTCGTAGCTATCACTTATCTCAAGGAGGGTATGGATTAACGATTCATCTGTAATGTCTGCCTGAACAAAAGTAACTCCTTCGAGTTTTTCCATCGGATTGACATCAACGGCAACAACAAATGCCCCGAGTTCAACTGCAACCTGACTCCATCCCCCCGGCGCTGCTCCGAGGTCGAGAACGATATCTCCTTTTTTTATAAGCCTGAACTCCTTGTTCATCTGTTTTAGCTTGAACGCTGCCCTGCTTCTATAGCCCTGTTTTTTTGCTTCCCAGTAGTAGTAATCTCTCCTGTCCCTCATAAAACCTTTACAAAAACCTTCCTAACTCTTGGCCCATCAAATTCAACAAAAAGCACCCTTTGCCAAGTTCCGAGTTCGAGTTTGCCGTTCTTGAATGGAACAATTACGAAGTTCCCGAGTATTGAAGCTTTGATGTGCGAATCAGCATTGTTATCAATTTCGTTGTGCCTGTAATGGGCATTCTGAGGGACAATTTTTTCAACTGCAGCAACTATGTCTTCCAGAAGCCCTTTTTCAGCCTCGTTCAGAATTATCGAGGCTGTCGTATGAGGGGTGAAGATGAGGGCAACTCCATCTTTTTCCAGCTTTTTTTCAACTTCAGCTGTTATATCCAAAATCTCAGTCCTTTTCTTCGTTTTTATTTCAATTAGGTTCATAATCTTCAATTTACTCCTCCCTATTTATTTTTTCCGCGATTTCAAGGGTGTCGAAGCCATTTTAGTCTCCCTCAGGAAACAACGTTTTTAACTTCTTCACCCCTCAAAGCTCTGCGTATATTCTCGATTGCCTCTCTTATTATCCTTACCCGAGCCTCATTTGTTGCGCCTGCAATGTGAGGTGTTAAAATTAGATTTTTATCCCTTAACTTCCGAAGTTCTTCACTCACGGTTGGTTCGTTTTCAAAAACATCAAGAGCCGCCCCGGCTATCCAGTTTTCTTTTAGGGCTTTTAAAAGTGCTCCTTCATCCACAATCTCCCCCCTTGCAACGTTAATCAAAAATGCGCTATTTTTCATCATTCTTAGCTCTTTCTCCCCTATCATTTTTCTCGTTTTATCTGTTAAAGGGAGATGTATGCTCAGAATGTCAGATTCTTTCAAAAGAGTTTCGAAATCAACAAATCTTGCGTTGTAATTTTTCTCAATCTCCTCATCTTTTCGAAGGTCATTGTAAATTACATTCACTCCCCAACCCTGAAGTCGCCTAATAACTTCTCTGCCCTGCCTTCCCATCCCAAGAATACCCCAAGTTTTGCCAAAAAGCTCGTAGAAACCAAGATCGAACATCTCTCCCTGAGCCCAGAAACCATCAAAGGTTCTCTTATTCGCGTAAATCAGCTTTTTTAAAAGTGCGAGAGCAAGCATGATCGTGTGCTCGGCAACGCTAAGCGCGTTAACGCTACCAACATTCGCAACCCTTATGCCAAGTTCTTTTGCTGAACTTATGTCGATGTGGTCATAACCTGTTGATGGTTGCTGGACGAGCTTAACATTTTTCATAGCTTCGAGCATCTTTCTTCCTATCGGGATCTTGAAAGTGTAGTCCCCTATAACTACGTCTGCATTTTCAAGTTCCCTTATTATCTCCTCTTCCACAAAATCGTAAAAAACAATGATTTCATCCACAACATCAGACAAAAGTGCTTCGAGCAATCCTTTTGGCATGGGAGACAAACAGACTACCTTCGCCATACCCATTTTTAGTGACGCTTTTTAAATTTTTATGCAAACTTTAAAAATTTTAAAATAGCCTGTATCTATTTTCCGCGTCAACCTCGCCATTATATGCAACCTTGGGAGTCACAATTTTACCAAATGCTGAAATGGCGACTATTTTTGCAACGTCACCAGGAATAAATGGAAATGAGCCCATCATTAAAACTTCCAGAATACCAAAGCTCTGCCCAGTGAGCGAAAGCCAGTAGTAAAGCCAAATACAGCCAGAAACATGGATTATCCCAAAGTTTGCAATAAAAAGAAGTGGAAGAAGTGTAAGGAAAAACCTTGATACGATGTAGCGGTCGATAAAGTAACCAACAAATAAGGAGGCAAGCACAAATCCTATTAGATACCCTCCCGTAGCTCCTGAAAGAACCGCAATTCCTCCCTTAAATCCAGAGAACCAAGGTATGCCAAGCGCTCCCAAAGAAACATACAATCCTTGACTAATCCCTCCCCAATTTTTACCCAGCAATATTGCACTTGCAAAAACGGCAAAGGTTTGCATTGTTACAGGAACGGGTGTCCAAGGTAGTGGGATTCTTATCTGTGCACAGATACCCGTAAATAGTGCAAAGGTTAATGCGAGCGCCAATTTATACTCAAAACTCGTTTCGCATCTCCATTTGTAAAATGAAGCCCTTGCAAGTTCCATGTTCTCTCTTTCCCTCCCTTCCTTAAATAATTTTTTATTTTAGCCCATGACCCACTTAGATTTAAACAAGAAATCTGCTTAGCCCATTTCTCCATGCTCTCTCAGCTGACTCAATTGCACAAGAAAAGCTTCCAAAATCTATTTTTTCACCTTCGCTAAATCCAAGAACTTCTGCTTTCACACCTCTTTCCCTTAAAAACTCAACACATTGCTTCGCTTTTCCCTCTTCAACTTCTAAAAGCCACCTCGTATTTGATTCTGAGAAAAGCTCTACCCAATCGAGTTTTCTTTCTGCTTCAAATCCCAGACCGAGACCGAAACACATTTCTGCAACTGCAACTGCTATTCCTCCCTCGGAGACATCATGACAAGCTGTAACGTTAAATTTCCCGAATAACTCGAGCATGGCATTTGCATAAAGTTTTAGCTTCTCCGGAGAAGTTTTTGGAACCTCATAGCTCTCAAAACCGATTATCTTTGAGTATAAACTTCCTCCGAACTCTTTCTTTGTTTCTCCAACAAGTATCACAGCTCCACCTTGGAAGTAGCTTTCCTTAGCTTCTCTTATGTCTTCAACAATTCCAACACCGAACAGTGTTGGTGTAGGGGCAATGGAGGAGAATTTTGTCTCGTTGTAAAAACTAACGTTTCCGCTAACACAGGGAATTCCAAAGCCCTCAGCCATCCACCCGAGAGCTTTTGTACTCTCAACAAACTCCCACATCCTCTCCGGTTTTTCGGGATTTCCAAAGTTGAGGCAATCAACAAAGGAGTGGGGCTTCGAATTTACGGCAATAAGGTTTCTTATGAGTTCATCAAAAGCACTTGCAGTTCCCCAATATGGATCCGCTTTTGTGAGCCAAGGATTTACTGCAACTGCAATTGCGAGCCCACGCATCGATTTTGTCGGTTTCATAACAACAGCGTCTCCATGGGTCTCAAAGTTTATTCTCCCCTGCAGCGGTTTTAAAATTGTCGCGGCGCGAACTTCGTGATCGTATTGTCTTATCACCCAGTCCTTGCAGGCTACGTTTGGGTGCGAGATCATTTTCATGAACACGGAAAGATAATCCTGCGGCGCCGGAATTCCTTTTTCCACTTCTTTCTTTGGCTTTGCAGTATACGCTCTGCAATACTCAACCGCGCCAACGATGAACTCGATATCCATTTCGTAAACCTTGTAACCCTTATAGTAAATCCTGAGCATCTTGTCATCTGTAACCCTTCCAATAACACTCGCTGGAATGTCCCATTTTTGGAAAACGTAAAGAACCTCATCAACCTTTTCTGGTCTCACAGTGAGCATCATTCTTTCCTGACTCTCTGATACCCATATCTCCCAAGGAGCCATTCCTTCCTCTTTCAGGGGAACTTTGTCAAGATGTATTTCAGCGCCAAAACCCGCAGCAAACGCCATTTCGCCTATAACACAGCTAAGTCCACCACCGCCGAGATCTTTCATGCCTGTTATCAGTTTTTTTTCCACAACCTCTAAACACGCGTGAATTAGCGGTTCTTTCATTATCGGATTCCCAAGCTGAACAGCACTCCTCTCTTCCTCGCTTTTCTCACTTAACTCTGCAGAAGCAAAAGTGACCCCATGGATCCCATCTCTGCCAGTTTTTCCTCCAACAAGAACGAAGATGTCTCCAACTTCTCTTGCTCTGCTCGGAACAACGTTTTCTTTTTTTGTAATCCCAACACACCCAACATTGACAATGCAGTTCGTTAAATAGGAATTGTCAAAAAAAACGATACCAGCAACCGTTGGAATCCCCACCCTATTGCCATAATCCCTTATACCTGCAACAACACCTCTGAGAAGATACTGCGGATGTCTTGTTCCTTTTGGCAAATCCTCGTATTTTGTTTCAAGATCTGCGAAAAAGAGTGGATCGATTAGCGCAATTGGTTGTGCCCCCATGCAGAGAACATCTCTTATTATCCCACCAATTCCGGTTGCAGCGCCTCCATATGGTTCTATTGCCGAGGGATGATTGTGACTTTCAATCTTTATAACGTAAGCATGCTCATTATCGAACTCAACAACGCCTGCATCTTCTTTTATTGCGGAAATAACGTAACCGTAGCGAGAGTAATCACCGATCAAATACCGCTTCAAGAAGTATTTCGAGCTTTTATAGCAGCAGTGCTCACTCCAAGCTTGAGCTAAGGATTGAAGTTCTATGTCGTATGGATTTCTGCCCTTTTTCCTGAAATAATCCTGAATTAACTTCATTTCTCCCAAGTTTAATCCAAGACTCATTTTCTCGCTTATTTCAAGCAGTTCTTTCTCATTTGCGGAGAGAATGTCGATTTCGTATAACTCAAATGGAACTTCAACTTTCCTGAACATTCAATCACCATTCCAGTTAATTCTATACTTCTGGATAACTGGATTTACAAGCAGTTTTTCACAGATCTCTCTTATCTCTTTCTCCGCCTCCTCCTTGTTTTTCGCCTCCATCTCAATTCTGAAAACCTTAACCGTTGAAACTTTTTTGACTCTCTTGTATCCAAGCAATCTCAACGCTTTTAATGTAGCCTCGCCTTCAGGATCTGCAACACCTTCCTTAAGTTCGATGTAAACATCAGCTATCATGACCCTTACCATTGCCCAAAGCTTAAAAACATTAAGCTTTATTGCTACGGAAGTTTAAAAAATACCGGTTTTTCTCTTTATTATTTCCATCGCCTCCCTTTCCCTCTCCCCACCGCACTTCTCAATTATCTCGTAGCATTCTTTTATCCTTTTGGCAAACTCAGGACTAATATTAATTCTTGTTGCAAAAATAAGCGCCTCAATGACTGCATTAAATCCGCGATTTACTGCTTTCAACTCATTTCGAATTATTCCACCTTTTAAAAGCTCCAATTCCACAAAAGGGCCTTTTAGTTTTGCTTTGAATTCGCAGTAAGCAAGAGCCCCCCGAAGTATTGGTGGATCGAGCCGTTCAAAGAACTCTTCGCCGAGGTCTTCAAAGGTTGCAAGAGCAAAAAGAACTGCATCGCTTACTATGTTCGCAATGAAAAAACTTCCTCTCTCAACATTGCTCCGGGTATGAGATGAGTAAAGTCTTGCTTTTGCAAAAACACTCTCTTCGTTCTCAACTATTATCCCAATTGGGGCTGTGTTCAGTTTATCCCCTCTCGTTACCACGATGACCTCGTTTATTCCATTTCTCAGCCCAAAGTCTCTAAGCTTCAATTTTCCATCCCTCCAGAAGGGCTAAGTAGATTGAGCTCGCAGTTAAATCCGCAATAGTCCCCGGATTCAGTTTGTTTTTTAGCAAAAACTCATCCAGCTTCCTGAACTCTTCGAAATTTTTCGATTCAAGTGCTTTTTTAGCAAGATTCATGAGTTCAATTGCAAATTCTCTCCCAGCCTTCGCTATTATCAGCGTGTCCGGATAGCTTGCAAGCATTTTGTGATAAAGGAAAACTATTGCCTCGTTTGCATTTCTATTGGAATTTATAAGGAAATTTGCACCTTCAACACTTATCGGATAGCCATTTAGAATTTCAGAAGCGATTAGATTCTCACTCGGAGCAAGCTTCATCCACTCATAGACGTTCATTCTTTTTCTTATTAGCTCGGTTGCAGTTGTTTTATTTTCAAGCGACATTTTTGCGGTTTTTAAAACTCTTGGACTGCAGAGCTGGAAAGATCTGTAAATATCGAGCGCTTCAATAGTTGTTGTGCTCTTTAGAAATTCTGTAGCATTTTTTCCAGCAATTGCCGAGTTTTCAGAGTTCCATACAGCTACAAGTGGAAATAGGAGTAAAAATGCCCCAAAGTGAACGTTTGTCTTGACACCAAGCTTTTTGCTTTCAGAAATTGCTTTAAAAATATAAATCTTCTTTTTTCTTGCGGTTTGGAGGAAAAATGGAAACGCGGAAGCTGCGGAAATTAAGAAGTGCTCAAACTTCAAGTCTTCGAAATTGTGTTCTCTGTCAACATTCCCAGCTTTTGGTGTGCTTGAGACTTCGAGAAGCAAGGCAAGGACTGCAGAAATTGCTGCCTCTTCAGCTCTTTTGAACATAAATAAAGAATGAATTGATTACTTTAGCCTTTCCTCTATGAGCCTTACGAATTCTTCATAGCTTACATAGCCAACCACTTGATCTCCGTTTATGAAGAACGTTGGTGTTCCACTTACACCATAATCAACTCCGTCTTTGTAATCCTTCTCAACCTCGCTGCGATACTTTCCAGAATCGAGGCACTGGGCAAATTTCGAAGTGTCCAGCGATAGCTCGGCAGCGTAGTCGTAGAACTTTGAGATATTCCTTGTCCATTCCTCCTGTCTATCAAAGAGCAGGTAATGGTAGTCCCAGAATTTTCCTTGCTCAAAAGCGCAATTTGCAGCTTCGGCAGCTTTTATCGCAGCTTCGCCATGGAAGGGTAGTGGGAAGTCCCTAAATACGAGCCTAACAACTTTCCCGTAATTCTCGATGATCTTTTTCTCAACTTCGAGCGCAAATTTTGCACAGTATGGACAGGCATAATCTGAGAATTCGACTATTACAACCTTTGCATCCTTCGCCCCAATCCATGGGTCATCATCTTCGCTGATCTCCGGTTTTTCGAGAGAAATGAAATACTGGGAAGAGGCTATTTTTTTGCCATCTGCAGAGATGTAGTATTTGGCTGTGCCAAGGGTTCCATTTTTGTCGTAAAACTCTATCTCCAGCAAATAAAATTCGCCAGCAGAAGTGTAATTCTTTGCCCTTGCACTGATCTGGGGGTAGTTTATCTTGATTTGCCTGTTTATTTCTTCCATGGCTTTGTTTAGAACCTTTGAGAAGTCTTCCTTTCCTTTTTCTTCTGAAATAAAGCTTTTTGCTACAAAAAAGCCAACTGCAATTCCAACGAAGAGACCGATGAGTAGTGTTGCGATTGCTATTGCATTTTTCATGCACGCACTTTGCTCAGGTTTATATATACTTTTTTCTTGCCTTTTTCCATGCTGAAATACATCGGTGTTGCGAGAACTCCATTTAAAGATAAGCATTCCGCACCGAGGCAGGGGAGGTTTTCAAACGAGATAAGTGAAATAGAGATCTTTGATGAATTCGCTGAAGGGCTTGAGGGGATAGAGAAGTTTAGATATCTAATAATCCTTTACTGGATGCATCTCGCAGATCGCGAAAAACTGAAAGCCGTGCCACCGGATGGCGAAGAACGCGGTGTTTTTGCAACTCGCTCCCCCAACAGGCCAAATCCAATTGCTTTTTGTGTTGTAGAATTAATTGCGATTAATGGTAAACGTCTCATAGTCAAATGGCTCGATGCAATCGATGGATCGCCGGTTCTCGATATAAAACCATTCTATGCTGAGATTGACTGCATTCGCTCTTAAAAATTCAAATTTTCGTTATTTCTTTTATGAAATCTACATCTTCCTTTGTTACACCCTTAACAAGAAAAAGCAGTGCTGAGTAAATCAAAACCGAGATCGGGATCTTTAAAAGCATCGAACCCACGTTCATTGCGATGAAGAGCATTAAAGTTGAGCAGAAGAGTGGTTTTGCTATGAACTCGAGCTTTGGAAGTATCGAGAAGTTTTTCGCACAGATAATTGCCAAGAGAGTCCAGAAGATGACATTTGAAGCAACAGTAGCAATTGCTGCACCTTCTATGCCATATAATGGAATCATAAGCCAGTTCAAAATCACGTTGAGTAGCATGGAAAGGAACAAAGGATAAAAGTTCAGCTCAGGTCTTTCTTTACTGCTAAAAACCGCACCATAGATTCCAAACACCGGAGAAATCAGAAGTAGAGAAAGAATTCGCATCGCATTTATTCCTGGTAAATAATCAACACCGTAAGCGAAGAAGAGCAAGTTCTCCGCTATTGCAATTGTTCCAAATGCAGAAGGTATGCAGAGCGCTGCAGAGTATTTAAAAGCTCTTAAAAATGCCTTGCTCAGATCTTCGCCCTCGAGTCTGACGAAAACTGGTAACAAAACTGCTGGAATTGATATAAGTCCAATGATTGCAGAGATTATGCTAAAACCGGCTCTGTAAAATGCTACGTGTTCAGCTTTAAGAAAGTAGCCGATCATAACCATATCGACGTTTGCAAAAACAACCCAAGAAAAGCTAAGAACTGCTGTGAAGGCTATGAATTTGAAAACTCTCGCTTTCTCGACCACTTTTTTCTCTAAAAAAAGATTTCGATAATTTTTGACAACATAAAAAATTGCAAAAATGGATGCAAAAATCGCCGAAATCACAACAGCAATAATCGCTCCGAAAAGGGAGAAGCCAAGGAATACGAGAAGAAGTGTGAAAAATAGCTTTGCCACCCCTGAAATCGTGTAATTGAGAAAGTTTAACTTGAAATCGTTCATAGCATTAGCAACACCGAGAAACAGGGAACCAATTGAGGAGAAGAGCAGGAAAAGGGATAGAATTGACAAAGGTTCAGCTATCGGTTTTTCAAAAACTCTTGAAAGAGAATTGGCAAGGAAGAGAAGAACTGCGAAGATAAAAATTGTGAGAAGAAGCTTGAAGTTGAGAAGAAAACGCAGATATCCACCAGCAAGGCTGAAATCATTCTTAGCAACCGCATCAGCAATGTAGCGGGTTGCTGCATTGTTTATCCCGAGATCTGCGAAGATTGCGAAAATGCTGATGATGGAAAGGGAGAGAGAGTAAATACCAAAAAGCTCTGGCTTTAAAGCTCTTGCAAGAAAGATAACCACGAGTAATCCTGTGAAATTCGCCACAAGAAGTGAAGAGCTATTGTAGATTATGTTTTTCATCACATTCCTTCCGAGCACAGAATCGATTTGTCTCGGTTTTAAAAATCATACCTTCTTGTAAACTTTCTCAGAAAGACTAAATATCATCACACAAACTCCTTGACTCTAAAATTATCCCGGACTTTCTCGAAATATTTCCTTCTCATCTCCTCCTCGAGGTTTTTCAGCTGGGCTTCGCTGTAAATCCCGAGCGCGGCTTTTTGAAGCAATAGAGAAAGCGAGAGAGCAATACACGGCGGGATCCAGGAAGATGGTAGACGTGCTGGAACAGAAAACGTGCCCGCAATAGTTGGGATGGGCGTAGCAGCAGAGCTTACAAAAAAGGAGCTCACAGAGAGGATGGCTCACGTAAAATGTTGGGGAAATACCAGATGCAGATGGTGTTGGCATAGAAGGAAATCCCGCAGCTCCAGAAACTGTTTGCGGTTACTACAAGTGGATAGGGCCCAAGACAAACAAAACTGTGGACAAATACATCTGTCAAGCGCCCGTGAAGTTGAGGAGCTTGAAGGTTACGATCAAAAGTGTGAGTAGCCTTTGAAAAGAACTTCTTTTCCATCCAGATAAACTCCAGAACCTTTTTCAACCCTTCCGATCTCTATTCCGATGTCGCTGTTTTCTGCAGTGAACAACAGCTCGTAATCTCCACCGCTATATAGAAAGAGCTCGATAGCTTTTTCCTCGTTCACGAAATCGAGCAAAGGCTCCAAGGGTAAGTTTTTCTTCTCAAGCACGATCTTCACATTGCTCGCATTCGCAACCAAATTCGCTGAAATCGCCAAGCTATCGCTTATATCCGTCAAAGAGTTTGCAAACTCC
>JAWBZL010000034.1:0-13037 GCA_038866255.1 Archaeoglobaceae archaeon
GTGTTCTTCGCATGCCTTTCGCTTCTCTCCGCCCCTCCGAGTCCAGTTATTACATAATAAGTTGTCTCAAAGAATTTGCCCGCTTTCTTTCCCGCTTTAATCGCATCCTCAGCGGTTATTCCTTTCTGAACAAGTCCAAGAATTTCGTCATCACCGCTTTCAAGACCCATGTGCAATCTCGTAAGCCCAGCAGATTTCAGCTCTTTCAATTTTTCCTCTTGCATGTTCGCTATTGTTTTTATCCTTGCATAAGCGGTAATCCTTTCCAATTCAGGTCTTTTTGCTTTTAAGTATCTTACGATCTCAACTATGTCCTTATGAATCAGCGGATTTGAGTCGCCAAGGAAAGCACTTTTTGATTTCGGAAAATACTTTGGAATTTCGTCAATGTCTCTAAGAATTTCCGCCTTCGCCCTTTGCTCAAATTTTATGGCTTTATACATCGAGCAAAATATGCATCGATTCCAGTTGCAACCCCTAACCACCCTAATCAGATAGCTGAATGCTTCACTTGGCGGTCGAAATGGCGGGAGCTCCATATCACTTTCTCAGGCTAAATCTCTTGAAATGTAAATTTGCGAGAGCTTTTAGCCACATCTCAGCTTCGGAACTAACAAGATCACTAAGCTTTGCACCTTCTCTGTCAACGAAGCCTTGAAACTCACCGAAAGCATAGAACTCTATTCTGTCCCTTCTTATAACTACCTTAATCGGATCATCATATATCACGAGCCCCCCTTCTTCGTTCTCGAGTATTCTGCTTAGACTATCATAGGAGGAAAGAATCTTTGTTGCATAGATGCGCAGCACAAAGTCTTTTTAATGTCTCACTAAAAAAGTCTTTCTGGGCTCCTTTTGAGATAAAGAATTAAATACTTATAGGACCTAAAAAAATTATGAAAGTTGGTTCTTTGGCATCAAATCCAAACAAGATTAGAATACTCACTTTGCTCGCAAGAAAGTCAATTAAAAAAGAGGAAATTGCAAAAAAGTCAAGGTTACCACTGCAAACAGTTGAGAATTTGCTTTTGGAGCTTACTGCAGAGAACTTTATCCGCAAAGAGGGCGAGTTATACGGAATAACTGAAAATGGTGAAAAAGCGCTAAGGACTTTGCATGAAGATACTGGAGGAAAAAGAAAGTATTGAGGAGAAAATATTCATCTTCAGAGACCTCATTGAAATTCGAATTCCAAAGAAAGATTTTGAAAGGTTAAGCAAGAAGTATTCCACTGAGTATATAATATCAACCTATGATAATAAAAAAGTCATCAACAGAATAACGAAAAGGGAGCTCGTTTTTGTAACTGCTGAGAGCGGGATTCCATTGCTCGGGCATTCTGCGTTTGGGATAATAGACAGGGGTACAAATCTGCTTCAGGTTAGATGCATCTCGGGTTGTAATCTGAACTGTGTTTTTTGCAGTGTTGATGAAGGAAAAGACAGTAAGACGAGGAAAACAGATTTCATTGTTGACCCAGATTACATGCTCAGCGAGCTCGAGAAAGTTGTGGAATTCAAAGGAGATGGCGTTGAGCTCCACTTAGATGCTCAGGGAGAACCTGCGCTTTATCCCTATCTTGAATACTTTATCGAAAAAGCTTCGAAAATCAAGGGTGTGAGCGTTATTTCAATGCAAACAAATGGAATTCCACTCAATGAGGACAGAATTTTAGCTCTTGAGGGTAAAATAACGAGAATAAACCTCTCTCTCAGTGCTTTAAGCGAAGATGTTGCGAAAAAGCTTCACAATCCATATCCATTGCAAAGGGTGATCGAAATAGCAGAGATGATTGCAAACAGTAAAATAGATCTCCTCATCGCCCCTGTCTGGGTTCCGGGATATAACGATGAGGAGATACCGAAGATAATTGATTTTTCCCTCAGAATAGGGGCTGGAAAAAAGTTTCCACCTCTCGGAATCCAGAAATACATTCCATACCGCTTCGGAAGGAAAATTGGAAAAAGCATTAGTTTTAAAGAATTCTACAAAAAGCTCAGAGAACTTGAGAAGGAATACGGAATAAAGCTCGTTCTAAGTCCAGAAGACTTTGGGATTGAGAAAAGGAGATCGATTCCAAATCCTTTCAAAAAAGGAGAAATCTATCATGGAAAGATTGTTGCAGAGGGGAGAATGAGGTGGGAAAAGTTGTGCGTGGCAAATGGTAGGAGTGTTGCAGTCATAACTGACAAAAAAGTCGGAGATTTTGTTAAATTTGAAGTAATAAGTGCGAAGGATGGAATAATTGTGGGCAAGGAGATCTAATCTGCAAATTCAGCAATCAATGGTAAATGATCTGAAGGTTTTTCTGCAAATCTTGGCTTCATGTCAACATTGCAGTATATGCACTTCTCAGCAAGCTTTGGTGTTGCAAGAATTGCATCCACCCTCCATCCAAGTCCTTTTTCGATCGCCCCCTTAACCCGATAGTCGTAGAAAGAGTAAATTCTTTCATTTGGGTGCATTTTTCTGAGCAAGTCCACAAAACCAAGATCAAGAATTTTTCTATACTCTTTTCTTGCATCCTCATGAAAGCAAACATGGTTCTTGAGCTTTTCTGGGCTATGGACGTCAATTGGTTCTGGAGCAACGTTCATATCTCCACAGACAACTATTTTCTCATTTAAATCAAGCTTTTTAAGCCAATTGTAAAAATCCCTGAGCCAGTTTAGTTTGTATGTATACTTTTCACTGTCAATCCTGTAACCTTGGGGAATGTAGACGTTTATTAGCTTTAAGTCGCCAAAATCGGCAAATATTAAGCGATCTTCATCTTTTCCATCAATTCCGAACCTAACAATGCTCGGTTCTTTTATCGATGCAATTGCAACCCCACTTTGTCCACCTTTGCCGCGAAATACGACATTGTAACCAATTCTGTGAAAGTCTGCAGAAGGAAATCTTCGATCCTCAACTTTTGTTTCCTGCATACAGAAAAATTCTGGTTTTATCTCCCTAAGCCATGGAATTACTATGTGCAGTCGAGATTTTACCGAGTTCACATTAAAGGTTGCAATTTTCATGCTCCTTAGTTATCTCAAAGGTTAAAAAAACTTTGAACTCGACTCAATACCAAATTTTTTATAGAGCGAAGAAAAATCTTTTTATGCAAGCGAAGTTTCGAATGCTGATATTTGGGATTTCAATGTTTTTTGGTATTCTGAGTCTTATCACTGGCCTAATTCTTTATTTCTGGCCAAGACCGAGAGCAGGTTTTTATGAATTTCTGGGTATGAACAAGGGAAGCTGGGGGGAATTGCATACATATTTCTCCATATTGGCTTTGATCGCAATTTCTGTCCACATAGTTGTTAATCGAAGATCTGTAAAGTTTTACTGGGAATGTCTGAAAAAAATGTGATCTCTTAGCTAAGAGAAACTAAAGAAGTGAAAATAAAAAATTAAACACTCTTGAAGGCAAACCACCAATCGTAGCCCTCGAGCTCGCCCTTTTTTATCTTTTCAAGCCTTTCTGTTGCATCTTTAATATTTCTGGCTGGTGGAATTATGACTTTATTCCCAATTAACTCGTTTTTTGGCCAGTTTGCGGGAATTGCAACTCCTTTTGCATCGCTCAATTGCAACGCCTTTAGCGCGCGTAGAATTTCGTCGATGTTTCTGCCAATTTCTTGCGGGTAATAAAGGATTAGTCTCACAATCCCTTTTGGATCAACGACAAAAACAGCGCGCACCGTGTTTGTGCCCTTTGCGGGATGTATTAACCCGAGTTTTTTCGAAATCTCGCCAAGATCATCTGCTATTATTGGAAATTCAATTTTTACTCCAAGTTTCTCTTTTATCCATTCAACCCACTTTATGTGGCTGAATGTCTGATCCACGCTTAAACCAATGAGTTCGCAATCCATTTTTTTGAATTCTTCGAATCTCTGCTGAAAAGCCACAAACTCAGTTGTACAAACCGGTGTAAAGTCTGCTGGATGTGCAAAGAGAATAAACCACTTCCCTGCAAAGATTTCAGGCAACTTCAGCTCTCCATGAGTTGTTTTTACAACAATTTCCGGAAACCTTTCCCCGAGCAGCACCATATTACCACTTTGAAATATTTGTTTATAAGTTTAAAAACTTTTCTTTCGAAAATCGAACTAAATTGTTATTAACTCTCTCAGATTTTATTGTGACATGGATGAGAAAGACCTCAAAATCGTCTTTGAGTTGATAAGAAATGGAAGAATAAGGAAAACTGAGCTTGCAAAGATGCTGGATGTAACTGAGACCGCAATAAGAAAGAGAATTGAAAAACTTGAAAAAACTGGAGCAATTCTTGGATACAGGGCAATTCTCGACTTCAAAAAAATCGGTTTATCTTCTTCGCTTACCGGAATTGACGTTGAGCCAGAACATCTCTGGGAAATAGTGGGAAAGATAAAGGATCACGAGAACGTAATTTCACTGTTCTTGACTTCTGGGGACCATGTAATAGTTGCAGAAGTCGTTTGCAATTCTATACAAGAGCTTGCATCTTTTCATGAGGAGGTATCCAAAATAAGGGGCGTTAAACGCGTTTGCCCATCTGTTGTGTTGGAGGTTGTGAAGTAGTCTGAAAAATTGCCCAAATGCTAAATATTGCTGAAAGAAATTTTTCTATGGATGAGATTGTAGTTGATGCCAAAATGGATTTCCAAATGGCTGAAAAAGTTGCAAAGAGCATTGCGGAGAAAAAGGGGAATGCAATTCTACTTGCTTATCACGACAACGCAACAGGAGAGAAGTTTCCAAATGTGGAGTGTTGTGGAGAGAGAAGTTGGGAAATTTATGCAATTAATAGAGGTGGAAATCTTAGAGTTCGCGTGGGTAATTTTGAGTTCATATTCAGAGTTGAATAAAATTGAAAATTCGCGCTTTTTCTACGCACTTTTCAGGCAGTATTTTTCAGAATCCTTGTAGAGCTTTGAATTTTTAAATTTTTAATCTAAAAAGAAATTGAAAACACAAAAAAGCGTAGATTTTCGATAGCTTTATTAAGCACCAAAACTCTGCATTGCAAAGGTGTCGATATGAGCGGAGAAATCCTTGTTATCGGCGGAGGAATTGCAGGACTGACTTCTGCGGTAGAAGCTTCGGAAACTGGTTACAGTGTTGTTCTCATTGAGAAAACACCTTTTCTCGGTGGCAGAGTTGCTCAGCTGAACAAGTATTTCCCAAAGTTATGCCCACCATTCTGCGGGCTCGAAATATTCTACAAGAGAATGCGAACGAATCCCAAGCTGAAGGTTTTTACAAACGCTGAAGTTATAAGCATAGCTGGTGAAGCCGGAAACTTTTCTGTCAGTTTAAGGATTAAACCAAGGTTTGTGAACGAGAATTGCACCTCTTGCGGAGAATGTGCAAAAGTTTGCCCGGTTGAAGTTGAGAACGAATACGACTTTGGTTTGAGCAAGAGAAAGGCGATTTATTTACCACATGCGATGGCAATGCCTTTTATTTATGCAATCGATGAAAACAAATGCAACAAATGCGGAGAATGCGTAAAGATTTGCAAATACAAAGCTATAAATCTGAACGAAACAGAGAAGACTATGAATTTGAACGTTTCGGCGATAATCGTCGCAACAGGCTGGAAACCTTATGATGCGATAAAGATAACGAACCTCGGCTATGGAAATTTCAAAAACGTGGTTACGAACATGGAATTCGAAAGGATTGCATCGCTAAATGGGCCAACGCAGGGAAAGATTCTTGCAAATGGGAAGCCAATAACTTCGATAGCCTTCGCTCAGTGCGCTGGAAGTAGGGATGAGAATCATTTGCCCTATTGTTCCGCAGTCTGTTGCCTTGCGAGTTTGAAGCAGGCAACGTATGTTCGGGATCAATACCCGGAGGCGAAGATTTACATCTTCTACATCGACATTCGCGCCTTTGGAAGATACGAGGACTTCTTTGCAAAAGTTGCAAAGGAGAAGGGAATTGAGCTGATAAAGGGGAAGGTTGCTAAGGTTGAAGAAAGGGATGGAAAGCTGATCGTTACCGCAGAAGACACCGCCACCGGACAGAAGGTTCACAAAGAAGTTGATATGCTCGTTCTCGCCACGGGAATGCAACCATCGCTTGCAGAGGATCCGATACCGGGAATAGAGACCGATGAATATGGGTTCGTAAGAGAAAAACCTGGAATAATATCTGCGGGAGTAGCAATGAAACCCTTGGACGTCATGTTCTCAAATGAAACCGCAACCGCTGCTGCGTTGAAGGCAATTCAAGTAGTGAGGAGGTGAATTTTGTGGAGAAAGTTGGTGTTTACATTTGCACTGGATGCGAAATAGGAAAGCTCGACATTGAAAAACTCAAGGCAGTATCTCAAGAATTTGGAATCGAAGCTAAAGTTCATCCTTTTCTATGTTCAAAGGAAGGATTTGAGCTTATAAGCAAAGATCTCGCAAACCTCGACGCGATTGTGATCGCAGCTTGTTCTCCTCGAGTCAAGACCGCGGTTTTCAACTTTGATGGAAAATATGTTGAAAGAGTAAATCTGAGAGAAGGGGTGGTGTGGAGTCATGAAATGAACGTTCACACGCAGGAACTGGCAGAAGATTACCTCAGAATTGGAATAGTGAAAGCGCAGAAGGCTGAAAAACCAGAGCCATACAAGCAGGAAACTTCGAAAGAAATTCTCATTGTTGGAGGTGGCGTCTCAGGACTCACAGCTGCAATTGAGATCGCAAAAGCTGGCTACAAGGCGATAGTTGTTGAGAAAGAAGCTGAACTCGGTGGTTTTGCGAGAAAACTCTATAAGTCGCTACCAACTTCACCGCCCTATACTAAGGTTGAGGAACCGATAGTTGCGAAGCTTATCGAGGAAGTCAAGAATCTTGGAGTTAGGGTTTTCACTTCTACGATCGTTGAGTCGATTCGTGGTCAGCCCGGGATGTTTGAAGTTAAGCTGAACCAGAACGGAAATCCTGTTGATCTGAAGGTTGGTGCAATCGTTGTCGCAACTGGTTGGAAACCATACGACGCGACAAAGCTCGATTTTGGCTATGGTAAGATAAAGAACGTGGTTACGAATGTGGACTTCGAAACAATCGCAAGGAATGGGCTCGGGAAGAAAGATGTGGTCTTCATACAATGTGCGGGGCAGAGAGATGAGAAGCACTTGCCCTACTGCTCCTCCGTGTGTTGTCTCGTTAGCTTAAAGCAGGCAAAGTACGTCACTTCCCAAGGAGGAAATGCCTTCATAATCTACAAGGACATGCGCACTCCCGGGCTATGGGAGGACTTTTATAAGGAGATGCAGAACGATGCTGGAGTATTTCTAACAAAGGGAGAAGTTAGGGCGGTGAGAGAGAATGGAAACAAAGTTGTTGTCGAGGTTGCGAACACGCTACTCGGTGAAGATCTTGTGATTGAGGCAGATCTCGTTGTCCTCGCAACTGGGATGGAATCGACGATGAAGGGACTTTACACGATAAAGGAGGAGTTCCCGGATGAGAAAACGGTACCTTACAAGCACATCTACGAGCCAAGGCTGATAAAGAGTGCTGAAGAATTGGAACAGATAAAGAAACTTGGTCAGGTTCTGAACTTGGCCTATCGCCAGGGGCCAGAGTTACCAACGCTTCGCTACGGATTTCCGGATTCGAACTACATCTGCTTCCCATACGAAAGCAGGAGACTCGGCATTTACGCTTGCGGCGCAGTAAGGGCGCCGATGGAAATCTCTGCAGCGATGGAAGATGCGAAAGGTGCAGCTTTGAAAGCAATTCAGGCTGTAGAGCTCGTTGCAGAAGGAAAAACAACTTTCCCAAGAACTGGTGACATCGATTTCCCGAACTTCTTCCTCCAGCGCTGTACGCAGTGCAAACGTTGCACAGAAGAATGCCCATTCGGTGCTCTCGACGAAGACGAACGTGGAACACCGATGCCGAATCCATTGCGATGCAGACGATGCGGAATCTGCTTTGGAGCTTGCCCAGAGCGTATAATAAGTTTCAAGCAATACAGCATTGATCAAATGTCCTCTGCGATAAAGGCGATCCAGGTTCCAGACCCGAACTGGGATGAGACCGCAGCAGAGAAGTTCAGAATTCTTGCTTTCGTTTGTGAGAACGACGCTTTACCTGCGCTTGACATTGCATCGATGAATGGAGTTAAACTGAATCCACTCGTTCGCTTCATTCCAGTTAGATGCCTTGGATCTGTGAACACGGTCTTCATTGCCGATGCCCTTTCAAAGGGAATCGATGGAATTCTGCTCATGGGCTGTAAGTTTGGCCAAGATTATCAGTGTCATTTCATTAGAGGTAGCGAGCTTGCAAATCGCAGAATGGAGAACGTTCAAGAAACCCTGCAGAGACTCATGCTTGAAAAAGAAAGAGTTAAGGTTATCGAAGTCTCGATTACTGACTGGGATAAGATTGCGGGAATTGTTAACGGGTTTGTTGAAGAAATCAAACAGCTTGGAGCAAACCCGTATAAGGGCTTCTGAGGTGGTTACATGCTCGTAGATGCGAAGTTTGCGAAGGAAATCATCCAAGCTGGTGGAACAACTCTTAAGAAATGTTACCAGTGCGCAACCTGTGGTGTTGTTTGCCCGCAAAGCCCGGAAGAGAATCCATTTCCAAGGAAGGAGATGATCTGGGCCCAGTGGGGGGCTAAGGAGAAGTTGCTGAACGACGCAGATGTGTGGCTTTGTCATCAGTGCAACGACTGCAGTGACTATTGCCCAAGGGGTGCGAAGCCCGGAGAAGTTCTTGCAGCGATTCGAGCAAAGGTAGTTGAGCATTACTCTTTCCCATCTTTTCTTGCAAAGGTTTTGAGAAGACCTGCAGGAATTCTGCTATACTTTGCAATACCAGTTTTCTTCGCAGCGCTTTACTTAGCTCTATTTAATCCAGAGATACCTGAAGGCGAGATTGTTCTGGGCAAATTCATTCCCCATACGCACGTTGAGCTCGCAGGCTTTGCAGTTGGGGCTTGGGTTCTTCTCGTAGCTTTAATTGGGGCGTATCGTTTCTGGATTGCGATAAATTCACAGGTTTCAAAGGTTTACGAGTTCGAAGTCAAGGAAGGTGGGGAGATAAAGGTTATCAAAGCTTCTGCAAGGTTTATCGAGTATCTTTTCTGGGCATTAATTGATGTTTTGAAGCATTCAAAGTTCCAGCAATGCAACAAAGCAAAGTATCGTTTCTACGCCCATTTCATGATCTTCTGGGGTTTTATAGTCCTTGGGATTGCAACTCTCGGTGACATCGTTTATCTCTACGTTCTCGGCTATCACGAGTTGGCCTTGCAGATCACAGATCCTGTGAAAATTCTCGGAAACATTGGAGCGCTGATGCTCCTCATTGGTAGCGGTTGGGCAATTGTTGCAAGGCTTAGCGATGAAAAAATAGGCTATGGCACTTACTTTGACTGGCTCTTCTTGGCTACGATTTTCGCGATTGGACTCAGCGGGGTGGTGATAGAGTTGCTTCGCTACTCAGGGAGCGTTCTTGCTTACTACGCATATCTTGCACACCTCATTCTCGTGTTCACTTTGATCGCTTACGCGCCATACACGAAGTTTGCACATCTGCTCTACAGATCCCTTGCTTATGTTTGGGCGAAAAGCGTTGGCAGGGAAGTGAAATCCTAATTTTTTTATGGATCTTTCAACTCTTAGAAAAATTATCAAAGAAAAATATTATCCGATCGATGCCAAAAGCAGTGCGCTTTTTCTCCTTTCTGTGCTTTTTGAAGAAATTGGCGAACTTTCAGAGAGTGTTCGCAAAAAAGATGCAGAGGCAATCGAGGAAGAGCTTGCAGATGTTCTCTTTATGGTCTTAAGCCTTGCAAATTACTTTAACGTAAAATTGGAAGAGAAGCTGATCGAAAAATACGTGAAAGGCGATCCAAGCAAGAATTGGGATCTCGAAAGCAAGTAGTTTTCAACTAAAAAATTTTAAAAAATTTAGATTGGCACAAATGTAAACACGAGAATACCCAAAATGAACCAGACAATCCCTCCAGCCAGTCCGTAGCCGTAAAACCTTCTAAAGTCCAAGCCCGTAACTCCTGCTACCACTACATACCAGAATGGGGCGATGTAATTACCCATCTGGTCTCCAACCATCAGTGACAGCATTCCAACTCTTGGATCTACGCCAGCCATTTGTGCTCCTTTGATTATAGTCTCCCCCTGTATCATCCACTGTCCACCGGATGAGGGGACAAAAATGGCCACAATAACCCCCGCAATCGCAGCAACTGTTGGGTATAACATTGCTGGAACTCCGCCTAAGAGCTGGGTTATCTGGTATCCTATGGGTGTTCCGCTGATTATTGAAGCAATTCCGGCGTAGATTGGGTATACAATTATAACAGCCCATGCAGCCACCACAGAGCTCATAACAGCTCTGCTGAACTTTGCAATACTCCCATGCAGAATGAGCCCCAATACAAAGAATACTGTGTTAATTGTATTTAGCCCGAATGGTGATTTTGCCACAAGCTGCTCGTAACCAACCCAGCAAATCAGGGCGATGGCAAGTAAAAGTGCCACAATGCGGCTATTTTCAAGTCTCTCGCTGATTGAGAGTTTTGCTTTCTCACCTCCGTCTGTTAAGGTTTCAACTGTTTTGATACGATTTAGAATCTCGGGATACGCAGAAATTGGTGTTACCTTTTTTAACCTTGAGTGGAAGAAAATAAACACTCCTGTACAAGCAATGACCCACAGAATCGTCATTGTAATTGCTGGGAGGCTGAAAAGTGTTGTATTTATTGGCCAAATTCCAGTTAATTTCTCCAGAAAGTGCCCAGGAGTTGCCATGAGTAAGCCTTCGCTTGAAGAGAATCCGTATTGCCAGACACCATGCATCGTGTATGCAAAGGCTACCATCAGTGTTACATCAAGATGGATTCCACGTTTTTCTGCAGCTTGACACGCATAAATGGCAGTTATTGGACCCAGCATAATTATTAGACCCCAATGAATGTATCCGATAATACCTGTTATTATTGCTGTAAGGAGGAAAAACGAGACCTTGGATTTACAAAACCCAAAGGCTTTCAAAATCGCTTTTGTTACGATTGGCGCTCTTGCAATAACGCTGCCCAACGTTGCGATTAGGGCCATTTGGAGTGTGAATACCATGAAGCTTGAAGTCCAGAGACCTTTAAAGAACGAGTCAATGAATCCGCTGAACTCTTTTCCAGCGTACGTTGTTTTCCCCAGAATCGGCGTTCCAATCGCTAAACACCAAAACAAAAGAAACAAAAACATCAAAAGCGCCGCAGAGAGTGCATCGGGAATCACTTTCGAGCAAACCTCTGCAAATCTCTCGATAACAGATCTCTCTAATTTTCTAACTTCTTCCGCCATGAGGGTAAGTTCTTCAAAAATATTTAAAATTTTTGAAATTTGATAAGTTTCATCATCATAAAAATTTTTAAGCTTTAGAATTAGTAGCTGTTATGCCCGGAATACTCGTTGGTGTTGACTTCTCGGAGAGGATGGAGAGAGTTCTCAAGTTTGCCATTGAGGAGGCGAGAGTGAGAGGGGAAAGTATAATCCTTCTGCACTGCATAGAATTTCCTACCAGCATAAATCCTGCAGTTCGCCCCATAGTTACGAAAGAGGTAATGAAAAATGCAAGTAAAGCAGAGGAAGTTCTCATGGAAAAATTCTCTACCGTTGTGGAGAGAGAAGGGGTTAGATGTGAAAGACTCATTGTTACGAAGTCTGAAAATCCCGGAGAGTGCATTCTCGAAATAGCGGAGAAATACGATGTTTCACTCATAGTAATTGGGGTAAGAAAACGCTCCCCGGTAGGAAAGCTTCTCTTTGGTAGCACTGCTCAGTATGTTTTAATGAATTCCAGAAAACCTGTTGCATGTGTTAACTAATTTTTAAAAGATTAAACGTGGTATATAAAAACTGCTATACTGTAACTGATAAAGAAAAGCAGACCAAAACAGAGCGCCCAAACAGGAACTCTTTGTCTTGCAATAAATAAAAGCAGCAGCAGAGATATGAAAGTTGTTGCAAATACGCTCAAGTAAGCATGAACATCTAATGCCCATGAAGTTAAAAGGAGCCCTATTCCTGGATAGAAGGTTGAGTAAAGAATTTTTTCACCAACCAGCGATGCTATACTCAACGTATCCTTGCCTCTGTATCCCCATATGAGCGCGCTCGCTGTTTCAGGAATGGCAGTAGCAGCTGGTACTAAGATTAGCGCAATTCCAAGAGGGCTAATACCCAAGTTTTTTGAAAAGGAATCTACAGCATGAATAAGATTGTGGGAACCGATGTATAATACTGCTACTGAAATTGACAACTGAATTACACTACTCAGGCTTTTGTTGCTGATGATTTTGCAAAAATATGGCTTTTCAGCATCTTCAATTATCTCAACCCTTTTTTTGCGAAACATTAACCAAATGTATAAAAGATATGAGAAAAGAAAGAGTATACCAAAGCTCTGGTGTGGAACGTTTATCATGGGAGGGAGGAGCGTTAAGGGAAATAGGATGGTTACAAAGAGATAAGGTATTACGAGTTCTTTATCAACCTCCAATATGAGATCTTCCCTCCTTTTAATGCAGTAACCTACTAAAACAGAAATCCCCACCAAGCCATAAGAGAGACTTGAAGCCATAAAGGGCTGCCCAAATATAGTCCCTATGCCTATAGCTTCGCCACGAGCACTTTCATAAGCAAAAATTGCGACAAGAAAAACAACCATTTCTGGGAAGGATGTAAAAAGTGGGGCAAGAATAGCGCCAACAAAAGATCTTCCAAGTCTCAGATAGCATCCGAGAAACTCAATTGCGTTAACGAATAAAAGGGCAGCAAAAAGAACCGCGATCATGCCAAATAGAAGCTCCATTAGGATTTCTATCATCTCCCGCTTTTCTTAGGGTGGATTTAAAAAACTTTTTAAAAATTACAATCTTTGGTGTGAATTTTTTATTCCTTTTGGTAATAATCCTTGTATTGTTCTCTAAGCGTTCTCTTGCTGAACTTTCCAACACTCGTTTTTGGAATCTCCTTCACAATCAGAATCTCGTCTGGCAGCTGCCATTTTGCAAACCTC
>JAWBZL010000035.1:0-12488 GCA_038866255.1 Archaeoglobaceae archaeon
AACTCTACCGCCTCTACTGACACGAACGTCTTCGACATCTACCTCGTCGTGGAAAACATCGGTGGCGAAGAGTCGCCTTACGTTTACGTTTATGACTTGATTCCAGATAATTTCGAGAAATACCAATGGAATGGTTGGACCGATGATTCCGGAGGAGATTGGGTCAAATTGTCAGGTATGTTAGCTGGTGATGCTGGGAACGGGATTCAGAATCCAATGAATGGTTATAGTCTCGGTTATTACTGGCGTTTAATGCCATTGCAACCTTATTCAAAGGGTGATGGAGACTATACAAACACAACTGCGATTAACAATAAACAGATGGTCGTCATATTCTACCAGATCGCTGGCAGTGGAGATTTCAAAGCCCTCGATGCGTTCATCGTTGGCATAGATCCAATGTATTCACTCAACGAGCAAACTTCTCCAAAAATCACGCTTGTAAGCGGAGCAAAGGCGACAAGTTATGAAACCACTTTTGCAGCAATAGCATTCGTTTCAATGGGGGTCATCTTCATAGCCCACATTAGGGGGAGAAAAGGTAACTAATTTTTTGCCCTTCGTTACATATTTATATCCTGAGCCAATTCTTTTTTTAAAGCCCCGTGGGGTAGCGGTCAATCCTGCGGGACTCTGGATTCCGCGACGCCGGTTCGAATCCGGCCGGGGCTATTTTTTGTTTTCAAATTTAACATTGCCACATTTTGGTAAAGTTGGAGAGAAAAAATTTAAATTTCAAAGTTAGCATTTTATCTTAGAGTTGAGCATGAGGCATGCGAAGAAGTTTAAGGAATATTTCGAGGACATAAAGCCTGTAACGGATGAGGAACTTGAGGAGCTATTGGATGATCCTCCGAAGAAAAATGAAAAGAGAAAAAATCTGAAGAAGGCAAAAAAGGAGTTATACAGAGAGCATTAGCACAAGCCTACGAGCTCCTCAAGTGCCTTTTTTTGATCCTTTGCTTTAACCACTCCACTTGCAAGTAGCACGCCATCTGCTCCAAGCTCGAGAGCGCGAATGTAGTCCTCGTATCTCGTTATTCCAGCGCCGCACAAAACCCTCACTTTTTTGTTAATGCTTTTTGCAGCCATTACAGAGCTCTCAACAACTTCCGGTTCAGCTTTGCTGACCGCAATTCCACTGCCGATGAGTTCGGGTGGTTCAACGGCAACGTAGTCAGGCTTCAGAGCTGCGATTGCAGCCGTAGTTGAAACGTTGTTCGTGCACACTATTGAAATCATTTGCAGCTTTCTTAGCTTTGAAACGCAGAAATCGATGTCTGCAAGTTTCATTCTTTTCTCTGAATGGTTTATTAGACTTCCTTTTGCCCCATATTCCTTAATCATTTCTGCAATCACAGCCCCGGTGTGGCTTCCGAAGTTTAAAGCGTCAACGTGTTGCGCGAAAACGTCGATTTTAACATTGCTCGCAATTAGGGGGATGTCGAGATAATTAACCGCAATTCCGATGTAAACTCCGCTGCGTTCCGAAACCTTTTCTGCAATCCTTGCAAGTTCAAGTGCTCTCTTTCCAAACCCCTCCTCGTATGCTTTAAAGTTGAGAAATATCATGCTCCCACTAAAAGTCCGTCATTATCCTGAACTGATCTGTGTCTGGCTTTAAATAAAGCATGAATCTCCTCACAGCCCCTTCAACGTCTTTCGCCTTTGTTATTGCCCTTCCAACCACAACAATATCAGCCCCTGCTGCGATGACTTCCGAAACGTTCTCCGGCTTTATCCCCCCGGCCACGGCAACGAGGACTTTAAACTTCTTTTTTATTTCACCCGCCAGTGCCCAAGGCGGGGAGATGTGTTCGATATCAATTGCCCTGTGAAGCTCAATCACGTCCGGCAGAACCTCTTTTGAAATGCTTTCAAGTCTTTTCACGGGATCTTCAACATTGAGCATATCAACGAATGCCATTATCCCGGTTTTCTTTGCCTCGTTCACACCCTTGACTATCGTTCCTATGGGCGCCAAGCCAGAGATAACTACTGCATTCGCCGTTGCATCGGTAGCCATTCTTGCCTCGAGATTGCCAACATCGAGTGTTTTCATGTCAAGAATGAAAAAAGCGTTTGGTTTCACTTCTCTTAGCTTAAGAACTACTTCGCAGCCGTATTTCTTAATGAGAGGTGTACCTATTTCGAATATGATGTGATCGCTCTCTGGAATTTGCGAAAGAATTGACAAAACCTCTTCAAGATCCGGAATGTCGAATGCAATCTGCAAGTAAGGCGGATCCCATAGCTTTGTGAGCTTTCTTCCAACAAATGGATGATAACTGCGATCCTTTTCGTACAGCATGGTCCCAACATCCGGGAAGTTCTGCATAGCCCTTTTGATTGCGAGCTTTGTGGCACCGTAGTTGTAATAGAATATCTTATGCTTATTGCTCGCTAAGGGGTGGATGAATACACTTGCTATGATCAGGTATTCCTCAGCTTTCTCCTTTGGTATGTATCCTTCTTCAACCGCATCTGCAATCGCCTTCGCAACAGCAGCCTGCGCAGGACCAAAGATTAGCTCAGCCTGCCCCATGTTTTTAACGGTTACTTTTGGAACTATTATTGCCGGGGGCTTTGTAATCAAGTTTGGTCTTAAAACTGCAAGCAACGGCGTATGCCCGGCGGAGAGGTTTGCAAGGGCGTTTGCAAACGCAATCGCCACGGGGCTGTCTTTTGTTCCTATGATTAAATCAACATGCGCAACTTCATAGCCCTCGCCGATAAGAGCTTCGCCAACTCTGAACTCCATAACTCTCGTTCCTTGCTTAGTAATAAACTTTTTGTTCCCAGAAAGATTTGGAGCGTGAAACAGATACTCGTTTACTTCTTGGGAATTGCTGGTTCTGGGAAAACATATCTGACAAAGGCTTTCGCAGATTGGCTGGATTCGAGAAGGGTTGACTTTTTAACGATCAATCTCGATCCGGGTGCGGATTTTGTTCCATACTCCGCTGACATTGACGTTCGGGAATGGTTTACGCTTGAGGATGTTATGCAGAAATACAACGTTGGCCCAAATGGGGCGCAGATTCTATGCTCAGATTTGCTGATAACTCTGATCGATGATATAAAGTTTGAGATCGATCTCGCAAATCCCAGTTTCGTTTTAATAGACACCCCGGGACAGATGGAGATTTTTACGCTTAGAGAAAGCAGTAAGCTGCTTCTTGAGGCTTTGGGAAAAGAAAGAAGTGCGATGGTTTTTCTATTCGATCCAATTGTCTCAAAAACCCCCCTCGGCTTTTTATCCCAGCTTTTCATGGCAAATTCCGCTGTTTTTCGCCTTGAAATCCCGCAAATAAACGTCCTTGCAAAATCAGATGTGCTTAAAGATGATGAAGTTGAACAGATTCTAAGATGGAGTTCAGATCCCGACTACCTTGCGAGTTGTATTGAAAGAAAAACACTTAGTCTTGAGCTTTTCAGAGCACTGAGGGACTCTGGGTTTTACAGGCCGCTAATTGCAGTTTCTGCACTAAAAGGTTATGGGATGGAGGACATTTATGATGGTATTCAGGAATTTTTCTACGGAGGAGAAGACATTGAAAGGATTATTTTCTGAATTTCAACTGTTTTCCGATGATCTCGTTAAAAGCAACCAGAAACTTTTCCTCCGAGCCAAATGGTATCAAGGCTCCGGCAGCAACGCTATGACCCCCTCCACTTCCGCCAACACTTTCAGCAGCAATTTTTATTGCAGTTCCAAGATTTAAACCCATCTCAACGAGTCTGTAATTCGCTCTTGCAGAAACCTTTATCCCATTGTCACTCTCAGCAAAAGCTACTATGGGTTTTTTTGGATTTTTAACAAGACTCATCCCAGCTACAATTCCAACAATTGTATCCCTTATCTCCTTGCCCGCATGGAAATACTGTAGATTTTCAAGCTCAATCGTGCCAATTTCCTCAACAAATCTCAGCCCACTCGAGAGATTTTTTCTGTGATTCTGCAAAAGAGTTTTCGCCCTTGAAAAAGCTTTTTCATCTCCAAAACAAACTCTTAACCCAATTTCCGCCTCCCCATAGCGTGCTGTTGCATTTAAGAGTGTGGAAAACTCCATCGCATCCCTTTTTTCGCAACCCTCGGGCTCTTTAAGGAGAATATAACTCTCGCCAGCAATCCTCTTTATCTCCTCAAAGCCCATTCCAACGCTCATACAGTGTCTTACGAGGGCTGAAGCAACTTTCCTCCTTTTCTCAGGATCAAGTTCAATCCATCTCATCCACGGATCAATTTTGAGTTCCGAGAGGAATTTCAAGCAACCAGCCTCGCTCCCAGTTATTCCCGGGATAAGTGGATCGGTGTTGTATTCAAGCATTTTCGCAATCGGTCTTGTTTGTTTTCCAAAAAACCTTAAATCCTTGCAAACTTCTAATACTTTTCCTTTTGTAGCGTCAACTACTTTTCTGTTAAATCCAATGAGCTTTCCAAACCTTGAATCCTGTAAATCCCCAACTGCGCCAACGATTGCAAGAGATGCGAGTCTTGCAGAAGGAAAAATTCGATTTGCAACGAGCAAAGTGGCAATTGCACCACTCATTTCAATACTGCCATCCAGTCCGAAGTCGTGGGGATTTAGCTGCCTTTCGCAACTTCGCTCCGGGATATGATGATCTGTTATAATAAAATCAATTCCATGGAAATAATTTAAAGATCCGCTTCCGAGATCTGTAAACCAGACAAATTTCCCCTCATCCTTTATTTTTTCAATTTCACTTTTATCGAGTTGTTTCACAAATCTAACGCTCGCATCAATGCCAACTTTTTCAAGAGACTTCTTTGCAATTGCAGAAGCTGTTATTCCGTCCGCATCAATGTGTGTGACAACTAAAACTTCCTTCTGTTTCATCAGAATTCCTGCCAGTTCTCTGGCCTTCAAAAGCAGCTCCTTCACCACTTCTTATTACTAAGGATAAATTAAAAAAGCTTTCTCTAAAAGGAAGAGTAAAAGATTGGAAAAACTTATTAATCAGGAGGAGAAAAAGAATTGCTCTCGCCACTCTGAACGATGAAGCATTTCAAGTTATGAGGAGTGGCTCCCCTATAGCAAGTTTTAAAAAACAAATCAAATCTTTCACAATGACCCCCATTGAGTTCAGCGATAGAAAAAAGGAGGAGACGAGAGAAATTCTTAAGCTTATCTCAAAAAGAGGGGTTAGTAGTATTCTAAGGATTCTGCGAGAAAATCCAAGGAGATTCTCTCAAATAATGTTCGAAACAAAGCTAAATCCGAGTATATTGGATCGCCATCTGAAAGCTCTAATAAAAGCGGGGCTCGTTGTAAAAGATGGGGAAAACTATAGGCTTACAGATTATGGGGATTACATTTTAAAAGTTCTTGAAGACTTCTTTAAGAGTTTAGACTCTTAGCATTGCACATCGGACAGAAAATCCACGACTTCTCTCCTTTCACTTTCAGAATTTTGAATCCATGTTCTCTGCAAACCTTTGCAGTCAGGTAAATTGAGCCACGTTGCGGTAAGGGTAATGAAAAGTTGCACTCGGGATAAGCGGAGCAACCGATAAACCTCTTTTTTGCCCTCGATCTTTTTATCAATACTTCTTTCCCGCATCTCGGGCATTTTCCAACTACTTTATCTTTTTTTATACCCTCCCTAAGCTTTATCGAAGCTCTTTCAAATTCGATTTTGCTTATAATCTCTTCAAGCAATTTTCGAGATTGTTTAACAACCTCCTCCTCACTCTTTTTACCTTCAGCAATCTGATCCATTTCTAATTCAAGTTTTGCAGTCATTTCTGGCAATGTTATTGTCTCTGCCTTCTCCTTCAAAACCTCTAAAACTGATAAGGCTACTTCTGTTGGAACGTAAGGGTTTCCGACAATGTAACCTCGACTTAGTAGCTTTTTTATAATTTCATGTCTTGTTGACTTTGTTCCAAGGTTCATTTTTTCCATCACTTTTATGAGCGTTGAGGGTGAAAATCTTGGTGGAGGCTTAGTTTCCTTTTCTTCAATCCTTTTCTCAATTATCCTTATCTTCTCTCCTGGCCTCAAAACTGGCAAATAAGATTCCTCAGCTTTTGAATATCTATATATCTCCCTCCAGCCCGGTTTTATAAGCTTTTTACCACTTGCAACAAACTTCACCCCATTGCTCTCGAGTTCAACTTGTGCGACTTCCCAGATTGCGTTCTCAGCGAGTGTTGCAAGAAATCTTCGCACAACGAGCTCATATATTTTCCAATCCTCCTCTTTCAAATCCTTTTTCCGTGCTACTGCTGTTGGGTATATGGGGGGGTGATCTGTTGTCTCCTTTTTGCCCCTCGAGGGCATTATCTTTTCCTGTTCCAGAACAATTCTTGCCTCTTTTTCAAAATCGCTGTTTAAGAAAGATTTTAAAATCGAAAATATGTCAAGAGAGGGTGGATAAACTGTGTTGTCAGTCCTTGGATAGCTTATGTAACCATTTATGTAAAGGTTCTCTGCAATGCTCATCGCAACATGTGGGGCCATGAACTGTGAAGCCTCTCTTAAAAACTCCGTAGTGTTAAAAGGCGTGGGTTTTGCCTCGCTTTTTCTTTTAGACTCGTATTTATTTACAAGAGCAAAGTCTCCTACTTTTGATAGAACTTTTTCCGCACTTTCACGATCCCAGTATCTTTCGGGATGCTTTGCAAAAAACCCGAGGTTTGCAACAATCTCATAGTATTTTCTCGGCTTGAAGTTCTGAATTTCTTTCTCTCTTTCAACTATAATTCTCAGGGTCGGTGTTTGAACTCTTCCGACGCTTAGAAAATCCCTTCCCAACCTTCCAGATGTTAAGGAAATAAATCTCGTTAAAACTGCACCCCAGATTAGATCGATTTTCTGTCTTGCAAGTGCTGAGCTTGCGAGTTTGAAGTCAACTTTTTCGGGTTTTGAAAACGCTTTCAATATCTCCTCCCTCGTAATTGCGCTAAACTTTGCCCTTTCAACCCTCAAATTTTTTTTCAGAATTTCGAGGGCTTCAACGCCAATTAGTTCTCCTTCTCTATCGTAGTCAGTAGCTATTGTCACCCTCTCAGCGCTTCTTCCAAGTTCCTGGAGTAGTTCGATTATTTCTTTCTCTTTCTCCTTTTTCATTAACTCTGCGTTTATCAAATCCAGAAGCTTTGTTTTAGTCCAGCTTCTATATTTTTTTGGAAAATCAAGCTCTACTATGTGCCCCTTTAATCCAATAACGTAAGCTTCGCTCGAGGGGGAGTAGTAGTAAACTATTTTTCCTCTTTTCAAAGCTTTGACATCGCTAAAAAGTATTGAGGCTATTCTATCTGCAGCACTTTGCTTTTCCGTTATAATAATCCAGCTCATAACCAGTCAAGGCTCTTTATTTTCATTTCCCTTCTCTTCCTTTCAATGAACTTTATCACCGTTGAATGTTGGGCACCCTCGATAATCATGTTCAGGGCTTCCCTTGCAATTGTTATGTTCTCATATTCGCCGATTAAAGAGACGTATTTTTCGTAAATGCTCACTTTAACATTCAAAAGTTCCTCAATCTGCTTTTTCATTTGCCCATCTTTTCCGATTATTCTGCCCATTATTCTCTGCATCGCCTTATCTGAAACGAGCTGTGAGAGATCCATCGACTCAAAAATGAGATCTTCATTTTCGAGCATTTTAAGAGCAACTTCAGCGCTAAAACCACGGGCAATTGCAAGTAAAACGTTCTTGGCCTTCATGAAAGCCAAACTGTCTTCGCATTCTATCGAGATAGAGCTCTTTGAAATCGCTATTCTGCATTTGCAGCTCTCTTCTATCTTTCTTTTCACCTCTCCTTCTCGTCCAATTATAACCCCAAGCCTATCTTCGGGAAATTCAATCTCAAGTCTCATCGTAACCAACCTCGCTTAAAACGCTATTACTATCAGCTTTCACACCAAACTTCCCAAAAAACTTTAGAAGGTTTTTGATATCTCTTTTTAAGTAAAGAGTTGCATTGGGATGATCTCTAAGCACAGCTTGGCTGAGATCGATTATTACAGGCTCGTTGAGGAGCATTACATTGTATTCGCTTAAGTCCGCATGCACGAGCTCTGCTTTTTTGTAAAGCTTTCTTACATTTTCAACAATTTCCCAGAATATTTTTTCAACATCGAGCTCAAAAAGCTCTTTACCAAGTTCTGCAAGCGTTGGTGCCGGAATCTCGTTCTCTCCTATGAATTCCATGAGCAAAACGTTTTTCAGGTAAGCATATGGCCTTGGAACTCTTACTTCGTTTTCAAAAGCTCTTTCAAGATTTCTAAACTCTTTTTCTGTCCAGAGATATATTTTATCTTTTGATGAAATCCTGTAATCAAACCTGCGATCGCCGAAAAGGTATTCATCCATCTTATCAAAAGAGCTTGTTTCAATTCGGTAAATCTTTACAGCCATTGATACAGCTTTTCCTTCGTAAATTCCATCAGCATAGAAAACATTGGCCTCTTTTCCAGTGCTAACAACACCACCCATTGCCTTTATGAACTTGGTGGAAAGCTTATAAAGAACTTTCAGCGTTCTTAAATCGAGAACTTCTGCGTAGATCTTTCTATCTTCTTCCCCGATTTCCTTCATTCGAAGCTTATCGAGCAATCTGTCGAAGTCCTTCAACGCATTCAGTGCTCAGGCATTTTATATAAACTTACTCCTCCCATCTGCCACGGTTTGCAAAGAAAAGGAAAAAAATTGAACCGCATATTATGCCAATAGCAATGATCGCAAATGAAATATTCGGTATATTGTAAAACTTGAACTTCACATAGTAGCTTCCATTTCCCTCGAGTATACGAATTTTTTCATCGCCGTAAATCGTCTCCTTATAGCTTAAACCATTGTAATCAAGAACTTCAGCGTTTGTAATAATTATCGCTCTTTCCACCTTTATCCCGTTAAAATCCCTGTTAATCGAATCCAGGGTAAGCTTGTAGGAAATTCTTATGCTATCGGAGCTTTTTTCAGCTACGAGGAGAGACTTGAAGAGTATTGAATCCTTCTGGATAATCAAATCCAGAAAATCGAGATTTGAGGACAGTAGCTGGAGATCGCTGAAATTCGAAATTTGAATTGCAACATCGCCTTCGAAGTTCAGATTTGCAGTGTTGTTCACAATTATGATCTCATCAACGCTCATATCGTTCTTAACAATTGTGTGGAAACTGAAGCTCAAAATCGAGCTGTCATCTGTAAAACCAAGGTTGAAATCCAAATCTTGGTTTTTTGTTACCGCTACTTTTTTAACAAAACTCTTGTTAAGCGCAAAAATAGTGAAGGTGTAGTTACCTTCGGGTAAGGAAATGACTTCCCCTGAGCTTATTTCTTTCTCTAAAATTCTCTTGCTGTCATTGAAAACATTTAGCATCGCTTTTCCGTCGTAGTTTTTCAGATAAACAGTTATTTCGAAACCATGAGCTGTTGCGATGATAAATAGGAACAGTAAGCTAAGCCCTTCTAATCGCATTCCACTCAACCTCTTTACCCCGAATGAAGTTTAAAAATGCCGAAATTGCCGAAACTTGGAGAACGAAGGAATAAATGATGAATCCTGCGACTATTTTGAGCTTTGAAAGTCTTTTGTAGTATCCAAGAATAAGGAAGAGAGAAACTGGCAGAAAAAGAAGGAAAAGAATTGGAAAGTAAGTCAGAGTTAGCGCACAAAGCCATGAAAGCCTGACTTTTCTCGGGGCTTTTCTCATCTCTTTTCTGTATCTCCAAAGCTGCAATCCTCCGAAATACCATCTTTTTCTCTGACTGTAGAGATCTTTCCAGCTCAGAGGTGCCTGCTCATAAATTTTACCCTTTGCAATAATTGCCCTATAGCCTTTTGCGTGCATTCTCGTTGCGAAGTCCGCGTCCTCAGCAATTGCCCACTCATTTAAACCGTTAAATAGCAAAAAATCGAATCTCAGAACTCCAATAAGCCCGTTGAACTGCTTGAATGCACTCTTTGAAAGAAGGAAATTTATCAGTCTATATTCTGCCTCTATTGTTTCCGAAACGAGATTTGAGCTGTTGGAGATGTATCTCTTAGTAGATGCGATGTAAGCTTTTTTATCTCTCAAAAGGGCAGAAATACAGTTATCAATCGTTTCTCTATCTGTTCTGGAGTCGACATCGAGAATCAGCACAAAATCCGGTTTAAAATTGCTGAGGTATTTTACTGCATCATTTATAGCTCCAGCCCTCTTTCCGCGCCTTTCATCTCTTTCCAGCACATCAACGCCCATCTCTCTAATAATCTTTCCTCTCTCATCTTCTTTACAGTTTCTGTCAACAACATAAACAATTTTCCCATTGCAAATACTCTTCACGTGTTCAACACTTTCCTTAAGGGTTTTTAAGTTCTCAAAGGGTGAAACGGGAACAATGGTTGCGATCCTCATTTCAGCATTTTCTCTATTATTCTCCCCGTCTCTTCCGGATCGGCTCTGCCCCTTGTCTTCTTCATAACCTGCCCAACAAGGAAGTTTAATGCCTGTTTTTTGCCTCCCAAATAATCCTGAACAGCTTTTGGATTCTCTTCAATAGCCTCTCTGCAGTATCTCTCTATCTCTTCCTTCGGAATTGCAAAAAGACCTTTTCTTGAAATTATATCCTCGATTTCCCCACCTTTATCGAGTTTTTCTCTGATAACCTCTACCACGCCTTTTTCAGTTATTTTCCCATCCCTGAAAAATCTCAAAAGATTTGCAAACTCTTCAGGGCTGAGCTTTTCAAAGCACTCGTAGAAACTCCAGTCGCGGTAATTGAGTTCACCCCGCAAAACATCCACGATCCAAGTGACCGCAAGTTTTGAATCAATCAGTTTTGCAACTCTCTCAAAGAACTCGGCCATTTTTAAATCCAAGATTAGAACTTTTGCGTAGTATTCAGAAATACCATACTGTTTCTGCAATCTCTCCTTTTTCTCTTCAGGCATTTCCGGAAGTGTGGGGCTAACTTCTTCAACAAGTTCTAAAGTGGAGATAACAGGAAGATCGGGTTCGGGGAAGTATCTGTAATCCTGCTCCTCTTCCTTGCTTCGAAGCGAAACCGTTATTTGTTGCGTTTCATCAAAATGCCTCGTTTCTCGCACAACAGCTTTTCCTCGCTTAATCAAATTCCTTTGTCTTAAGATCTCGTAATTCAGGGCTTTTTCAACGCCTTTGAAAGAGGATATGTTTTTTATCTCAACCCTTCCACTTCCCGCGATGGAGATGTTTGCATCAACTCTCATCGCCCCTTCGAGCTCGCCATTGAAAACGTTGAGGTATTCAAGAATCATTCTAAGTTTGTTTAAAAAAATCCTTGCCTCCTTCGGGGAACTTATCACCGGCTCTGTAACAATTTCGAGGAGTGGCATTCCGCTTCTGTTGTAGTCTATTAGAGAATAACTCGCGGTTGTTATTGAACCCCTATAGCTAAGTTTTCCGGGATCTTCTTCAATGTGAATTCTCCTTAATGCAATCCTTTTCTCTTCTCCATCACTTTCAATCGTAACGTAACCACCCAATGCCAGAGGGCGATCGTATTGGCTTATCTGGAAATTTTTGGGCAGATCTGGATAAAAATAGTTTTTTCTATCGAAAACCATTAGTGGTTGAATTTTGGCATTTAAAGCCAATGCAACTTTTATTCCAGCTTTAATAGCCTCTTTATTCACCACAGGCATAGCTCCCGGCATTCCAAGGCAAACTGGGCAAACATGAGTGTTTGGATCGCTTTTGTGGTAATTCGTTGAGCATGAGCAGAAAAGCTTACTCTTAAGCTTGTTGAGCTGCGCGTGGACTTCAAGTCCAATGATCACATCCATAGCTTAAGGCAAGGGGGATTGTTTAAAAAACTACTCAAATCGAGTGCATAAGGAATTTAAACACAAAGACTCAACACGCTTCATGGCCCGGATGGGGTAGCGGCTATCCTCTGGGACTGTGGATCCCAGGAGGCGGGTTCGAATCCCGCTCCGGGCCCTATTAGCAAAGTCAAAGGCACGGACAGAGTTTAACGGTTATATAGCAGTAGCGAGAGAGTAAAAGTCGTGTACATGGGGAGTGGGGAAGCATATAGACTCGCAAATGATGTGAGTATCGCAAATTAAAAAGAAGGCTCAGGAGTTTGTAACATTATTAAAAAATTAAATAAAATCTTAGAACTTTCGTAGTAATAGCAACGCTGTCAACAGCGCTAAAATGCCTATAAGGATCTCAAAACCCGGAGTTCTCTTGGTTTCAGGTTTTTCTACGCTAACTTCTCTCTCTTCTGTGCAATCTGGATCCTCTGTTTTTTTGCAGTCGGGATCACAGATTCCGTCTTTTAAACCATCGCAATAGAGGTCGTAAGAACCAGAAGGGCAATCAGTCGGGCAATTTTTGTAATTCTCAGGGAATCCACACGTTCCATCGCCACAAACAGTTTCTTGGAAACTCAAATTCATCAATTCAGTTACTTCAACTTCTTTTCCATCGGGTAAAACGCAAACCGCACATTCCTCTGTAAGAAACTTTAAACACTTATCAA
>JAWBZL010000036.1:0-11822 GCA_038866255.1 Archaeoglobaceae archaeon
GCAGTTACCGTAACCCCTTCACTTTGCATTAGTTCAACAATGGGTTTAAGATTGTCAACCGCATATCTCCCGGGGAAAACAAGCTTGCTACCTGCAAGAGTTGCTGCAAAGAAAACTCCCCATCCATTTGCGTGGAACATTGGAACGAGCTGCATGTAAACGTCCTCGGCTTTCAAACCAAGCCCAAGGGCAACAACGAGTGTATGCAGAACCATGGCTCTGTGAGAGTAGTAAACCCCTTTTGGCATTCCCGTGGTTCCTGAGGTGTAACAAGCTGCGAAAGCAGAGGTCTCGTCAATCATCGGGAAATCGTATCTGCTATCTTCGTTTTTTAGCAAATCTTCGTAGCTGTAAGCTTCGGGAAGTTTTGTTTCAAAACAATTGTCGGAAATGACAACAAACTTCTTAATCTTAGTCTTCGATGCAACAGCTTCTGCAAGCGGGAGAAGGGTTTCATCAACAAACAGGGTCTTTACTTGAGCATGATTTGCTATGTATGCAATTTCATTCGGATGCAATCTAAGATTCATTTCCACAACAACTGCTCCAATCCCAGAGATGCCAAAGAACAGCTCGTAGAACCTGTGCGTATTCCAGCTCAAAACTCCAACGCGATCCCCAACTTCAACACCGAGCTTTTCTAAGGCATTTGCCAGTTTACACACTCTCTTAAAAGCCTCCCCATAACTATACCGGAAAATGTTCTCGTCATGTTTCCTTGAAACGATCTCCCTTTCAGGAAAATTTGTTGCGGCATACCTGAGAATATTTATAAGGTTCAGCTGATAGTCATCCATCATTGTAGAGGGGAAACCTCTCACAAATTTCATAAATCGATGATTCTAAAGAAATATTTAAAGATTGCTTTTTTAACAAATACCATCTAAAAACTTTTAATCCATTATTTTTAGTAGATTTGCAATTTTTTTATCCCTCTCTTCTGCAAGCTCCTCGTAAGCCCTCTTTGCAGCAGCGTAACCTTCCATTTTTTCCAAGATTTTTTCAAAAGAATTTGGCGGATATTCTGTCCAGTTGGCGAGATCTTTCCAAAGATTCTCGAAATGTGATTTGAAGAACGAGAGAAAATGCTCCATCCCCCTAAGGCCGCCGCCTAAGTGGTAGGTCAGGAAAATACCTGTAATTGGCCATCTTATACCGGGACCATACTTTATTGCTGTATCTATCTCTTCTGGGGTTGCAATATCGCTTATAACTAAATTAACTGCCTCCCGCCATAATGCAGCGGCAAGTCTATTTGCAACCATTCCCGGAATATCTTTTCGCACAACAATTGGTTTTTTACCCAGAGTTTCCATGAACTCGTAAGTTGCGTCAACAGTTTCTCTACTCGTCTTTTCACCAGGAACGATCTCTACTAGGGGAATTATGTAGGGAGGGTTGTATGGATGCACAGTTATACATCTTTCCGGATGCTTTTCAGCAGCTTTTTGGATCTCCGATATCTTGAGCCCAGAAGTGCTTGTGGCTATAATTACATCTTTTCTTAGAACATTGTCCATCTTACCAAACAGCTCTTTTTTTGTCCCATAATTCTCTGCTGCAGATTCTTGAACGTAATCAGCATCCTCTATCGCCATTTCAAGTGTTTCAGCAACTCTAATTCTTTTAAGAATGGTTTCAACATTTCCCTTATTTTCAAATAGATTGTTCATAAGAAACAAAGCCCTTTCAACGTTCTTCATTGAATTTTGTATAAAAGCTTTGTTTAAATCGAAGACCGATACCTCCAATCCATTCCAGGCAAACAATGCTGCCCAACCACTTCCAATTGTGCCAAATCCAATGCATGCAACCTTTCTTATCATGGTTTCATTTATGCAAAATTTTGTATTTAAAGATATTGGCTTAAAAATTTATGCTGAACCTCATTGTCTGGGTTGCGGATAGAGAAAGAATAAGATCTTTAAAAATCTTTTCTTGATTCAAACATCTCTGGAGTTTAGATTTTAAAATTTGAGTTGAGAAAAACTTTAAAAACTTAGCTTTCTAAAAATAAAACAATGCGAAATCAAGTTAGATTGGGAACTTACATCTCGAGAGAGGCATTTAGATTGTTGGCTGAATTATCAAAAGAGTATGGTAGTCAGAGTAAAGTAATAGAGGAAAGTCTAAAGCTTCTTTACGAACTTCGAAGACAAAATATGGATCTCGATGTCTTATTCTTGAGAGAGAACTTCATGGAGAATTTTGACTGTGTAATAATAACTAAGAATAATCTTGGCAACTTAATAAAGGGAGACTTTGAAAAATTTTATTCGGAGCAGTTTATAGACGCAATGGTTAAGTTTATTGCAAAAAATGAGATCGAAAAGATATCTATTGAGGAAATTTTTACTATTTTGTTTCAGATTTATGTTAAAGGGGCAAGATGGTTCACAAATATTGAGTTTAGAAGAGATATAAAAGAGGACTATAAATTTGAGATAACATTTACCCATACCTTGGATGAAGACTACAGCAGATTTTTCTGCAATTATTTTGAAAGTTTTTTTACTAGAAATAATTATGAAGTGGAACGCAAAAGAATATCAAGTAAATTTTTCTCGATAACGATAAAAAAGTTAACTTGACCATACATAAGGTTACATAGAATTATGTACTTTTCTTGATTAAATTTTTAATCGTGATTCAAGATTAAATATTATGAGAGAAGGGAGCGATGTTTTTAATAAAAAGAGTTTGAGGGGCGCAGCACTGGTTTTAATGGTACTAATACTTATAGCATCTATTTCAGGCTGCGTTCAGCCGACAGAAACACCAAAACCGGCAGAAAAGCCAACAAAGGATAAAATAGTTATTGGTTTTACAGTAGCTTTATCTGGGCCTGGTGCAGCCACGGGAACTGAGCAGCTAAGAGCGTATTTAACTTGGAAGGAATGGGTCAACTCTAAGGGCGGAATTTATGTAGCTGAGTATGGTAAAAAATTGCCGGTAGAGTTCATTTACTATGATGATGGCTCCGAACCTGCAAGGGCGAAGTCGCTGTATGAAAAACTCATAGTAGAAGATAAGGTTGACTTGCTTTTAGCTCCATGGGGGACATATATTCATCTTGCAATTGTTCCTGTGATCGAAAAATACGGAATACCCGTAGTGGGGAATACTGCGGGAGTTGAAAGCGAGAAAATTGAGGAACTGAAGACACAGTACATGTTCTTCACATGGCCAAGTCCTGAAACCTCAGCCATGGCAACCGTGCTTTTCTTAGAAAAAGTAGGGGTTAAAAATATAGCCCTTCTATATGCTCAAACGGATTTCACAGTTGCGAACGCAAAGTGGGTGAAAAAGATTGCTGAGGATAGGAAATCTCTGGAAATTGTCTTGTATGAGGGTTATCCATATGGAGCAACAGATCTTAAAGGGGTTTTACTAAAAATAAAGGATAAAAACGTTGATGCTGTAGTCATCCAATCTTATCCACCTGATGCAATACTCTCAACAACCCAAATGAAGGAGCTAAAGATAAATCCGAAATTGTTTATGCTGGGTGTTGGAGGTCAAATACTTGCGTTTTACGAGAAATTCGATAACGCTACTAAGGAAGGAATAGTAGCGGTTAACAATTGGCATCCAGTTTTCTATCCGGAGTCTTCTGAACTCTATGGCTTGTATACCAAGAACTATGGCTTCAATCCCCCATCTCACACTCTGGGGCTTGGTTGGCTCAGCTGCATAGTTTTAGAAAAGGCAATAGAAAAAGCTGGATCTCTGAATACAACCAAAATTAGAAATGCACTGGCAACTGAAGCTTTTAAAACACCTTTTGGAGATGTAAAGTTTGAAAAACAGGTAAATGTGAAATCATTGATTGTCTTCGATCAATGGCAAAATGGAGAACTTAAGCCAATCGCCGCTTATGCTGGAGCTTATCCAAATGTTAGGGAGGTTACTGAATTAAAGACGGAAAAAATGGTATATCCAAAGCCTGAGTGGTGAATAATGATTGAAACCATTTTCTACATTTTTTTTGCAATACTACAAATCGGTGTCATTTACGCTTTAATCTCCTTAGGATTTAATATTTTGTATAGCACAACAAGAATAATTAATGTTGCCTATGGCGAGTTCATAACTCTTGGTGCTTTTTTGGCTTACTGGCTTTATGTTATCTATAAAATTACGCCCGAGGCATCTATTTTTGCCTCAACGGCTCTTGCAGTTTTTCTTGCAATTCCACTTCATTCTTTTATTTTCAAACCAATTCTAAGTAGAAGAAATGTGATATACATTGAAATTTGGGGAGTAATTGTTACTTTTGGTCTCTCTTTGTTTATGCAGGGTATGATGAGCTATCTCTGGTCGGGAAGTTTTCGTGGTTACTCGTATCTGGATGAGATAATAGATCTGGGAATAGTTAGCTTTATGCTAAACAAGGTTCTAATTATTTTTATAGGCTTATTATTTATAATTATAACTTATCTTTTATTTTATCGCACAGAGCTTGGAATTTTGATGAGAGCAATAATCCAGGATCCCGAGTTGGCTGAAAATTTGGGTTTAAACACGAACAAAATATTCTTTCTCTCCACCATAATTTCCTTAGGCATAGCAGGGGCTGTAGGGGTTTTAGTGAGCCTAATGTCAGAAATTCATCCATTTATGGGCAGCTTCTATCTCATCATTGCTTTTATAACCACAGTCTTGGGCGGCATAGGTAATCCCGTGGGGAGTCTTTTTGCTGGTTTTATTGTTGGCTCACTGGATGTTTTAACTGGTTACATTTTCGGAGCTGGTGCGAAATTGGTTGTGATATATTTATCTTTAATATTGATATTAATTCTTAGACCCACTGGCCTCTTTGGGAGGTGAATGGAATGCTGAAAGTCATCGATTTATCAAAAAATTTTGGAGGCATCAAAGCAATACAAAACGTATCCTTCGAGATAAAAAAGGGAGAGCTTGTTGGTTTAATTGGCCCAAACGGCTCAGGAAAAACAACTCTTTTCAATCTCATAACTGGGATAGTCAAACCTGATTCTGGGAGAATAATCTTTGAAAAATCGGAGATAAATCAGTTGAGTATTGAGGAAAGAGCCAAGTTGGGGATTTCAAGAACTTTTCAGGGACTAAGGTTGTTGGAGAATTTAACTGTTTTGGAAAATGTAGTTATCTCTGTTTTAGCTAATCGGAACTATGGTCAAGCCAAGAAAAGGGCTGAAGAAATTTTATTTGAGCTTGGTTTGAAAAATAAAATAAATTCAAGTGTTAGGAGTTTAAACCTGTTTGAGAAAAAACTTGTCGAACTTTGTAGAGCTTTGGCACCTCATCCAAAGTTTTTATTGCTTGACGAAATCATGGCCGGTTTAAATGAATTGGAACAGGAAAGTTTGGGCAATATTCTAATTAGGCTAAATAAGGAAGAAGGAATAACGATTTTTTGGATCGAACATATTTTGAGAGCGATGATAAAACTTGTGAGAGTAGACAGAATTCTCGCCCTTGAATGGGGAAAAATGATAGCAGAAGGGAAACCTGAGGAAATTCTGAAAAGAGATGAGGTTGTGGAGGCCTATATGGGTAGAAAGTCTTTTAGAGGTGTGGGAAGTGTTGCTGGAAATCTCTGATTGCTGTTTCACATCTAAGTTTAATTTTGAAATGGGAGAAAATGAACTCATCGTCATCGTGGGCCCAAATGGTTCAGGAAAAACAACTTTCCTACGAATTATTTTGGGAACTGAACGAATTCCATGTAAAATTTTACTTAACGGGGAAAATATTTACTCATTAAAGCCGCACGAAAGAATTAAAAGAGGGATTGTAATGGCACCAAGTGGTTCTTCAAATTTCCCATATCTCACAGTTAAAGAGAACATAAATCTTGGTTTAAGTTTATCAAATTTAAATAAAAAAGATAAAGAAAAAATGTTGGAAGAAATTTACTCCATTTTTCCATTTTTAAAGGATCGTAGAAGTCAAGTAGCAAGAACGCTGAGCGGAGGAGAACAAAGGATGCTTTCGATAGCAAGAGCACTGGCTACGAATCCAAAAATCCTGCTTTTAGATGAGCCATCTTTTGGTTTATCACCAAAAATGGTTGATGCAGTATATGATTCAATTTTGAGGATTAAAAAAATGGGGACTTCGATAATAATTGCAGAGCAAAGCGTTTCCCCTTTGTTTGATTATGGAGAAAATATAGACAAAGTTTATTTTATCAGTGAGCGCACTTTTACATTCAGGGGGAACGTTGCTGAACTTAGGGAATTCCAAGACATTGGAGGTGTTTACTTTGGTCTCAATAAATAGAGAAATTTTGCTGCATTTAGCAACACCACTTGCGATTTTGATCATTTCAGCCATTCTCCCTCCATCTCTTCAGAGAGTCATGATAATGTTGATTATATACTTAGCATTGGCCATCTGTTGGTTGACAATATTTAAGATGGGTTACGTTTCCTTGGGCTCTGCGGCTTTCTATGGCTTAGGGATGTATTTATTTGTCTATCTTAGCATTCTGGGGCTCCCTAAAATATTGGATTTCATTATAATTGCAATCTTTATTTTCTTCTTTTCACTTACTTTAGGCTATATAACGCTTCGTCTCACTGGAATCTTCTTTATACTTGCAACCTTTGCAACGGCCGAAGCTCTCCGTCAAATCTTTATATTCATTGAGATAAACTATACTGGCTACATAGGAAAAATAATCCGGGATTCCCTTTCAATTTTCGAAACTCTTTCTCTCTTATCCCTTCTCCTGCTCTTGGCAAGTATATTTTACTTTATCTTAAGCAGAGATAGAATAAAAGTTATTTTAAATTTTATAAGAGAGGACGAAGTTCTTGCAAGAATATCGGGCATAAACACATTGAAGTACAAGCTAATTATTTTCTCAACTTCCTCGGTTATTCAGGGATTACTCGGGAGTGTGGCAGCGTGGTATCTGGCATACATAGATCCTGAAATAGCCTTCAATCCAACAATCTCAATCCAAACTCTCGCCATTGGTTTAATGGGCGGGACAGGACATTATTTGGGCCCATTTGCATCTGCTCTAATCCTTATTTTGCTTTCTGAACAGCTAATTCGAATTGCGCCGAACTTGCATTTGATTGTAATAGGGGGAATAGTAATCATCTTCTCCCGTGTAGGTATGGGTTTTTCGGAATTGATTGAGATTTTGTGGAGGTGGTTAAAATGGGGAAAGTGAGAATTTATGACCTTAGCCACACGTTGGTGGATGAAGACCCAGCAGACCCAGAGGGCTTCAGACCAAAAATCGTTTACAAAACGCATCAGGAAGGAGCTATGCAGATGAGAAAGTTTTTTGGTGTGAACCCAGTGGATCTTGTTTACAGCGAGGGCTTGGGATGGGCGTTGGAGGAGCTTCACATGATAACGCATTCGGGCACACACGTGGATGCGCCTTGGCATTATTCCCCTGTTTCGCAAGGCAAAAGGGCGAGAACGATTGACGAAATGCCTCTGGAATTTTTCTATGGGGATGGAGTTCTATTGGACTTTCGGCATAAATTGGCCGGGGAAACGATAACTGCGGGAGAAATTAAAGAGGCGCTACAAAAAATAGATTACAAATTAAAGCCATCTGACATAGTGCTGATTATGACGGGTTGGGATAAGAAAATCGGGACTCCAGAATACTTCGATAATCCTGGCCTGAACTTCGAAGCAGTGAACTGGATTGTTGAACAAGGAGTCAAGTTGATCGGGATAGATGCTTATAGCTTGGACAGATCTTTTGCCAAAATGAAGAAAGATTACACCGATACTAAGGACGGTAGAAAGATATGGGAAGCACATTTTGCAGGAATACAAAAGGAATACCTTCACATCGAAAAATTGGCGAATTTGGATAAGTTGCCAAAGGCCTATGGATTCAAGGTAATTGCATTTCCAATCAAAATCTACAAAGCAAGTGCAGCACCCGCAAGAGTTGTGGCGATATTTGAGGAATGAGGTGAGAAAATGAAAGAAAGAGCAATAGTAACCTGTGCAATTACAGGTTCTATCCACACACCAACTATGTCCCCTTATCTACCAATAACGCCTGAACAGATCATTGAGGAAGCGGTAAAAGCTGCAGAAGCAGGAGCAAGTGTTGTCCATATACATGTTAGAGATCCAGTAACAGGAAGACCTTCTTCAGATATAAATCTTTTCAGGAAAGTTCTTTCTGGCATCAAAGAAAGGAGTGACGTAGTTATTTGCCCCACAACTGGTGGCGGACTTGGTATGACAGTTGAAGAAAGGTTGAGGGTCGTCTCGGAACTGAAACCCGAGATCGCATCTTTCAACATGGGTTCAATGAACTTCGCACTTCACCATATGCTTGAAAAACACAGAGAATTCAAATTTGAATGGGAAAGGGAGTATCTGGAAATGTCAAAGGACTTCATCTTTCGCAATACCTTTGGGGACATGGAAAAAGCTGCCAGGATATTTTATGCGAATGGAACAAAACCGGAATTAGAATGCTATGACGTGGGACATATATACAACGCCGCCTATCTTTTATACAAGGGTTTCCTCAAGCCCAAACCTTACTTACAGTTTGTAATGGGGATACTTGGAGGGATAGGGGCTGACGTTGAGAATTTGCTTCACATGAAAAGAATTGCAGAAAAATTGCTTGGAGATTTTGAATGGTCTGCAATTGGGGCTGGCAGAATGGAAATCCCACTCTGCACAGTGGCGCTAACCTTGGGAGGGAATGTGAGAGTTGGACTCGAAGACAATCTCTACTTGGGCAAAGGTGTTCTGGCCAAAAGCAATGCTGAACTTGTTCAGAAAATTATCAGAATTGCGAAGGAATTGGGAATCGAACCAGCAACACCCGAGGAGACAAGAAAAATACTTGGTTTAAAGGGGATAGAAAACGTGAATTTTTAAAACTTTTTTATTCCTTTTGCAATAAACTACAAAAAATTTTTAATGCTGGGGAAATAAAGGTGGAAGATGAAATTGAATGCCTTATTTGCCTTACTCGTTTCCTTACTTCTTTCCGGGTTAATTTGTAGTGTCGAAGTTGTTGAGAATTCAACAAAAAAAATTGAAGTTCGTGATGTTTATTTTACTGGAGAAAAGATTATTATAAAAGCAAATTTTGAGCCAAGTAAGGCATTTATAATAAAACCTGGTGGAGAGAAAATTGAACTCAATTTTTTAAAAGCTGAAGATCTTTACATCGGAGAGTTGGAGTTGAAAAAGGATTTTGTTTTGGGAAAATACAGGGTTTTAGTTGACGAAATCGAAAAGAACTTTACAGTTGATTTTTGTATTCTTGAGGCAGAGTATGGGGATGGCTTTCTTAATCTTACAGCCAAAACTTTCTTTACAGAGCCCAGGATTGAATTTTATATCGATTCCGAGAAAGGAGAAGGAGTGGGAAATGTTTCCATTCCCCTCTCTGCTGGTGAGCACAGATTTGCAGCAAAATGTGGCAATACCATTTTTGAGGAAAAAATTGCTGTTAACTTCTCTATAATCTATGACGGTTCAATTTTCGCAGTTCTTGATGGAAAAGCAGTTAATGCAACACTTAAAGTTTTTGCAGACAAGGAATACGATTTTTTTGGTTCCTTCAATCCAAAGGAACTAAACTTAACTAAATTTACGGTAAACGTGGAATATAAACATTTAAACGTTTCGAAGAACTTCGATTTTAGCATTGAAGTTGAAGATCTATACTTTCCGGGACAAACCGTTGTTTTAAAGTCAGAATTTGCTAAAAAAGGTGAAATAATCGATCCAATTGGAAAGGTGCATGAGGTAAGATTTATCGACGGTATTGCAGAATTCGAGTTAAATAAGGACATCCTTCTTGGGAAGTATAGAATTTTGGTGGAGGGCTTTGAAAGCAGCTTTTTTGTGGACAGCTACCAGATAAAAGCCTTTTTTGATGACAAGAAAGTGATTGGAAACGTCTCCTGGTTTTTCTATGAGCCGAGTTTTGTTGAAGTGATTGCAGGAAATGAAACTTTCAGAGTGAAACTTTTAAATGGTAGTTTTGAGTTCGAAACAGAAGAGAGGGAGATCATTCTAAAATGTGGAAACGCGGAACTTAGGCTTAGAAAGGAAAAAATTGTTCTTGTTGAGGATTATTACTTCGTTGGCACTGAAATTCTGATCAGGACAAACTTCAAACCTGAGGTTGCCTTTCTAAGGTTTAACGGTAAGGAAATGAATTTAACCTTCCATGACAACCTTTATAGATTCACAGCCGAGGTTCCGGGTGTATATGAGCTGGGAGTAGATGAAATAACGAAAAATATCACAGTAGATGAGTGCAAAATAAGGGCAGTTGTATTCGAAGATGAGATCCAAGGCAAAGTTTTCTGTCTTTTCAGGAATGCAGAATTTATCGAAGTTTTTAAGGAGAATGAAACTGAGAAAGTCTCTTTAGAAAATGGAAGCTTTAAAATCAAGGCTGAAAGGGTTTTAAAGCTTAGATATGGAAATGCTGAACTTTTGATAAGAAAGTTTGAAATCGCAACTCCATACTTTGTTGGTGACAAAGTAAATATTGAACTCTACTTCTCCCCTTCCACGGCAATTCTTAGCTCCCCTTCTGGAAATTTGAGTATAAACTTCACAGAACTTAACGGAACATATTTTGCCGAAATTCTTCTAAATGAACCGGGAAAACATAGCTTGGTAATTGGAGATTTTTCAAAGGATTTCTGTGTTGAAGATTACGAAATTAACGCATCTCTGAATGGGAGTGCAGTAATTGGGAACATAACTTGGCATTGTTCCCGACCCGGGTTCTTGGAGTTTAGAAGCAAAGAAAAAGAAGGAAAAGCAGAGATTTCTGAAACTGGAGAATTTCAAATTCTACTTGAACCAAACTGGGAATTTTTGGAGCTTCGATGTGGAAAAGCATCGATGAAGTTCTTGGAGCAGAAACTTTATGTGGGCGAGCTTTACTTTGTCGGAGAGAAAGTCAAAATTCTGGCAAGTTTTAAACCTGAGAAGGGATTTTTGAATTTTGAAAATGAAACGATTCCACTGAACTTCACTGAACAAAACAACTTCTGGATTTCAGAGTTTATCCCGGAAAGGAGTGGAGTTTACGAGATAGTTGTTGACGGAATCAGAAAAACTTTTCTAATCGACGAGTGCAGCATGGAGGCAGCGATAACTAACGGAACTCTTCACGGCACTGCTATTGCAAGGTTTAGGAAAATCGATTCAATTGGGCTCATAATTTTACCTGCTAACTTTTCTGAAACCCTAAAAGTCGAGGATGGAAAATTCGAGTTCTCTCTGCCTAAGGGTGCGGAAGAAGTTACGCTAATCTGCAAGAACACAGTTTTAAAGCTGAAAGCTGTGGAATTTTCAGATTTAAGATATTTTGAGTACAAAGGAAAGCTCTTTAACGTCTCTATTAACAAAGGGAAGTTTGAAAAGCTTGAGCTCGATGGGGAGAATGTTAGCCTTGCTATTGGCAATCTGAGTGAGGGGGATGAGGTTAAATTGGTGATTGAGCTACCCTTTGAAATACCTGATGGCTTGAACGTTTACTACTGGAAGGAATTCAAAGACAATCTGATTGCGGTTAACTACAGCATAGGCGACGACAGGAGAAAAATAGTTTTCACACTCAAAGATGGGGAAATCGATGAAGACGGAGTTGCGAATGGGAGAATTGTGGATCCAATAAAGATTTACTTTCCAAAGTTCAAGGTTGAAAAGAAGGTAGAGGGAAAGAAGGGTTTGCTCAGGGTAGAAAAAGATGAAGCCTTCGAGATCGGAATCGAAAGCAGTGGAAAAATAAAATATCTTGCCTTTGTCGACGCAGAGAACTTGCCTTCAAAGCCGGCAGAATTTCCATGCGGGCT
>JAWBZL010000037.1:0-11472 GCA_038866255.1 Archaeoglobaceae archaeon
CATGCAAAACTCAAGTTCCCCTTTTGCAATCTTTGGCAAATACTTCTCCTTCTGAGCTTCGTTACCATATCGAACTATTGGTAACGCTCCGAAAACTTCTGTAAGAACGAGATACCAAACTCCGCCTGCACCGCAGCCATTTGCAGCCAATTCCTTCATTGCAATCATAAGCTCGGTAACTCCGTAGCCTGAACCGCCATAGTTTTCTGGAATAACGATGCCGAAGAAGCCGGCTTTTGCAATTGCTTTAAAAAACTCCTCCGCGAACTCACCCTTTGCATCCTTTTCCCTCCAGTACTCTGGCGGAAAGTCTTCAGCAATCTCTTTTGCAGTGTTTGCAATCATTTTTTGCTCTTCATTGAATTCGAATTCCATAAAATCACCCCCTCTTTTTGACAGCAACTTTAAGAATGCACTTTAACACAACATCTCCCGTTTGTTTAACAACTCTTGATTCAATTGTAACAAGTCCATAGGCACCTTTGTCTTCTTTCTCCACAACTTTTGCAATCGCTTTTATCGTATCTCCAATGAAAACCGGGTTTGTAAAGCGAAGTTTATCAATACCATAGAAGGCGAGAATTGTTTTTTCAATGAAGCCAAGTCTAACAAGTAATCCAGTCATTATCGAAAAGATCAAAGTCCCATGGGCAATTCTCTGCCCAAAGATCGTGTTTTTCGCAAACTCAGCATCGGTGTGAAGTTGATTCCAGTCCCCGGTTATGCCCGCAAAGTTCACGATGTCCGCTTCTGTCACGGTTCTCGCAGCGGTTTCGAACTCTTTACCGATTTCAAACTCTTCAAAATAAAGGCTCTCCATTTAAACCACCGGTTTGAAATAAGCTATATCTGTAACTTTTCCCTCCCTTTCATCCCTCCAAACAGCTTTTACCCTCGTTCCGGGTTTAAAAACCTCGTGCACTTTTCTCCAATCGCTTAAGTCAACTCCTCCAAGATAGCAGAGCATTCCTGTGTCTGCGCCATCAAGCTTGACGATTCCAACCGCATATGGTGGATCTGGAAGTCCTGTGAATTTCATGTATGTCACACTCAAAGTTTCAACAACCCCTTCATCCTTCACCTCAACCCAATCGCCGGTTTCAACAAAACATCGTTCGCAAAAAGCTCTCGGTGGTACGAGAACACGTTTACATTTCGGACATCTAACACCAAGAATTTTTCTTTCTTTCAGCCCATTGAAGAACCTCGTTGCATGTATACCTGCAAAATGTTTAAACGGAATTTTCCACCATACTTCAAGCTCCATTACATCCATTTTCCTCACCCCAACTTCTTTTTTGAAGAAACGATCGCGAGGGTGTGGAACTGCAAAGTCCCACCCCAGGCATGGGCTAACGCGACTTCTGCGTCCTCAACTTGATTGCTGGATTCGCCCATAACCTGAAGAGAAGCTTCGATAAGCCTAACAAGACCGCTCGCACCAATTGGGTTTGTGCAAAGAACCCCGCCTGAGGGATTCGTTGGCAAATCCCCATCGATGAAAGTTGTCCCGTTTTTTGCAAAATCCTTGCCTTGTCCTTTTTTTGCAAATCCAAGGGCTTCAAGCTCCAAAATCTCCTGAATTGTAAAAGGCGAATAGAGTTCCGCAACGTCAAAATCTTTCATCGGATTGTCAATTCCGACTGCCCTATAGAGCCTTCTCCCTGCGATGGCTAAGGAATCCCAACAGCTGAAGTCTGGACGATCTCCTAAGTAGTAGCTGTCGCTTATCGTTGTCTCTCCAAGAATCCATGCAGGATTGTCCCGAATCTTTTTTGCGACTTCTTCGCTTGCAAAAATTATCGCAGCAGCGCCATCACTCCTTGGACAGCATTCCAGTAGCTTTAATGGAGAGCAAACTACTGGGCTTTTAAGGACTTGTTCGACATTCACTTTCATCTTTATGTGTGCATATGGATTCTTTAGTGCGTTTTCATGATCCTTAACGCTTACGTAAGCCAGATCTTCTTCTGTTGCGCTGTATTTGTGCATATACGCGGTTGCCTGAAAGGCTGCAACCGTGATTGCACCGACTCCAGAGTAGCGTTCATAAATTGGATCTACTGCTGTGTTTAGCACCGACTGCGCATCCGCACATTCGCCGACCCGTTGAATGCAAACCGCCATTGCGATGTCAAAAAGACCGCTTGCAACGTGTTCATAAGCAGCGATCGCAGTGGTTAGCCCAGTTGTTCCACCAGTGCTTATCTTGATCATTGGTTTCTCTCCAATTGCTACAGAATCCCAGAGTTCTGGGCGGTAAATGCCATCAAAAGGATCCATGCAACCATAAGCAATTCCTTCCAAATCTTTTAACTCGAGCCCCGCATGGTTTAATGCTTTTCTAATAGCATCATAAACGAGTTCTGGGTGGGTTTTCTTTTGCTTACTCCTAAACTCCGTTTGTCCACAGCCAACAACTGCGACCCTCATCTTTACACCCCAAAAACAGCAACACACGCCCTTTTACCAGCATAGCTACTCATCGCCTGTGCAACTCCGTTCTCTATCTCTCCCTTTGAAATTCTTTCAACGAGATGTGCAATTAGAAAAAGCCCCGTGCATCCGTATGCGTTAGTGGACAAAGCTCCGCCAGAATTGTTCACATCAATTTGAACTTCATAACCCTTACCTTCTTCAGCAAAGCCGAGAGCTTCTACGATCATAGAGCGATGATCGCTCACGAGATCCATTAGTTCAATCGCATCAACTTTTTTCCTTTCCACTTTTGCCATTTTGAAAGCCATCTCGGCAGCGAGCTTCGTTGCAGGCAAATGATGAAGATTTTCAAAATAATACCCAGCATTGCTCCAGCCAACGCCCTTTACCCACACCGGATTTTCGCACAGCCTTTTTGCAATATCTTCATTTGCCAGAATTAGTGCAACACTTCCATCGCAATGGGGAGCGATCTCGAGCTCGCGAAGGGGGAAAATGGCCATTTTAGAGTTTAGAACATCTTCTAAGCTAACCTTTTTCCTTAGAAATGCTCTTGGATTTTTTGTTCCGTTCTCTCTGTCTTTCACTACGATTTCTGCAATCTTTTCATCCTTTACTCCAAATTTACTGCGGTAAGCGTAGCTTTGCATTGCAAAGCTCATCGACAAAGCCAAGTTGAAAGGGCGATGGAAAAAGGGATCAAGACTTTGAAGCTCAACAAGCTCAATGGGAATTTCGCTACTCATTCCAAAGCCGAGGACCATGCAAACATCGCTTAGCCCGCTTTTTAATCTCATGTAAGCCTGAAGAAGTGCAAAAGCAGCGTCGTCGCTTACGCGGATTTCATGTCTCAAATACGCTCCCGCAGAAGGGGCGGTGTACATGTTCGCAATCGTTCTCCCAGTGCCAAGGCTATCGTATCCACCAAGAACAAAGCTGTCTATCTCACTTCTTTCTATTGGAACGCTTTCCATCGCCTTCTTTGCTGCAGAAAAAGAAAAGTTGTAAAAAGGCTCTTTAATGATCCCGAATTCCGAGAAACCAGTACCAATTACAGCGACACGCAAGGGTTTCACCTTGCCTTAAAGCGAGTTCTCCAGTCGGGTATGGCCTTGTCCCGGTCCCAGCCGTGGTCACTTCTTCCTTTTTCCTTCTCCTTCAGCTCCCACTTTTTCACTCTGCCCGTTGGAGTATAAGGGAAGTATTCTACCAGTTCTATATACCTCGGAACCTTGAAATACGCAACTTTTCCCGCCATGAATGCTATAAGCTCCTCCTCCTTCAGCGTTTCACCATACTTTGGCATGACAAATGCCTTTATTTCCTCCCCCCTCATCGGATCTGGAACAGGGATAACTGCAGCATCCTGAACCTTTGGATGGCTTTTAAGCACGGCTTCAATTTCCCAGCTCGCTATGTTCTCTCCACTGCGTCGAACGATGAACTTCTTCCTATCCACGAAGTAGAGGTAGCCCTGTTCATCCATCTTGGCAAAATCCCCGCTGTATAGCCAGCCATCTTTCACGACTTCTGCGGTTTTGTCTGGAGCTTTATAATAACCAACCATTTGCGCTGGATTCTTTCTGACCAATTCGCCAACAGTGCCAAACGGGGCTTCTTTGCCAGTTTCGTCAACGATCTTTGCATCATGACCAAGATCGGGAAACACCGGAACTCCAAAACTTCCAATCTTTTTATATTTGCCCGGCGGATTCAAACATGGCAAAGGATCTTCTGTCATGCTGTAACCTTCGAGAACTTCTACGCCGAAGCGTTCCTCGAATTTTCTCCAGATCTCCACCGGCATTCCGCCAATGATCACGTATTTCGCAGGATTATCCTTCTCAAACTCAGAAGGTGGAAGAGAGTAGAGAATGTTTGCAAGCGATCCAAGTAGATTGAAATGGGTGCACTTGTAGCGCGTCACGTCTTCCCAGAACATTGAAGCAGAGAAAAGACTTCTCAGCGTTAAAACGCCACCTGCAAACATCATTCCAAGACTGGAATAAATTTGAGCATTTATGTGGAAGAGCGGAAGCCCTGTGTAGTCGTTTGCATTCTCATCCACCATCCAGAGTGTTATTGCTTTCGCAGAAAGCACATAGGATTTATTCGAAAGAATCGCGCCTTTAGGCAAACCAGTTGTGCCAGAAGTGTAGATTATCGCCATCGGATCTTCTGCCTTTACTTTTGTCTCAGGATTTTTCGAACTTCCTTTCAGATCTTCAAACTTCTGATATTCTTTGGCTTCTCCACGAACGATTATATGTTTTAGATCTGGTAAATCATTTCTTATCGCCTCGATAACTGATAAAAGGTCCTCTTCCACAATGCAAACGCTCGCCTCGCTGTTTTTTATCACGTGCTTCGCATCGAATTCTCTATAAAACCAGTTTACAGGCACCTCGATCGCGCCAAGCTTTGCACATGCGTAGATGCACTTCAGATAGTCGAGCGAGTTTCTGAGATAAAGCGCGACTCGATCCCCCTTTTTAACTCCGAGCTCAGCTAAAGCGTTTGCGATCATGTTCGCATCCTTGTTCAGCTGAGAATAACTCATGCTTTCGCCTGTATCCGCGTAGATTGCGTAAGTTTTATCACCGCGAAGATTTGCGGCACTTTCAACAGCTTCCTTCACGGTTTCAACCTTGCTCATGTTTTCAGGCAATCTTTTTACTGCCCAGGCATAGGTTGGCCAACCTTTGAGCTCACCCTCCTCTTTTATCACGAATTGCATACAATCACCAAAAAATAAGTTGAATGAGCACATATTAAAATTTTAAGGTTAATAATTCACATTTTTGAGCTTGCATATGCTCATCGCAAGAGATAGCAAAAATTTTAAATATATTCAAAGAAATGGGACTCATGGGAGTTCACAGAATAACGAGCGAATCCGCGAAGTATTATGCGATGAGAGAGAAAATCATTGGCTCAGCAATAGCTTTGATTGGGGAAGCGAGCATGAATCTTAATAAACTGACAGAAAGGCAATGTGAAAAACTCGGCGATCTTTCAGCAAAACTCCTTCCCTACGCCCCGGGATATGCGGGGAAGCTCATGCCAATTGTGGCAAGACTTTTCTGGAGACTTGCAGGAGTGAAAGAAAAGGAGTTTTTATTTGTTGAAATGTCCGCCCTTGAAATGGAGATCGAAGAACTCAGAAAAGAGCTAAAGTTTTAGTCCCAGAATTTTCTCGTTCGAATATATCTTTTTTCTGCTTCAAGCAAAGCTTTGAAAAAATCGTCTTCGCTCTCAAAGTATCCAGAAAGAACTTTTTTAGCTGTCTCAAATCCAATACCATACGTTAACATTGCATAAACTCCGCGCATACCATAAGTTGCGATAAGGTTTGCAATCTTGAAAATCTCCTCTTTTGTTAACTCTCTTTTTTTGTCGCTTGTAACAGCAATCATTGTGCTGCCGCATTTGATGCACTTCAGACTTAAATTTTTTGCAATCTCCCTGTAATTCGATCCACAGTTAGCGCAGTAAATTCTGCAAATCTCTTCCTTCAGTCTCTCCTTAAAAACTCCGAGGATACTCTCAACTGACTTTGAAAAAAGTATGTCCGGAGCTTTTTCTCTTCCCTCAATGCCAATTGGAGTAAATGTGTTGTATACGCTGAAGGTTATTTCCTTGCCAAATTTTTCAAAAAACAGCCTCGCTTTTTTAATATCGAGGTTCTCGGTAAAGATCTCCCTTATCGCCTCCCTATAAATTGGCGTTCCACGGAGTTTTACAATCAAATTTCTTACATTTATCCTGCTCAAATCCTCCTCCTTGTCAAAGAATCCAAATTTTCTTGCAACCTTTACAATCTTCCACTGCATGAGCCTTGTATCAATTATTGCCCTTTCTGCAAGCTCCTCTACGTTTTTAACGCTTAAAATCGCATTTTTAACCTCTTCAGGGTTTGCTGGGAAAATCTTTATTCTATATGGATCTATTTCCACGGAAACATTAGTTGCCTTTTTCAGTGAAAGAATGAGGGCTAAGATTCTGCCTATCGCTTCATTTGCCTTATGCCCAAAGCAAACGTTGACCACAGCGTTTTTCTCGGAACCTTCTATTACTACATGCTCATCACTGGGAACCTCGAATTTTTTCTTATGTTCAGAGATTTTCTCAACAACTCTATTTACCGAATTCTCATCACAGAAATCCATTGTCGGATTTTCTCCATTTGCAATAGCTTTTCTCAGCTTTCCAACTTCTATTGCGACATCAAAAGGCACAGGAATCTCTTCACCAGTCCAAGAAGGGACTTCGCCTTCGAGACTTGCGGGTTCGACTTTTACTACTTCATCAACGCTAAGAACCCTCCAAAGTTCTCCCTTCATAACGAAAACTTCTCCACTAAAAGTTGAGAGAAAGCTCTCATCCAGAACGCCTATGGTTTTTCCAGTTGTAATGTCAATGACTTTGTAGCTTTTCTCATCTGGGATCATTGAAATGTTTTCGTAAAAATACTTTCTTGTCCTTCTTCTTGCCGAGATCTCCAAGCCGTTGTAGAAAATTCTCCACAATCCGGAAAGATATTCGCATAATTCTTCAAATTCCTCAAAGCTTAGATTCCGATAGAAATAACATCTCCTTATTATTTCATATACTTTTCTTGCCTCAATGCGCCCATATTCAATGGCAATTGCGCAGATTTGATTTGCAAGGACATCAAGGCTATTTTCATGCAGTTCAGACTCTTCAAGTAGCCCAAGTTTAGCCCTCTTAGCTATAACAGCAGACTCAAGCACATCATCAAAAGAGTTTGCAACAATGTATCCAACGGATTCTTTTCCAAGTCCGTGTCCACTTCTCCCAACACGCTGGAGAAGCCTTACAACCTGTCTTGGGCTGCTATACTGCACAACGGCATCAACGTGGCCAATGTCTATTCCAAGTTCCATTGAAGAGGTGCAGATTAAAGCCTTTAATTTCCCCTTGGCAAAATCCTCTTCAGCAGAAATCCTTGCCTCCCTTGAAAGGCTACCGTGATGAACTTCAGCGTTTAGCACTTTTTTCAATCTCACACCCAGCACTTCTGCAGTTTGCCTTGTATTAACAAAGATCAGAGTAGAGGTGTGGGAGTTAACGATGTTCTCTATAAGTTTAACCTCGTCATCAGAACTCAGAACCTTTATCCTGTATCCTTTCCCAATTTCCCCACTCACAACTTCTTCACAACCCACAATTTCAGCGATTTTTTCAGGATTGCTTATAGTTGCAGATATAGCCACAAGCTGAAACTTTGCAATTTCTCTCAGCCTTTCAATCGCAACAAAGAGTTGAACACCTCTTTCGTTATCTACGAGTTCATGAATTTCGTCAATTACAACGAATTTAACATTCCTAAGTGCATTTCTAAGTTTTTTCCCAAGAAATAGAATTTGAAAAGTTTCGGGAGTTGTTATGAGGATCTTTGGTGGTTTCTTACTTTGTCTAATTCTCTCGCTCTCCTTCGTATCCCCATGGCGAACATCAATGCTAATTCCAAGATTTTCAGCAATCCTGCTAAGCCTTCTCAGCATATCTCTGTTGAGTGCCCTTAGAGGGGTTATATAAACAACAGCAATTCCTAAAGACTGTGTTTCGATTAATCTCTGGAAGATTGGAATCATTGCAGCTTCTGTTTTCCCGCTACCAGTGGGAGCAATAATTAGCGTGTTCTTTCCAGAATAGATTGATTCAAATGCCCTCTCTTGCAGCTCTGTTAGCCTGGATATTCCAACTGCGTTTACTGCCTTTCTGAGTCTCTCGTCCATTTTAAAAAGTTGCTTACAGAAGATAAAACCTTCCCCTGAAGTAAGTAAAGTATTTTAAATTCCTCGTCCACGATCTGCATGCTCCCAATAAATCCAAAACAGATGAAAAAGATGATGAAACAGATGGGTATAGAAATGGAGGAGATTGATGCAAAGGAAGTTATAATAAAAACAAGCATGGAGGAACTTATTTTCAGAAATCCAAGTGTTACAAAAATCTCTGCAAAGGGGATGGAGACTTTTCAGGTTATTGGTAGCTACGAGGTTGTGAAGCTAACTCCAGCTATTAGCGATGATGACGTGAAGCTTGTAATGGAGCAAACAAATGTGGACTCCGAAACTGCAAGAAGGGCTCTGATTGAGGCAAATGGGGACATAGCAGAAGCTATAATGCGACTTCAAAAATGAAACCGCCGATTGTGCTTGAGAGAGGAAGAAACAGTTTTCTCGTGGAGAAGTTCGAAGGAGAACTGCATACGCACCACGGAGTTATAAAGCTCGAGGAATTGAAGAATAAATCCTTCGGTGACGTAATCAAAACACATCTTGGCATAGAATATCGTATAATGCCCTTTAGACTTGCAGAGTTTTTTAAGCACTTCAAAAGGGGTGCAACGCCAATAATGCCAAAAGACATTGGTGCAATAATAGTTCACACTGCTTTGTCTCCTGATTCCCTCATTTTTGATGCAGGAACTGGAACTGGGATGCTCGCTGCTTATTTGGCTTATTTTAATAAATTTGGTGAAATTGTAACTGTTGAGAAAAGAAAAGATTTTGCAAGAATTGCGAAGCAGAATTTTAGGCTCGCAGGATTGAAAAATATCCATCAGATAATAGGTGACGCCCTTTTTGTTGCCGATGGCTTCAAGTGTGAGTTCGATCTTGTTGTGCTTGATATGAAAGACGATGTCCCCTTTATCCCAAAGGCAAGACAAATTCTAAAACTTGGAGGCTATATAGCAGTTTACAATCCCTACATTGAATCGGCAAGAAGAGTTTACGAGGAAATGCAGAGAAACGAATTTAAGGAAATTGAAGCCTTTGAAATTTTAAAGCTTGAGCTTGATATAAAAAGGGTTGGTACAAGAACCTCTACCGCGGTTTGGCATACTGGATACATTGTAGTGGGGAGAAAATACTGAAAAAGATTCAGATAATGCGAAAGCCAAACATCACACTGAAACCAATATATGCGATTAGAACCATTATGAGAGCGTGCTTGATCCCAGCAGAGACGCTGCCTTCTCCCATAACTCCGGCAACGATTCCCCCAAAAAGCCCCTGGAAAACTGCAGCATGCATGAAAACGTTTCTGTAAGTTACTACATCAACTTGCTGAAGGATTGACAATCCACTCCCACCAGCGGATTGAACTCGAGATGCAGCTTCTGCGAGTGTTGAAAGAAATGTTGAGGCAATAACGTAAACGATTCCGATGAAGACAAAGAAAGCAATGTATATTATTATGACATACGAGAACATGTTTACTGCTCTTTCACGTCTCAAAAGCTCCGCACTCGCAGCGTCTTTTGCGGATGTTGTTAGCACTTCTGTAACATTTCCACTCGACTTTAAAGCCTCATTTAGCAGAGTCATGGTTCTTGAGATCTCGAAAATTCTGAGTCTGTTTGCAAATCTTACTAAAGCGTCACCCAAGCTTACTCCCCACTCAAGATTTGACTTTATTTTTTCAATTTCCCTTCTCAATGGGCTTGTATCACTTTTTGCAAGCATTGTTATCGCCCTGTAAATTGACATCCCGCTCTCGTTTGCTGAGGCAAGCTTGTTCAGAAATACAGGAGTTAGGCGCATGTAGAGTTTTATTCCACGTTTGCCAACTTCGTAGAAAAACGCAAATGGGGCAAGAATTATGATAATGCCAATGAATATGTAGTCATCAAGTGTGAAGAACCAGTATTTGAAGTCCATACCCGGAATGTAGGGGTTAACAAACAATCCATAGGCTATGAAAAGCAAAGCTATTGGAATAGAAACTATGAATGAGTAAAAAGGATTGTCTACAAAAAGTTTAAACGGATTTTTAAGCTTCTTTTTAACCTCTCTCATCCAGACTTTCCTTCTAACCTCCTTCGCCTTTTCTAAATCCAGTTCGACTGCTTTTGGAATGTATATGTATCTCTCCCTCAACAAAGGAGCTTTCCCCATCTCGCTTGGACTTAAAAGCTTGATAACGACTGCAAACATTACCGAACCAATGGGTATGACAAGATAAATGATCGAGAATATTGCAATATCGTTTGGCTTTCCAATTACAGACATAACCGTCTGAATAATTATCAGGAAAAGAGGGCCAGCAACAAGTGCTGTAACATAAGTCTCAGCCATTAGAGCCAAGAATTCTATAAAACTCTTCTGATCTTGTCTTGCTCTTTCAAAGTAGAATTCTGCTCTTTCCTCAAAGTACTTTGTAACATCTCCACCGCTATCTATGATTGTGACAAGGCCGTGGAGGAATTCTCGGAAATTTTGGGATGGTGAAACTTCTATTGCATTCACAAGCGCTGTGCGCAGATCTTTGCCAAGCCCTTCTATTTCCCAGATTATTCTCGACGCCTCCTTGGAGACTTCGCCATAAACTTCATGATTCTCCGCAAGTGCTTTGAAAATCTGAACCAAGTTCATGCCACCCCTGCTCAGAGAAAGCATGAATGTTATTGCATGTGGCAAAGAGCGATCGATTTTGCTTTTTCTGTCGCTGATAACTGTTGATGGATAAATTGCAAAGATGAGATTCCCGAGATAATACAATGCAACGGTTATTAAGATGGACAAAATACCAACGTAAACAAAGGGTCTGTAGAAAAGCCATGCGGACATGTATGGTTCCGGTAGTGCTATTGGAAATAGTGGAGGGATTGGAACAAAAGTAACAATGATGTAGGATATTACAAGTCCCAAAATGGCTCCGCAGATTCCGAAGAGAAATGAGAACATCTTTGCAGTTGCCACATACATCTCAGGTGGCATTGAAATCATTGCCCTCTTCAAGTTTTTATCAAGCTCGTAGTATTTCTCCCTCTTCTTTTCTATCTCCTTTGCAAAAAACTTGTAGCCTAAATAAGTTAGCGAGTTTGCATTTTTAAACATTTTCCCACCCTATTTCTTTCAAAATCTTTGCAGGTTTGCTTTGGTATGTATGTATTATGTTGCTCACACTCCTGAAATCCCTTATGTTGTGCACAGCCATGAATTCCAGAACTCTCTTTCGCCTTTCGAGCTCATCGTTTAGCTCCTTAACACTCCAGCC
>JAWBZL010000038.1:0-10681 GCA_038866255.1 Archaeoglobaceae archaeon
TGCCACCATTTTTTGCTGTCCTCCACTTAATGTTCTTGCAAGGCGATAAGTCTGATCTTAAGCTCAATCACAGTAAAATCTGGATAGAGCTTTCTGTCTTCGGGAGCGTTCTTTTGAAGATTTCGCCAACGATGTCAAAAATCTAATGGACCACCTTGATATTAAAAAGTGGAACTATGGATGACATCGCCAATTTTGCGGCAAGAATTTTACCAAACAGAGAGGACTTAAAAGATTTTCAGCTTAGAATAGTAGAGGTTCTGCTCACCTTGCACGAATGGGGAAATTTGAGGAATTCAACAAATGTCCATAGCCACTGCATTTGCAATTTTTGCTCAGATGCTTAAATTTTCTCTCTAATTTTGCTTTAATCTAAAACAATTCAATCAAGAGCTCTGAAAAATTTTTATTTTTAAACGCACAATGTTTTTGTGCGAATCTACGTTCTCGATACGAGTGCGATATTTCAGAGAAAGGCTGTGTACGAGCAAATGGTTACTGTTCCAGAAGTTGTAGCAGAGATAATCGATGAAAATTCTGCTCTTTACTTCAGCGTCAAAAATCTCAGAGTTGAGGAGGCGAGCAAGAAAAATCTCGAGTTTGTTAAAAAAGTTTCTCTTGAAACTGGAGACATTTACAGACTTTCCGAAACAGATTTAAAGGTTTTGGCAAAAGCAATTGATGAGAAAGAAAAAGGAAACGAAGTTGTGGTTGTAACAGATGACTACTCAATTCAGAATCTCGCGATGAAACTTGAAATAGAGTTTGAAGAGGTTGTGAAAAATAAGATAGCAAAAGGTTTTAAGTGGGCGAAGGTATGTAGAGGTTGTGGTAGGAAAGTTGATGCGAATATTTGCCCGGTTTGTGGTAGTGAAACCTTACTAAGGAGGGTGAGAAAATGAAAATTGAAAATCTGATTGAGAAAGCAAGAAAATTGAGGGAAAAGGGACTCATGACTGAAGAGATTGCAGATGAGCTGAATGTCTCATTCGAAACCGCGATGTGGTTGCTTACGAGAGCAACAGAAACGCCGCCCTCAGATATATACATTGAATGGAGGAATCTTGCAAAACCTTCAAGACTTAGAATGATGGCTTCGGCAATTGCTGATATAATAATGGACAATGTTGAAAATGTCGAAGTAGTTGTCGGAATTGCAACGAGTGGAATTCCACTTGCTTCAATGGTAGCAGAAGAACTTTCAGCCGAGCTTGCCATATACTATCCAAAGAAAAGAGAAGAGGAAGCAAAAGGCGGATTGTTGAGTGAAAATTTTGCAAAAGTCTCGGGGAGAAGTTGCGTTATTGTTGACGACGTAATCTCTACGGGGAGAACGATAAAGGGAGCAATTGAAGTTATTTCAGCAAACAATGGCAAAGTTGAGTGTGTTGCAGTCATTGCAGATAAGGGAGGGAGAATTAACGATGTGCCGGTTTTTAGCCTTTTGAGGATAACAAGGATATAATGAAAGTAACCGTGGTCGTTCCAACACTGAATGAGGAAAAGGGAATTGGCAGCGTAGTGGAGAGCTTTCGGAATCTTGGGTATGAAGTGCTCGTAATTGATGGTAGAAGCAAAGATAAAACGAGAGAGATTGCGAGTGAGAAGGGGGCAAAAGTTGTTTTACAGAGTGGCAAAGGAAAAGGACAAGCAATTGCAGAGGCTTTTCAGATGGTTGAAAGTGATGTGCTGGTTTTGGTTGACGGAGATGGTAGCTACCCTGCAAATGAAGTCAAAAAATTGCTTGAACCAATAGAAAAAGGCCTTGCAGACCACGTTGTTGGAAACAGGTTCAGCTCTTATGAGATGGGGGCTTTTACAAGGCTAAATTTTTTCGGAAACAAACTTTTAAATTTATTTTTCCGCTTCGCTTATGGAGTTAACCTTCAAGACATTCTTTCAGGATACAGGGCCCTAAGAAAGGAGTTATACAAAAGCATAGAGATAAAGAAATCTGGATTTGAAGTTGAAGCTGAGCTAACAGTGGAAACTCTTGCAAAAGGCTTTAGAATACTGGAAGTACCAATAAGCTATAAAAGAAGAAAAGGGGCGGCTAAGCTTCGCCCATTGAGAGATGGATTCAGAATAGGAAAAGCGATATACGAACTCATAGGCAGATATAGCCCAGCAAGGTATCTTTATCTATTTGGTCTTGTTCTTCTAATCCTCGGTTTTTTAACTGGAAGCTATGTTCTCTACGCTTGGCTTAAAGCTGTATCTCATTACATGCTCGCACTACTAACGATTCTTTTTATAATCACTGGGGTTCAGTTCGTTGTTTTTGGATTAATTGCAGATTTCATCTTCCGCGCAACGCTTGAATTCAGAAGAGAAATAAGGGAGTTATTAAAAAAGCGCTAATCAATAGCACTCATTGCAATCTGATTTATCGCCTCTTTTCCAGCTCTAATAATCGGATAGAAGTTTAGAAAGCCGTGAATCACACCGTTATATCTAACTATCAAATGACCATATAGCTCCCCTTCATCTCTTAAGGGATCGTATTCTGCAGTTATTATTAGCGCAGGGGGTAAATTTCGAAGCTCTGCAAGCATTGGCGACGCCAATGGGTTGTAGCGATCCTCTTCGCTCCTTAGATATTGCCTTGCAAACCACTCCATCATATCGCGAGTTAAAATACCAAGTCTCTCAAATTCAGCAATCGAGGGTGTAATTGCAGAAAAATTCACAACAGGATAAACAAGAATTTGTTTTTTCACGAAATTCTCTCCATTGTCTCTTGCAATTATGCTCGCAACTGTAGCAAGATTTCCCCCGGCACTGTCGCCGCATACAACAATCCTATCTCCATTAACCTCGATTTCTGCAGCGTTATCTGCAACCCATTTGAGTGCATCATATGCATCGACGATAGCTGAAGGAAACTTGTTCTCTGGAGCAAGTCTGTAATCCACAGAAATCACGGTTGCGTTGGAAATTCTTGCAATTCTTCGACAAATTGGATCGTAGACTTCGATGTTGCAAATTGTAAAACCACCTCCGTGGTAGAAGACAATTGCCGGACTCCAGCGTTTTTGCTGGTAGATTCTAACCCTAATTTCTGCCTCTCTCCCCTTCACAATGCGATCTTCAACGCTCGCGACCTCCTCTTTTATACCCGAAGTTGCTCTTCTGAAAATTTCGTTCACTTTTTCTCTGTATTCCCCTACAGGAATCGAGGGGCTAATTGGGATGTCTCGAAATAATTTTACTATTTCACGAACCATTGGATCGAATGGCATAAAAAAGATTACTTTCGGAATAAATAACTGAGTGAAATTAGTAAAACTCCACCCCAGTGAGCATTTCGGAGATCAAATTTTTTATAAATCTACAATTTTGTGTCTCCTTAAAGCATTCATTCGTGAAAATATCTGCTGAGAGAACAACTAAGTTATCCTTTCTAACTCCGAAAATAACGTTTTTGCCGGCTCTGAAAACAATGTCGCCAAGCATTGCCCTTGAATCCCTGTTTCCATTAAGAACTATCTCGCAGATCTCTCTTGGTTCAATGTGATATGCGTTCAACGCAAGAATTTCGTCAACTCCTCTGAAATACTCCATTTTTCCTCTCATCGCAGTAGCTTTAAGCTTTACTCTATCCGCAACCGGTAGTAGATCGTTTTTTAGTTGCAAGGGTGAGAAACTATTTTTTTGAACTAAAAATATAAATATCTTGCTTTTTAAAAGTCTTGAAATCGCAGAAATTTCCCCGCTTTGGGGGGGTTTGAGGTAAAAAAAGATTTCATAAGAGAACTCAAGCTTGCTCAGCTCCGAAGAATCGGAGCTTAGCTTATCCGAGTAATCAACATGGTAATCGTTGAGTAGACATTCTTCAAGCTCTTTGTAGCGATGCCAGTCATCGGAATTAGCAACTATAAGGATAGAAAGCATAATATCTCAGCTGAACATAACTACATAAGCTTTGCCAAGTTCAGTTATCGCAATCCTGAGATTTTTACCCTTTCTTTCGGTAACAACAAGCCCGTCTTCAGCGAGTTCATTTAAATGGTAGCTGATTCTTGCTCTTTGCGCCATGTATTTTTTCTGTTCCTCAATTTTTCCGTCAACAAGCTCTATTAGCCTATTTATCGAATCTACAATGCCTCCTTCGTTCAAAAGAACTGTAAGTATCTTTATTCTATCGTCATTGAATCTCTTTAGGGGAGGAGTTTGTAGAAAAACAGTTCTACCGTTCATGTTTGTGTAAATTTTGCTCCCAGAAATTTGTGCTGTTATTAAACATGCAAGACAAAGGCTACGATCGGCATCGGAGACGTTTATGAGCACAGTATTCTTTTTATTGGTTTCATTTCTTACTATTTTAAGGAGATCCCACACAATCTCGTAAACTTCCTTGCCTTCGAAGTTGAGAATTTTTGTCTCTACAAGAGAACTAAGAGCTTTGTTTACTTTTTCTGCAGCATCTAAAGCCTCTTTTTTTCTGTAAGTTATGTAAGCCCGATGTATTGGGTAACCGATTGCCTTTATGCTTTCCAGCACCAGATTACTGTTAAACTCAATTGCAATTATATGCACGACTTCAGCCATACTTATCCTAAATTTTTGTTGTTTAAAAAATTTTCTCTCTTGAAAAGTTTTATCTGAATTTAGTCTTTTTGTTTGTTCATCAAGAAAGGATCGTATCGTTTGAGCAATTCTCGCGATAATGGTTCTCCCACTTAGCAAACAAAATACTCATAGAACTCCTTTCACATATTGTGAAAAAATTTGGCGATTACTGCGGGTAAGAACTTAAATTCTCGGAGTTAATTCATACTCTGCACAAACTTCATTTAGCGCAATCAATTGCCAGATACAAAATTTTTTAAATTTTCTAAAGCACTTGAAACATGAAACTCGCAATCGCTGGTTCAGCTGGTAGGATGGGTAGACTTATTGTGAAGCAAGCAGTCAATGAGGGCATAAAGGTTGTTCAAGCTTTTGACATCGTTGAAGTTGGGAAAGACGCAGGAGAGGTGGCGGGAGTTGGAAAAATAGGAGTTTTGATTGATAACAATATTGAAAAAATTAATGCTGATGTCCTCGTGGATTTCACAAATCCGCAGGCATGTTTGAGAAATGCAGAGATAGCTTCAAATAAAGGAATCAAGCTTGTGGTGGGAACAACTGGTTTCACTAAGGAGGAGAGGGAGAAGCTCGAGAATTATTGTAAAAGGGTTCCAGCAATTATTTCACCCAATTTCAGCATTGGAGTCAACGTATTTTTCAAAATTTTAGAGTTTGCCTCTTCTTTGCTCTATAACTACGATGTTGAAGTCTTTGAAATTCATCATAGGCACAAGAGAGATTCTCCAAGTGGGACTGCAATAAAAGCTGCTGAGATAATTAAAGAAGTTTTCGCAAAAAAGGGGAAAGAAGTGGAGCTAAAATTCTCGAGAGATGGAAAAAAAGGTAACGAAATAGGTGTTTTTGGTCTTAGGGGTGGTGACGTTATTGGGGAGCACACTGTGCTATTTTTTGGCGAAGGTGAAAGAGTTGAAATTACTCATAGAGCAACAAGTAGGGAATGCTTTGCAAAAGGAGCAATTATCGCAGCAAAATGGATTTCAAAGGTTGAAAAACCCGGAATTTACACGATGGAAAACGTGCTTGGGTTAACTGATCATTGAAATTTATCCTACCAATTGTGTTAGAAACCTAATCTCCTCCTCAATCTCCTTTTCCATAGCTTTAATATCTTCTCTGCTAAGAGAAAATCTCTTTTGAAGGCCTATGTAGTCTGAAAGTGGAATTCTATTCTCTATGAATTTCTTTCCCACAGAAGAGAACTCAAATCTACCTTTTTCGTATTCGTAAAGAATCCATGCTCCACTCATTACCGCTTTTCTCGCAACTTCAATCGTTTTTTCGCTTGGAAACTTCCACCCGGGTGGGCAAGGAGTGTGAATGTGAATAAATTTGAAGCCTTCAAGCTTTCCAGCCTTTCTGAACTTTCTTCTGAGATCTTCGATGAAACCAACGGTTGCTGTTGCAACATAATTTGCGCGATGCGCAATCATAATCATCCCAAGATTCCTCCTTCTCGTCCTTTTACCCATTGGAGAAGTTGTAGTTTTAGCTCCGAAAGGTGTGCTGAGGCTCGCTTGAGTTCCAGTGTTCATGTAAGCTTCGTTGTCCACAACAATAGCAACTATGTCATCATTTCTCATCGCAGAGGCGCTAAGAACTGAAAAACCAATATCAACGGCGCCATCGCCCATCCATGCTATGACGTTTGCCTTAATGCCACTTCTTTTATATGCCTCACTTAAACCGCAGGCAACGGCTGGAGTTGAGGCAAATGGGACATGAACTACTGGAATTTTCATTCCAGAATTTGGATGAATTCCCGCAATAACAGTTGAACAACCTGCAGGTATTACGATAACTGGATTCTCTATCTCATTAAGACAACGCATCGCAAGGGATATTGGACAACCTTGGCAACTCGCATTTCCGGGAAGAATCATAGAAACCACTCCACCTCTTGGATTTTATGATCAACAAATCTTCTAAAAATCCTGTAGAGTTCCTCCACACCAATTTCAAAACCACCAAGTCCAGTAACGACGTTCTTAACCTTCAAACCATACGAGCTGACTTCAGTGCCAAGTATTCCTCGAATTGTGGTATTTGCCCTGTCAACGACAAGAACTTCGCAGTTCAATCTTTTTAAAGCCTTTTTAGAAAATGGCCTTATAAAACGAAGTCTCAAAAGTCCAATTTTTATACCTTCTTTTCTAAGCATGTCTACTGCATCTTTTGCATCCCCACACCAGCCGCCTGTCATTATGACGGCGAAGTCGGCATCTTCAAGGCAGTAACTTTCCACAAGGCCACCGTAGCTACCAAAATTTTTATCACTTTTCTCTATAACTTCCGCAGATCTCTCAAGATCCACTGCTAAATCATATCTTGCTTTCATTCTTGCCCTTCCAAGGGTTACTGCATTGACAGCAATTTCTTGTCCCGGAGTAATTTTGTAGGCTTGTCTTCTTTTTGGTATTTCCGGTTCCCAGATTTGCACAACCTCAGCTGTATGACTCATCGTAAATGCATCGATTCCAACTGCAAATGGTATGTTAACTTCTTCACTAACGTAAAAAGCCTGAAGAGTCATATCAAACGCTTCTTGCGCGTTTTCTGCAATTCCAATTATCCACCCGGCATCGCGGAGGAGCATAATATCTGTATGGTCTCCATGAATATTCCATGGAGCACCTATTGAACGCATCGCAACTGCCATGACCGCTGGAAGTCTTGAGCCAGCAATCCACCAGCACATTTCGAGCATGTAAGCAAGTCCATGACTTGATGTTGCTGTAAAAACCCTTGCTCCTGCTGTTGCTGCACCGTGAATTATTGCAAGCGCAGAGTGCTCGGATTCCGCGCAAATAAAGCTCGCATTCAGTTCGCCCTTCTCAACCATCTCCGCAATTTTTTCAACGATTGGTGATTGAGGCGTAATAGGATAAGCTGCAATCACATCAGGCTTTGCAATTTTCACAGCCTCAGCTATTGCCTCATTGCTGGTTAGCAGCCTTTTTATTCCGGAACCATTTTTATTGCTTTTTGCCTGCACATTTCTTTGCAAATTCCACACCCCTTGCAGAAATCGTAGTTTATTTCTCCATAAGAAATAACTCCCTCTGGACAGTAATTTGTGCACATACCACATTTTACACACAGATCTTTATCAACTACAGGTCTGTAGTTTCTCCATGTCCCAGTCAAACCTGCAGATCCAATCTTTGCTTTTGAAATCAAGGGCTCGAGATCCAATCTACCACCTCATACGCCTCCCTCGCAGCTTTGCAGCTTTTCTCCGCTTTCTCGTCGAGTTCAATTATAATCGCTTTTTCAAGGGTTTCGATGTCTATGCCTAATACTTTAGCAATCGCCCCACTCATCGGAGCGCTGAGAATTGCCCAGCCGGCATTGAAGAGGCCATTTTTTTCAGCAATAGAGGTTGCATCAATAAAAAAGGTCTTTTCAGCCAAAGGAATTCTCTCTTTTGAATTTATAATCGCAATTCTTGCTCCATGATTAATAATTATCTTTTTATCAAAAATTGCAACAATTTCTGGTGTTCTAATTGGAGACCTCCTTCTTATTGGTACATCTGAAATTCTAAGATATGCATTTACAGTTGCCCCCCTTCTTTCTGGCCCAAATTGAGGCATTGCCTGTGCATAGAGACCATTTAACATTGCTGCTGTAGCGATAAAACGGGCTGCGGTAACACCTCCTTGGCCACCTCTGGAGTATATTGCAATTTCGGTGAGCATAAAAATCCAGAAAGGATTCAAATTAAAAGGATTGTGCTTTTGCTCAAAAATAACTACCTCAAGTTGAAACTCTGTGTTCAACTCTTATGATCCTCGTTGGCGTTAAGATTACATTCGCCTTTGCATCGTGCACCTCTGCAAGATGGCTCAGATCGCTAAAAACCTGCAAATCATGCGCTACCACGACAAAAACAGCGTCATCTGATAAAACACCTTCTTTTTTCAAAATCTCGTATTCTTTATCCCCGAACCCGCTCCCCTTGCCTATTCTGTTTCCTTTTAAATCAACCGCAACACATCCCTGAGCAAAAATACCTACTTTTCTCTTCAATTTTTCAAAATTCGCTTTTTCTGCAACTTTTAGTGTAGAAATCGTTGGTTTAACTCTTCTTCTCAAAACAACAAATCCCGTAATTTTAGGCAAAGCCGCTAAAAGAATTTTTTCATCTTCGAGAACAATCTCTCGCAACCGCAGAAGAACTGAATCTGGAGCAGAAAAAACACATTCAGCTTTTCTATACTCTTCAAGTTCTCTTAGCTTTTCACAAGCTTTCTCCGCTCCTCTAAAATTTGGAATTCTACCGTAAGGGTTAGGAAAGTTGCAGAAAGGCTCCATCTTTTTCCATACATACTCCCGAACTTCTTCCTTACTTCTGAACATCCAACAGAACTCTAATCAAATCCTTATCCTTCACCATCCCAGCAACTCTGTTCGCAGAATCCAGCACCGGAATGCAGTCGAGATCATTTGTTATCATCTTTTTCGCGCATTTTGATACATTTGTTTGTGGATACACGAAATCTGGAACTTTCATAAACTTCTTCACCGGTTCTTTTGGCAACTTAACAACGCTAACTTCGAAGTATCTGATAGTTAGATCCCTCATTCCATCCCAGCTCCATTTGTCATCGGTATCACTTGAGGAGGAATGAGTTGATTGCACAATGTAATCCTCAATCAACGCTTCGCTGAGCATGATCTTTTCGTCAACTATCCCTACAAGCTCATCATTCTCATTCAGAACCCCACAAATTTCGGCGTTTAGTAAACGCATAATTTCTCCCACAACTTTTAAAGGCGTCTCCTCCCAAACACAGGCAATTTGAGGACTTATGTATTTTCTAACTGGGACTTCAAGATTAATTTTGGCAATTCTCTTGATGAGATCTCTAACTGTTATTATGCCAACCAATTTCTCGCCATCCATAACCGGTAATCTTCTAAAAGGAGTCGTGCTCAGCATCCGGGCAATCTCAGTGAGAGACTCCTCGACGGCAACTGTAACGGGATTTGGTGTCATTAAAAGAGCGAGCTGATCTTCATCTATTTTTCTCAGCAAATCTTTTCTTGTAACAATCCCAACAAGTTTTCCATCCTTCAGCACAGGCACTGCAGAGATATTGTGTTCTTTAAAAAGCTGCAAAACACTCTCTCTATTACTTGGAAGGGTTGCGTATATAACATTTGGGTTCATTACATCCCGTGCTTTCATTGCTCGGTTCATCCATTTTCTGCTAATTAATCTTTCTATTTCTATCGAAAATTGGGCAACATTTATTTTTCCACTTCTCAACTTTCTTTGGTGAAAATAGAATCGCTCGCAGACAAGATTTCAAGCTACGCAGTAGAAGTTCTGAAAGACTGTGGACTCAAAGAGCTGTTCCCTCCTCAGGAAGAGGCATTACCACATATTTTTAAACGAGAGAACTTGATCCTCGCAGTTCCAACTGCAGCAGGAAAAACGCTTGTTGCGGAGATTGCAATGATCAGTGAAATTCTCCGTGGAGGCAAGTGTCTTTACATAACACCGTTGCGAGCTTTGGCAAGTGAAAAGTTCGAGAACTTTAGGAAATGGGAGAAGATTGGAGTTCAGGTAGGAATTGCCACAGGAGATTACGAATCCATCGATGCCCATCTTGCCAATTCCGACATAGTCGTTACAACTGCTGAAAAAGCGGATTCTCTGCTTCGAAATCGAGCCTTTTGGCTTCGAGATGTAACTTGCCTCGTTGTTGACGAAATTCACCTTCTCGATTCCGATGATCGGGGACACACATTAGAAGTGCTAATAACGAAGATGAGAAAAATGAAACCTGAGATCTGGATCCTCGGCTTATCTGCAACCGCTCCAAACGTTTCCGAGATTGCTGAATGGCTTAATGCCAAATTCATTCAAAGCAATTGGCGTCCAGTCCCCCTTTACTATGGAATTCTCTGTGAGAAAACGCTTGAGATTTACAGAGATGACGTAGTTTACAGTGCAAAAAAGAGCTTCGAAGAGATCGTAGAAGACTGCATTTCAGAAGGCGGAGGAGTTCTGGTCTTTGAGTCCACGAGAAGATACGCTGAATCACTTGCGGAGAAGCTCTCCAAGATTTCAGCAAAATAT
>JAWBZL010000039.1:0-10650 GCA_038866255.1 Archaeoglobaceae archaeon
ATGACGAGCTTTATCCCCGCATCAATTCCTTCAACGTCAGCACTTGGATTTGCCTCAGCGATCCCCATTTCTTGTGCTTCACCAAGAATTTGCTTGTATGGCAGCTTTTCCTCCTCCATTCTTGTCAGAATGTAGTTACAAGTTCCATTTAAAATTCCTCTCACTCCAAGGATCTCGCACAGGGCTAAATATTTTTTAAGAAGCTTTATTATTGGCATCGCCCCTCCAACGGTGGCCTCAAACATTAGATGTGCATTTTTGCTCTCAGCAAGCTTCAACAAACCAGGCAAATCAACTGCAATGCTCTTGTTGCTCGTAATTACACTCGCTCCTTTTTCGAGGGCTTTTTTCATGTATAAAATTCCACTCTCATCGAGTTTCGTTGTCGTAACTTCTATCAGCACATCGTAATCCTCCTCTTCCACGATTTCCATTGCACTTCGATTTTCTGGTAGCCTGCCTTTTTTTCGACTTTCTATTGCATCTTCAAGTCTGAATTCACCGAAAATTGAGCCGGTGAGATCAGCTATTGCAACAACCTTGAACTCTCCAATTTTGCCTTCAATTTCAGCTCTTTTTCTTGCAAAAAGCTCTGCAACTCCCTGACCAACAGTCCCAAAACCTACAATAGCTATTTTAATCATATCTCATCATTTACAGGTTCAAGAATTGTTATCCCCTTCTCCCGACAAATTTTCCTCAACCTTTCTAAAGCTTTCTCCAACGCCTCAGAGGTTTTTGCAGAAATTGTTATCATCGCCGTAGAAGGTTCGCTTAGCTCTGGCATTGTAACGTTTAGCTCTACGCATTCAGCTTCACTGCTATCTATTCTCCTAATGGTATCGCTCAGATCTGTGTGAATTATGTGCCCAATGAGCAAAAGAGAAATCCTTGCAGTTCTAAGCGTTCCAAAGCTCCTTATGACTACTTCTTTCTGCAATTCGCTGAAAATTTTCTCCGCCTTTTTTGGATCTGCTGTAAATGAGATCTCAACAGGAACTCTGTTTAAAGGTGTTTTCTTTCCCCTCTGATGAAGAATTCCAACGACGTTTCCCCCATTCCTTGCTATCGGCTCAAGAACCTTTAAAAGCTGTCCCGGTTTATCCTCGAGTTCAACTACAAGTGTGAAAAGCTCACTCATAAATAGGAACACCTTCTGTTTGTGTGAGTTTTTCGAACTCTTTCATCAGCAGCTTCGTTATTTTTCCAGGCTTACCATCACCTATTTTTCTGCCATCTATCTCAACAATTGGCGCAATTTCTGCTGCCGTGCCAGTTACGAAGACCTCGTCTGCAGTGTAAAGGTCATATAATCCTATATTTCTCTCTGCAAATGGAATTGCAAGTTTTTGAATTATCTCGATTGCAACTCCCCTCGTTATTCCGCGAAGATTGTTTATCGTTGGCGGAGTTACGATTTTTTCGTTTTTAACAATAAAAATGTTATCTCCACTACCTTCAGAAACGAAGCCATCCTTGTCGAGGAAAATCGCCTCGTCACCACCCTTAACATTTGCCTCAATCTTTGCAAGAACATTGTTGAGATAGTTTAGCGATTTTATGTTTGGTGGCAGAGCGTCGTATGAGTTTCTGCGAACAGCTACGGTTACAGCTTTTAGTCCCTTTTCGTATAGATCTCCATATAGCTTCCCCCAAGGCTTGGTAATCACGATTATCGTTGGATTTTTACACTTTCTTGGATCCAAGCCAAGATCTCCGACGCCACGAGTTACGATTGGCCTTATGTAGGCGTCACGCAGATTGTTTTTTCTAAGGGTTTCAAGAATTATCTCCTCAAACTCTTTTTTGCTCATCGGAATTTCGAGGTTTATTGCCTTTGCAGAATCATAGAGGCGATCTATGTGTTCCCGAAGTCTAAAAACTCTGCCGTTGTAGGCTCTTATGCCCTCAAAAACCCCGTCTCCGTAGAGAAAACCATGATCAAATACGCTTATTCTTGCTTCATTCTCAGGCACAAATTTGCCGTCGAGATACACGAGCAACTCCATCAAGCTCCACGTAACTTTGGACTTAAAAATAATTTCGAAATTTAGAGCTTGTAAAAAAATCAAATCCTTTTGTAAATTTAAAAAATTAGAGAGTATCAATGGTTACGCTTTTTCTAACGATTTTCTTCTCAATCTTTGCCTCCCCGATCTCCCTGAGAGAAGATCGAGGCGCAGTTTTTTCGTTCAGGTGCTCGTATTCCGCGCAGCCAACAATATCTTTGTGCTTTATCCCTGTCATAATAGCAACAACTCTCACGAAGCCCTCAAAATCCTTGGAAATCCTTGCCCCCCAGATGACATTTGCGTTGTCATCGAGCTCAAATGTTAGATTTCTTATTATCTCCTCAGCCTCCTTCAACGTTAGATCGTTCCCTCCGGAAATGTGCACAAGAGCTCCGGTTGCTCCCCTGTAGTCAACATCGAGCAATGGATGCGACAAACAATCCTTCACAACAGTCGAAGCTTTGTCTTGTGCTTTTGCTTCGCCTACAAGCATAACTGCAACTCCACCATGACCCATAATTGCTTTCAAATCTGCAAAATCGATGTTAACAAGAGAGGGACGAGTAATCGTGTCTGTTAAGCCTTTAATGGTTTCCGCAATCAATTGATCCATCACACTAAACGCAGCATCGATCGGCAAGTTGGGGTAGTATTCCACGAGCTTATTGTTGTCGAGCACAACCACGGTGTCGCAGTGCTCCTTCAATTCTCTTAGCCCCTGAATTGCCTTCCCAATCCTAGCTCTTTCAACCTTGAATGGCATCTGGGCAAAACCCACAACTATCGCTCCCTGTCTTTTCGCAATCTCCGCAACAACAGGCGCGGAACCTGTGCCAGTTCCACCACCCATTCCAGCGCAGACAAAAACCATGTCCGCATCCGCGAGAATTTCCTCAATTACCCCCCTTGCAAGTTCGGCAGCTTTTCTGCCAACTTCTGGATAACCACCCGCCCCAAGGCCGCGGGTTAGACTTCTGCCAATTAGAATTCTTTTGTCCGCCTTTGTCATCAGAAGATGCTGCTTATCCGTATTTATTGCAATTGTTGTCGCATCGAGTTCCATGTGCGAGAGTCTATTTATTGTGTTGTTCCCACACCCACCACATCCAATCACAAAAATTTTCGGTTTTTCAAAAAACTCCTTCACTTCCTTAACCTTCTCCTCCCTCCTAATCCTATCCTGCTCCAAATACTGTTGGGCTTTACTGATTATACTTTTCATTTCGCACACACCTCCACCAAATTCAACTAAATTCCCCCAATTTGGTAGCCTTTTCAATCTGCTCCCTGTGCTCCTCGATGAACCTCTTTATCGCTGCCCTTATTGCCTCGCTAACCGAAGTGTATTCTCCAAGCTCAACTAAGAGCTCAAGTTTCTCATATTGTGCTTCCGTTAGCCTTATACTTATCTTTCTTGTCGCTGGCATGTTTCCACCGGAAATTCCGCCATTTTTTGAGCGCACAGATGGCATCTTTTGTCCACCATCTGTCCGCTTATTGGCATCTAATTGGTACATATTGTCGGACATTATAATATTTAAATTTTTCGGTGTAAATAGTGATAAAAAGCCAAAATAAACTGCAACGGAAGATATATTTTACCAAAAATGGGAATATGAAACATGATCTCCGCCCATGCTCCAGCACTCGTGGACTACGTTTTCATCGTTAACAATTTTCCAATCCCCGGCGGACATGCAAAAATTCTCGCAACAGCAAAATCACCTGGTGGCGCAGGCGCGAATGTTGTGCACAACCTTGCAACTCTTGGCATTGAGAGCTCTCTTTTCACAACACTCGGCAAAGATGAGGATGCAAAGTTTTTTGTTGAAAACACAAGGGCAAAAGTTTTCGCAGAGATTACAGACGAGCTTACTGGGAAAGTTCTGGTTTTTGTGGATCAAAGGGGTGAAAGGACATTTTTTGTTCAGCCCAATTCCGCAGAAAAACCTTTTGTAAATGTTAAAGATGACGAATTTCTATATATCGACCCTTTTCCAAGTGAAGTTAGCTTTGAAGTGCAAAAAGGGGTTATGCAGAATTTTGGAGGTTTCGTAATTCTAAATCCGGGACACTTCTATGCGAGCATGGGTTTTAAGAAGTTCAGCGAACTTCTTAGCTTTACGGACATGCTGATAATGTCCTCTGCTGAATTCGAAGTTCTAAATTGCTCTCCAAAAGAGTACCTCGATTTTGTGGATTATTTAATCGTAACCCTCGGTGAAAGGGGGGCGGTTTGTTATACAAGAAAGGAAAAATTTTTTGAGAGGGGTTTTAAAGCAAAAGCCATTGACACAACCGGCGCTGGAGATGCGTTCTCAGCAGGCTTTATTTATGGTTTCATCAACGAATTTCCGCTTGAAATCTGTTTAAAGCTTGGAAACTTCTGTGGAGCTTACAACGTAGAGAGAATTGGAGCAAGAGCTTTTCCAAGTCTGGAATCGGTGGAGAATTTTCTTTCAAATATTTTAGAATGAAATTTGAAAAATTTTTTATACTGTGACAAAACTTTCTCTATGCCGGAAAAGGACAGTTTTGGTGGAGCGCTTTCGAGGTTAGTGATCTATGTTGTAATTGCGGTTGTGGTTCTTGGCATTCTGAACTGGTTTTTCTACTACCTCATACCCGACATAGTTGCTAAGAATCCAAGTTTGCACAGTTTAGCAATGATCGTGGACTTTGCACCATATATATTCGTGATCGTTGCCCTCATAATTGGCTGGCTGATCATTTCATCTATAGCTTCACTTTTCAGTGCAATACTTGAGCCAAAATATGGCATCTCGACCGCTTCTGCGGTCAAGAACATTATCAAGATCCTTGGACTTGGTGGTTTATTCGCTGCGATAGCTGGCGGTATTGCAGGTGGAACCGCTGGCGTAGCCTTGGGTGGCTTTATCGGCTTGGTAGTTGGCTTTGCGACTCAGCAAGTTCTTGGACAGGCAATAGCGGGGATGTTTTTACTGCTTGCAAGACCATTCAAAATCGGCGATCTCGTGGATATTGCTGGCGAAACAGAGCTTGAGGTTAAGGAAATTGGTGCTCTTTTTACAAAGACTGAGAGAAAGGACTCCAATATTGTTCTGATCCCAAGCACAATGATTATAGGACAAAAAATCGTGATCAGAAAGCGTTCCTGATTTAAATTTTTAAATATATCAAACTCTTTTTTGATTTTTCTCGCAAGTATTTTAAAATGAGGGTAGATATTGACTTGATGGATCTCAGGTTGATTGTTGAGAGACTTGGGGCAAGGAGAGTGTATAAAGAGGATTGTGAATTATGCATCATTGGCTACACAGGCAAAAAATGCCCATATTTAAGAAAAATTGGAAAGGAATTTTACTGTGTAAAAGATGCTGCTAAAAAAGATGCGAGACTGAGATTTTAAAAAAAGCTTATAAATTTTTAAGGCTGCAGTAGTTCGATGAACTGGAAAAAATGGAGACATATAACAAAACTCGATCCAGACAGAAAAAACAGCCCAGAATTGATCAAAGCTGTCGCTGAGAGCGGAACAGATGCGGTTATGGTTTCGGGAACTCAAAATGTTACCTATGAAAAAGCAAAGAAACTTTTTAAAGCTGTTAAAGAATACTCCCTCCCAACAGTTCTCGAACCATCATCGCCAGAAAGTGTTATTTACGATGCAGATTTTCTTTTTGTTCCCGTTGTCTTAAACGCGAAAAGTGGGGAATGGATAACGGGGAAACACACTGAATGGGTGGAAAGGAATTACGAAAGAATCGAGGAGTTTTCAAAGATCTTTGATGATGTCATTTTTGAAGGTTACATAGTTTTAAACCCGAATTCAGCAGTCGCAAAGGTTACGGAGGCGAATTGCAATATAGATGCAAAAAAGGCTGCTTGTTTTGCTTTTATTGGAGAAAGAATGATGAAACTACCTGCGATTTACATCGAATACAGTGGCACTTATGGTGACTTGAACGTTGTCAGGGAGACGAGGAAAATTTTAAGGAATTCGAGACTCTTTTATGGAGGAGGAATAGATTGTAAGGCAAAGGCAATGGAAATGCTGAAGTTTGCGGACACAATAATTGTTGGAAACGTGATTTACGAAAAAGGTATTGATGCATTCCTTGAAACGATCCCTTAAAGCAACTTGGGAACTACTTAGACTTGAGCATGGACTGATGTATGGTTTAGCCGTGCTTATTGGTGTTCTTTTATCCAAAACTGATTTCGATTTGGAAAAAGCTTTTTTGGGTTTTTTCGTAGCTGTTTTTCTCCAAGCTTCAGCTTTTGCGATGAACGATTATCTTGATTACGAAGTTGACATTGCAAACAAGAGAACAGACAGACCACTTGTTAGGGGTGAAATTGATAAAAAAACAGCTTTGGCTCTTTCTATTGCATTTTTCCCTCTTGGAATATTCTTAGCCTTTTTGATATCTATAAATGCGCTGTTATTTGCACTTGCAGTGGTTTTTTTTGGTTATCTATACAATCTAAAACTCAAAGAACTCGGATTTCCGGGAAATGTTTACATAGCTTTTACAATGGCTGCGCCCTTTATCTTTGGTGGTATAATTTCTAAAATGAACGAGTCCGTGCTTATTCTTGCGCTTATTGCTTTCCTCTCCGGACTTGGAAGAGAAATCATGAAGGGAATCGAAGACGTTGAAGGCGATGCGCTTAGAAATGTTAAGAGTATTGCAAGGGTTTATGGAATAAAAAGTGCGGCAAAATTAGCAGCAATCCTCTTTGTTCTCTCAGTCTTTCTCAGCTTTCTGCCACCGCTACTCATTCCTGAGTATCTTGACGTAAAATACATTCTACCTGTTCTTTTTACTGATTTTGTGCTTATCTCAGTAATCTTCAGAGTTCAAAAGAGTCCTGAAAAAGTCTCGAGATACAGAAAGGATACCCTTTTTGCAATGCTCATCGGGTTAATTGCATTCTTGGCTGGAGCGTTCTGAGATAATTTTTTAACCCCTTCGAAGTCCTTTAGCCATGTTCAAGGAGATCGAGGAGAAATGGCAGAAAGCTTGGGAAAAGGCGAGAATTTTTGAAGCGGAACCAGATAAAAAAGAGAAGTTCTTTATAACCGTTCCGTATCCCTATTTAAATGGGAATCTCCATGCTGGGCATACGAGAACGTTCACAATAGGAGATGCTTTTGCAAGATACATGAGAATGAAAGGATACAACGTTCTTTTCCCCCTTGGCTTTCATGTAACGGGGACACCAATCATAGGTTTGGCGGAGTTGATTGAAAAGAAAGATCAGAGAACCCTTGAGGTTTACACAAAGTTCCACGATGTTCCATTTGAAGATTTGATTAAGCTTACAACCCCAGAAAAAATTGTTGAATACTTTTCAAGAGAAGCCCTCAGTGCGCTGAGAAGAATAGGTTATTCCATTGACTGGAGGAGGGTTTTCACAACTACCGATGAGCCATATCAGAAATTTATAGAATGGCAGTTCTGGAGACTTAAGGAAATGGGGCTTATTGAAAAAGGTAGCCATCCAGTTCGTTATTGTCCTAACGACCAAAATCCAGTTGAAGATCACGATTTACTTATTGGTGATGAGTCAAGTATTGTTGAGTTCACAGTGATCAAGTTTAGACTCGAAAACTCAGATTTGATTTTCCCATGTGCAACTCTTCGTCCTGAAACCGTTTTTGGTGTAACAAATATCTGGCTTAAGCCATCTAAATACGTTTTAGCAAGCGTAGATGGAGAGAAATGGATTTTAAGCAGAGAAGCTTTTGAAAAATTGACATTCATGGATAAAAAAATCGAATTTTTAAAAGAAATAGACGCAGCAGATTTTTTTGGAAAAAAAGTCATAGTTCCACTTGTTAATCGGTTAGTTCCAATTTTACCGGCAGAATTTGTTGACTTGGACAATGCTACAGGAGTTGTAATGAGTGTCCCAGCTCATGCGCCATACGATTACGTTGCGCTGAAAGAACTTGGATTAAAAGTTGAACCAATTGTTATAATAGGATGCGAAGGAAACATTGGCATCCCGGCTAAGGAGATTGTTGAGGATTTGAAGATTAAAGGTCAGAATGATCCAGAGCTCGAGAAGGCAACGAAATTGCTTTACAAGAAAGAATTTCACACTGGATTTATGCTTGAGAACACAGGCAAATACGCAGGAATGAGGGTTTCAGAGGCGAAGGAAATGGTTGAAAAGGAGTTAAGAGACCTCAAACTTGCAGATGTGTTTTACGAGTTCAGCGAAAAACCGGTTGTCTGCAGATGTGGAACCAAGTGTGTTGTGAAGGTTGTAAAGGATCAGTGGTTTCTGAAATATTCAGATGAGAACTGGAAGGCAAAAGTGCTGGAGCACCTTGAAAAAATGAAGATCATCCCCGACTACTATAAAGAAGAGTTCAGAAACAAGATTTTGTGGTTGAAAGACAAGGCTTGTGCGAGAAGGAAAGGTTTGGGAACAAGAATTCCCTGGGATAAAGAATGGCTTATAGAGAGTCTTTCAGATTCAACAATTTATATGTGCTACTATATTCTCGCAAAATTCATAAATTCAGGACAGATAAAAGCTGAGAATCTGACAAAGGAATTTTTAGACTACGTTTTTCTCAACCTTGGCACTATAGAACTTGCCAAAAATTCAGGGCTAAGCGAGGAATTAATAAAGAAAGTTAAAGAGGAATTTGAATACTGGTATCCGGTTGATTTAAGAAGTAGTGGAAAAGACCTTGTTGCAAATCACTTGCTCTTTTACCTCTTTCACCATCTTGCGCTCTTCAGCGAGAGGTATTTGCCCAGGGCAATAGCTATAAATGGCTATGTAAGTCTGGAAGGGCAAAAAATGAGTAAAAGTAAAGGCCCGCTGCTTACGATGAAAAAAGCTCTTGAAATCTATGGAGCAGACGTCACGAGGCTTTACATTCTCCACTCTGCAGAATATGACAGCGATGCAGACTGGAAGAGCAGAGAAATTGATGGTCTTGCTTTAAATCTGCAGAGATTTTTCGCTCTCGTCAAAGAGAACTATTTAAAGGAGATAAAAGAGATAAAAAGAATCGACAGATGGCTGATTAGCAGATTCCAGAGAGCTGTAAAAGAAGTCAGAGATGCGATGGAAAAATTGCAAACAAGAAAAGCCGTCAACTATGCGTTTTTTGAAATCATGAATGATGTCCGTTGGTATCTCCGAAGAGGAGGAGAGAATCTTTCGCTAATCCTTGACGAATGGATAAAACTTCTCGCCCCATTTGCACCGCACATATGCGAAGAACTCTGGCACATGAAACATTCGAGCTTTGTTAGTCTCGAACGCTATCCTGAATTTGATGCTTCCAAGATTGACGAAGAGGCGGAGAGAGCGGAGAGATATGTTGCAAAGCTTCTTGAGGATATAAAAGAGGTTATAAAATTCGTAGAAAAGCCTTTGGCTGTTTATATCTATGTAGCTGAGGATTGGAAGCAAAAAGCCCTTGAAATTGCAATGGAAAAAGGGTTGGGCGAAGCTATGAAGTGGTTATCTGAGAAAAGAATTGATAAGGCAGAGATTGCAAATTTTGCCAAAAGAATCAGAAATTCAGAACTTATTCCAAATGAAAGGGAAATAGTTGAGGAGGGCATTGAATTTCTCGAGAGGGAAATTCAGCTTAAGATTTTCTTGGATCCAAGCAAAATACCCATCGAAAGAAAACGTATGGCAATGCCCGGGAGGCCCGCAATATTTGTCCTATCCTAAACTATTTCCCATTCCGAGCTTTTAGCAATGCAAAGCGGCAAAAAGATAAGTTCTTCACCCCAAGTATCTCAAAATCCCGGGAGATCTCTTTAAGTATATTTTCAAAGAGGGGGCTAAATTCCTTTTCCTTCCATTCGGCGATGATAACAAAATTTGCTTTTTTTGCCCAGCAAAGATATTCTCTTAGCAATTCCAAGGGCTGAAGATTCGAAAGAATAACAAGATCAATTGGAAATTCAACTTCTGGAGGTCTTTCCGCTACTATTACACCCACATTCGTAATTTTCAATTCCCTGAGTTTTTTGCTGAGAACCTCTGCGATTGAAAAATTTTTTATAACAGCATACACTTTCTTAAAAACTTTGGCAAGAGGGATTGATAGAGAAATCTCCATAATTATTTCAAATGCAACCCCTTTTCTCATTATGAGGTTTTCAATGAACTCAAGAAACTCCTCTGTTTCTCTTTCTTCGGACTCAAATATTCTGACATTTTCATAGAGCATGCAAAGATTTGGATTAGAGGTTTATTAATTTAAGCTAAAAAAGGCTAAAAATTATAAAATTTATAATTCTTTGTCTTCTTCTCATAATTATTTTAATTATAATACTTCTTCGCAAAAGAACCAAAAAGTATAAATAGTAATTTCATTTTACATGAATTCGGTGAGAAAATGAGACGAGAAGTTGTGCTCGGAATATTGTTGGCTTTAGTGATTTCGCCTGTCGTTGTGCAGGCAGCGAAAGACCCTGTTTTATTCGTGCACGGCTTTACGGGTTCGGCATCAAACTGGGCAACAATGATCGCAAGACTTCAGGCGGATGGCTGGCCAAGCAACAGACTCTTTGCCTTCACTTTCTCGAACCCATACGATGCAAGCGATGGAGCAAACGTTAGAAATGCACAGGAAGTTGCGAACTGGGTTAATTACATAAAGAGA
>JAWBZL010000040.1:0-10596 GCA_038866255.1 Archaeoglobaceae archaeon
AGAGATTCATTGAGCAGGAAGAGAGAATGCTCAAGGAAATGGTAGACAAAATCGCTGCTGCGGGAGCGAACGTTGTTTTCTGCCAGAAAGGCATTGATGATCTTGCGCAGTATTACTTGGCAAAAGCCGGAATTCTTGCGGTTAGAAGAGTTAAACAGAGCGACATAGAAAAGATTGCAAAGGCAACTGGTGCAAAGATTCTAACAGATCTAAGAGAAATCGGCCCAAGCGATCTTGGAGAGGCAGAGCTTGTGGAGGAGAGAAAGGTTGGTGATGAAAAGATGGTATTCATCGAGGGATGCAAGAATCCAAAAGCTGTTACAATACTTGTTCGCGGAGGAACTGAGCACGTTGTTGATGAGGTTGAGAGGAGTTTGACAGATGGTCTTAAGGTTACCAAGTGTGCAATAGAAGGCGGAAAAGTCGTTCCAGGTGGTGGTGCGCCAGAGATGGAGTTGAGTTTAAGACTAAGGCAGTGGGCACCGAGTGTTGGAGGAAGGGAGCAGCTTGCAATCGAAGCCTTTGCGAGTGCGCTTGAAGTGATTCCAAGAAGTCTTGCGGAAAATGCAGGACTCGATCCAATTGATATAATTGTTGAACTGAGGAAATCGCATGAAAGTGGTAAGCTGAGATATGGCGTGGATGTGTTTAAGGGTAAGCCAATAGACATGTTTGAAGCAAATGTCCTCGAACCAATAAAGGTGAAGAAGCAAGCAATCAGCGGTGCGACGGAAGTTGCAATAATGATTCTGAGAATAGACGATGTAATTGCAGCGAAGGGAACAGAAACGGGTAAAGGAGCAGAAACTGAAAAAGGAGAGAAAGAAGAAGAGGAATCTGAATCTTCTGAGGATTAAATCTGTTTTTATTTTAAGTTTTTCAATCAAGTGTTGCGATTAACTTAATTAGGAAGCCTAACTTTTATCATGGACATCGTTGTCGGCGGTGGAAAGTTTGGCGTAAAAGCGGCTGAGTATCTTTCAGCAAAGGGGCGAGATTTCATTGTTTTAGATATAAGCGAAGATTGCGAAGCTGCAAGAATGTATAAAAGCAAATTTTTGCAAGCTAAAGCTGAAGAATTGCCGAGATTTGCTGAAAAAATTAAACCTGAGTGGATTTTTACCACTGCTCCTGTTCATGTTGTTGCGGAGGCAATAAAAGATCGTTTTAAACCTTGGAATGAAAAGTTGAACGAAATCATAACAGGATTTCCGATGAAAGTTATAATCTCTGCTGGGAGAGGTAGTGTTGTTGTTAGCTATAATAGGGATGCAATTTGTATCGAGAACTGCTCTGCTCCAGAAATCTGCCCAGTTACGAAGTTAAAGCGCCCATGTCCGATGTTTGAACTCATAAAATTCGCCTCTCCCGAGGCAAGAATTCTTATCAGCTACCAGTTAGCCCCAGGGATTGGGGCAATAAGGGGTGAGGAATTTTTGGCTGTTGTTGAAGAGGCAAAAAAAGCTGAGAGAATAGTTGTTGCTACTGCATGCAAATGTCATGGTGTTGTGACTGCGTTGAAGGTTTAGGTCTTCTTTGTCTGGAACTCGTAGAGTTCCTCAACTCTTTTTATCGTGTCTGCTTCACCCACATCCTTGTCATCTCGCAGGCGAATAAATCTTGGAAACCTCAGTGCAAAACCGCTTTCATATTTTGGACTCTTCTGTATCTCCTGATAAGCAACCTCAAAAACAAATTTTGGCTGAAACTCCACTATTTTGCCCTCGCGATAAATTATGATCTGTTTGAATAGCTCGGTAAGTTCTTCAAGATCCTCATCGGTAAATCCAGTTGCAACTCTGCCGACTCTTAGCAATTTTCCTGTCGTGTTATCTATGCATGCAAGTTCGTAGGAGCTAATCAAATGACTTCTCTTTCCCTCACCCCATTCTCCTCCAACTACGACCAAGTCAAGAGTTTCCATCACAGATTTAAGCTTCAGCCAGTGTTTTCCACGCTTTCCTGGAACATAGGGGGATTTAGGATTTTTCAGCATAACTCCTTCATGCCCGGAGTTTATGGCCTCGTTGAAGACCTTTTCAACAAGATCTCTCTCCTCAGTGACGAGCTGATCAGCGATTCTTATTTTATTGGATTCGGTTATGAATTCTCTTAGTATTCTCCTTCTATCCTCAAGTGACCTCTCTATGACTTCTCCGTTTGCGTAGAGTATGTCAAAAACATAAAGCTGGAGGGGGATTTTTTCCATCATCTTTGAAACGTCGTGTTTTCTTCGAAACCTCCTCAGAACTTGCTGAAATGGCATGGGCTTGCCATCCTTTACAGCTATAACTTCTCCATCAAGTATAACTCCTGGTTTAACGCATCTTTTTACTTCTTCAGCGATTTCAGGCAATGCATTTGTGACATTTTCAAGTCTTCTGGAATAAATTCTCAGAATTCCGTTACCCCAGTGGATCTGAACTCTACTCCCATCGAATTTCCATTCAACTGCGATGTTTCCGTTTGCAATAGCCTCATCGAAGTTCTCTGCAACCTGTGCAAGCATCATTCTGACTGGAATACCAATTTCAACTTTCATAGCTTTTAAGCCTTGTTCTCCACTGATTTTTGCTGTTACAGCAACTTTTCCAAGATCATTGGTGATCATGTAAGCTCTTTCAACGATTTCCTCGTCAACTCCAAAAGCTTTTGCAATTGCGTCTCTTACAATTCCCTCTCCCACACCAAGACGCATCTCGTTCATGATCAGTCTTGTTATAAACTTCGCCTCAATTGGCGAAGCTTGACCATAAAGACCAGTTAAAAGCAAGATCTTTTTCTTTCTGCTCCCCTCACCCGTTGAACTTGCAATTTCGTCGAGAATCTCTCTTAAGTGTTTTATCGTCAACTCTTCAACTTCAAGTGTTAGCATCCTTCTATCTTCAACGAGCTTTTCGCTAACAAGACCCAGATCACCGAGCTCTCTGATCATGTCTTCAATTTTTTCCTTCTTTTTTCCACTAATGTTTTCAAGCGCCTCGTATAGTAAGCCTATTCCAACACCAAGCTCTCTTTCATCCCATGGAGGATAAACTTTACCCATTATGAAGAGAACAACGTTGTAAAGGTCTTCGTTATCTTCAATTTTTTTTATAAAATCAGCTATTCTTGCTGTTAATTCAAGAGTGGAGGAGATTTTTTCAATGCTCTCGCAGAACTCCGCGAAGTCTATGAACTTCATGATATTAATTTCACGCAAAATTAATTAATCTTGTGGCACACCGCAAACATGGGAAAGTTTAAATCTCGATTCGTTTACGACAGTATTTGTGGAAGAATTTGATTTTATTGATGAAGAAGAGGAAGAAATAGAAGGAGAGGACAACGAAAAGCTCACTGAGATTTATAAACTTGCCATTAAGCTTCTGAAGCTACTTGAAGATTTGAAGAGTGTTGAACTAAAGGAATCAACTTCCCTAATGCTAATCAGAGAGCTCGTTGGAGATGACAAGGTTTTACTTGGATTGGCCTCGAAAATGCTTCAAGACATAAGCCTTGGAAACGACGGTCAAAATTATGTTAGCTGAAACTTCCTGATCGCTGAGAGATTTATTGCAATCGTGCCACAAATAAGATTGAGATAGTAAGTTATAAATCTCCAGATTGCAATTAGGGATCCTAAAATGCTGAGATCAACGAAATTTGAGTAAAGATAAGCCATTGTCGTCTCAACTATTCCGCTGCTTCCGGGTGTGAGAGGTATTAGAGATATAACAACTATTATTAGCTGGGATGTATAGGAAAGTAAAAACTCCGGATCTGTAGCAAAGGAGAGCAATATTAACGATGGAATCATGAAGCCAAAACTCCACATGACTGCTGTAAGCGTGAAAAGATAGATAAGAGAAATTGGTTTTGAAAGCAGAGTCAAGGTTCCATTTCTAAAATTTTTCAACTCTTCAAAAATTCTAATTTCCAGTCTCTTCTTTCTAAAAAGCTTTGAAAAAAATTTCGAGAAACGTTGAGCATTCCTATCATCTCTCAGGATCAAGTAAAGAATGTAAAGGAAGACTAAAAGAATGAAGACAAATAGAACTGCAACTCTAAAGCCCAGAGCTGTTGAAAAGCCTGATAGAATCAAGAAAATGGGTAGGGCTATTGCAAAAAACAAAGAATCAAGAATTCTCTCTGTTAAAACAACAAAAGTACCCACACCAATTGGCAGCCCTTTTTCTGATATCATCTTTACTCTTACAGGCTCTCCGCCAGCTGAGGAAGGTGTTATCGCCGCAACAAACATGCTCGAAAGCGTTGTTTTGAGAGAGTAGAGGTAGGAGACATTAAAACCAAGGAAATGGGAGATTTTTTTGAGCCTTAAAGCCCAGATTAGCCAGAATAGGATCTGGAATGCAACAGCAAAGATAAGGAAAATAAAATTAACTTTTCTCAGAACTTCCCAGGTCAAATTTGTCTCGGTTATCTTGAATATTATGTATGTTGTTACCAAACTTATACCTATGCCAACCGCAGCGTTTCGCAATTTCACACCCCTTGATACGTTTTGCACTTATTAAATCTATGGAACCCTGCCGGAGATTATAACCACAAGCTTTCTCCAGAACCTGTATGGTCCAATTTCTACGTATTCTATATCCTTTACTCCAGCATTTTCAAACCATTCGATGCATTTTTTCGTAGATGGGAAAAGCATTATGCTATGTGCTATTTTTCTGATTAAAAAATTTTCCGGTTCTCTTGGTGCAAGGATCACAATTTTACCTCCACTTTTGGTTACTCTTGCCATTTCAACTATACCCTTAAACGGGTCTGGCCAGTATTCTATGCTGCCTGCAGAAATTGCAGAATCGAAGCTTTTATCCTTGAATGGCAAATTCTCTGCATCTCCAAGCACAAAGTTAGCATTGAGCTTTTTCTTAGCCCTTTTTATCTGTTCCGGTGTTATGTCCACGCAGAAAATGTTTCTCTCTTCAGTCCTTTTTGCAATTTCTTCAGTTGTAAAACCTGTTCCACAACCAACTTCGAGAACTTTACTGTTCTCTTTTAACTCGGCCATGTCCACAACTCTCTTTCGCATCTCTTTGGAATAGAATAGGGGATTAATGTAATCGTAAATTAATGAAAAGTATTTATAGAAATTTCTCGCTCTTCGCTTATCGTCGAGAAGAGGCATTACTTTTTCATTATCTCTTCGAGCGGTATTTTGCCATGTTTTACAACCTTCATGTTGATTTGGAGCGTCTCTTTGGAAATAATTCTCCCTCGAACAATTTTTCTCTTTCTAAGCCCCTTCTCTTTTGGTTTAAATCCAATTCCACTGGAAAGCAAGATCTTTTTTCTTCCCGTTCCCGGGATGTCTTTGCGCATCGGAAAGCCATCTTTGTCCGACCCACCGGTTATCTGTAACTCGTAGTCCGGTGGAAGGTCAAGGATTGTTCCACTGATAATCTCACCTATCTGCTTGCCGATTAGTCTGTTGGCATTCGCTCCACTCACAGTTTTCTGATAAGATTTACTGGTTTTTGGATCCGAAAGAACGACTCTGAATTCCATGCAACTCTTTTTTCGAAGTGTTTATAAGCATTGCCCACCGAAATTAAATATGCCTCCCCCTCTGCGAAAAATGCTATTTCCCACAGACTTCTCCCCATATAGCAAAATAGTTCTCGAATTTCTAAAAGACTTAAAAGAGATTGGGCTTGAAGAAGTTGGAGTCATTTTTGTTGTGAATACTTCTAAGTTGAGCACAATAAATGGTGGATTCGATCTCGAGAAATATATAGAGTTTGAAGAAAAAAGAGCAGATAAAGAAGCGCCAACACTCGTTGAAAAGATTGAATCCGAAGGGGTTAAAGCGAAAATTCTCAAGCCATATCCCTCTGGAAACCCTGTTGTTGAGATAATAAAGCGCTCATCATCTTATGACTTTATCTCTATTGGAGCAAGGGGTTTAAGCTTATTTAAAGAGATTTTGCTTGGCAGTGTCTCTGAAGGTGTCATAAGGAAGTCAAAGATACCAGTTTACGTTTTTAAGGTAAAATACGAGGCTTTTGGAGATGAAACTGTATACTCTAAACCATGTGGAAGGCTTTTTGAAAAAATCCTTGTTGCCTATGATTTTTCGAAGTATTCGCAGAAATGCCTTGAATATGCCAAATACATCGCTGAAAAGACTAATGGCGAAATAATTCTGCTTCATGTAGATGAGGACGAATCATGCAAAATTGATGATTTGAGCTCAGTTGTTAGCGATCTTGAAGGTGTAAAGTCAAGAGCATTCAAAATCTTTGGATCTCCTGCAAAAACGATATTGCGAACGCAGAAAGAACTGAATGCTTCAACAATCTTTATCGGCTCCCGTGGCATGGGGTTAGCAAAATCTTTTATTCTTGGTAGTGTTTCTGATCCAGTGATCAGAATGAGCAGCGTTCCGGTTTTCGTATGCAAGGAGGGAGAGGGATGATTCTGCGAGGTAGAGCTTGGAAGTTTGGTGATAACATTTCTACGGATCACATAACTCCGGGGCGATATTATCATTTGCGCAGCAACATGGGTGAGCTTGCAAAGCACATAATGGAAGATGCTGATGCTGATTTTATGAAGAAGTTCAAACCTGGTGACTTTATTGTCGCAGGAAAAAATTTTGGCATGGGTAGTAGCAGGGAGCACGCCCCTCTTGCTCTTAAAATAGCCGGTGTAAGCGTTGTGGTTGCAAAATCCTTTTCAAGAATTTTTTACAGAAATGCCATCAATGTGGGATTGCCACTGTTAATTGCAGATACGAGTTCAATTGAGGATGGAGAAGAGATTGTGGTTGATATTTCAGAGGGGTTGATAAAGACGAGAAAGGGTGAAATAAGAGCAAAAACCATTCCCAAATTTATGCTTGAAATTCTCAACGAGGGTGGTATCGTTGAGTATGTAAAAAAGCATGGAGACATAATTGTGAAGAAATAAATTTAACAGTGCCCTTTGCTGAGAATTTATTTAACTGAAGTATATATAATTATTTTTTTGCTATCATCAAAACACAGTCATCTTTCAAAACTTCAATGATTTTGAAACCAACCCTTTCGAGTTCCGACAAATAAGTGGATAGATCCAAATCGCCCTCAAAAGTAAAGGCCCTAATATCTTTCCTAAGCTTCTCAAAGCTCCACAGACTCTTCGAGTTCTGCAACTTTGATGACGATTTTAATGTCGCATAGAAGCGAAAATTTTCCAAGAGTCATAATTCTACTCTTGAAAAACTCTTCTTCTCTTTTTACTTGTCCAGAAAGCATTTTTCGGAAATCGAGCCAGTCTTCTACACTTTTCTCGTCTTCGAGAAATTCAAAAAGCCCCGCTTTAGTGCAGAACGCTAAAACCATGAGAGTTTTAAAATCTTCTAATTTTATCACATTTTGTAACATTTTAAATCTTTTTGTAATAATTCTTGCATAAAAATTTGCTAAATTTTTAGTTTATAAAATTTTCCATCATCGCTGTTGGAAAGCGATATAAACAATTGGAAACTAAAACTTACAAGCGGGGGTTGCCGAGTGGCCAAAGGCGTAGGATTTAGGGTCCTATCCCGTAGGGGTTCGGGGGTTCGAATCCCTCCCCCCGCATTAAATGGGAAAAGAACTCAAAGCTCATAAAAATGGGCATTTGCTTCGTTCTTACTAAATTTTAGATAAAAATTATCCTATCCGCGTTAATTGCATTCAGTAACCCTCCAACCTCGTCTATCCATTCAGGTAACTTTTTTAGTCCAAGAAGTTCCACACTTGTAGAACAGGCTACGATCTTAAGCCCAAATGATTTTCCAAGCTTTATCACATGCTCTAACTCCTTTACAATTCCCCTCTTCCTCCCCTCTTCAATTATCTCCTTGTGCCCCTCGCTTGAAAATTTCTCGCCTTTGCAAACATTCTTCAATGCCCAATAGGTTAAAAAAACCAATGTTTCTTCACCCAGCGATGCATTTAAGCTCGCAATGTTGAAACCATGGTAAATTTTATCCCATTCACCACTGTGAAGAATTACGCTTAACATGGCTAATCGAAAGAGAGGAAAATTATAAAGTTTGACGATTTGCAAACCGATAAAATATTTATACTTAACACTGTTATTGAGATATGGCTGGGAACGCGAAACTTCATAAACTTGATTTGTCAGGAGAAATTTGCCCCTTTACTTTCATTGAAACAAAGCTCAAGCTGGAGGAGCTCGAAGAGGGAGAAATTCTCGAGCTTATCATTGACGACCCCACAGCGGTGCGGAATTTGCCAAAAAGTGTTATAAGCGAAGGACATGAAGTCATTGAAATCAAGAAATGCGATACCAAATGGTTGATTGCAATCAGAAAAAGGAAAACCTAAAACTCAGCCAGTTAACTTTAAATTCTTAACACTGTTAATATTGTAATGCCATTCAAACTCAGCGATGAAAAATCGGGGAAGTGTAGCGTTTGCGGCAAAATCTCGGAAAAGCTAATATTAGCTAAGACTTGTTGCGTTAACAAGCCAGTTACCTTCTGCAGTAAAAGCTGTTATCAAAAATGGAAGGCGGAATGGTTAAAAAAGCAGCTATAACTTAAGTTTGGCAGAGCTCTCCGTGGTCGTCGGTATCTTTTTCCATTTTTTCGAGCTCTTTTTCAAGCCCACTGCAAAGGAGTGTAGTCGAAATATCTCTTACTGAAGGGAGACTGTTCATGCAGTCAAGCTCGTAGATTTCAGGATTCATTTCAACTACCTTTCAGAAAATCCAAGTTCTGCAATAGGATGGCAAGCACAACCATTTGCGCATCCGCTAATCACTCCAAGCACTGGTAAGGTAAAGAAGAACTTTCTGTGAATCTCAAATCCTCTAGACTGAGAGTGTTAAGTTAATAAATTTTTACGCTGAACTAAAAAACTAAATTTTCTGCACATAAAACTTCGCCGGAGAAATCCATTCGCTTTTGCAATTCGGACATCTGCCTGGATCTGGATTTTCGAATTCGAAGCCACATTTCTTGCACTTTGGCGGTTCCATGAGCACTTGTTTGCCTTTTCTCTTTAGCACTCTCGAAGCCCTCTTTATTGCCTCAATCACACTCTTTTCTTGCGAGGGATCAAGTTTTAAAGCGATGCATATCTCTTTTACACTCATCGGCTGTTTTTCAAGCAATGAGATTATTTCTTCGAGCCTCATCACTTTAAAGTAGCATTTGAGTGATATATACTTTCATCTGCGGTGGTTATCGTTAATAATTTAGGTAAGGTTATCTACGTGAACAAAATTTTGGGTGAAGTAAGTGGATTGGATTACGACGAAATGCTGAATAATCCTCATAAATACTTCGTTCCTGAAGACTATACTAAGCTCGCTGAACTGGTGGTTAGGACTTTTGTCGAAAGAAAAAAGAAGGTGGATCCACCTTTGATTATAAGATCTATTGATGCTTATGGGCACATGCGCTGGATTGAAGCACGTTCGAGGTTTGCAGAGATGAACGGAAAACCATACTGTCTGCTGGTATATACTGACGTTTCGGACAGAATTGCTTTGCAGAAGAGAATTGAGGAGCTAAACGAATACCTCAAACTCCTAAACAGTATGCTGAGGCACGATATTTTAAACATTTTCACGAGGATTTACTCTTTTTTGGAGCTTTTTGAGGAAGAGTTCAGCTTAGAGTTACTTGAAAAAGTTAAAAATGCAGTGGATAGTGGAATTGAGCTCGTTAAAAAGATGAAAGAACTTGAATCCACGATGGAGATTAAAAGAGATCCCTTCAAATTGAAAAGCGTTCTTGAAGAAGTTGCCAAGAGTTATGGGGTTGATATTAAAATCGATGGAGATGCAGAAGCGGAAGTTCTGGCAAATGAGGGTATATACAACATCTTTGGCAACTTAATCGGAAATGCTGTCAAGCATGGAAAAGCCACAGAAGTAAGAGTGAAGATTTCGAGTAATGAAGAGAACGTAGAAATCCTCTTGGAAGACAATGGGATAGGAATACCAAAAGAAAACGTTCAAAAGCTCTTCACTAAGGGCTTCACGACAGGCGGTAGCGGACTTGGCTTGTTCATCGTAAAACAGCTCATAAAGAACCTTGATGGTGACATCGAACTTGTGAATCCCGAAAGATCCGCTTTTTTGCTTAAATTCAAAAAAAAGCAAGCTAAAGAAGACAAAATTTTCGAAAAGTTAGTAATTAGTGCATCTTCTTCACCCTAATCGCTACTAATAGAACGAGAATCAGGAGAGCCAGAAGATAAGCGTAGTATTTCTCAAGCCAGCTCTTCTCAAGCACGGTAACATAAGCGTAAAAACTTCCAGAAACTTCTTTGCCTTCAGAATTCTCCGCCTTGTAGCTTAGCTCAATCCTGTATTCGTTGTTCGGGATTACGTCTTCGTCCACGTAAACCCTAAAAGCCACTGAAGAAACGCTATTACTTTCAATTCTCTCCAGATAGGCTTCAGGAGTTTTCAGCCTTATTCCGGGGCTTGGATTTAGCTTGAAGTGAACGTTTTTTGCAATTCCACCGATGTTGGTAATCTCAAGCCTAAGAACGTTCTCCCCATGGTAAATTATCGCCTTTCGATGGACTTCAAAGAATGGATTTTCTTCGATTAGCAGGGGAATTGTCTTTGTTTCTGAACTCG
>JAWBZL010000041.1:0-9630 GCA_038866255.1 Archaeoglobaceae archaeon
AGTTTTTTTGATTTTTTAACTTCTCTTGAAAAATAATAATATAATTATAATTAATAAAAACAAGCTAAATCAATAAATATAATCTATCACTTGAAGTTTAGAAAAACCATGGTTTCGGTTCCATTAACGCAGGTACCTTTCTCGATTTCGCTCATGAACTTTTTCTCGAGCTTTCCCGCTAAAGAAGGTGTAGAAGTCAGAACTCCATAGCTATTTAGTATCTTCGCAATTTCAACTATCTTTTCCTCAAACATTAGCATGAAGTTCTGGTCAAATAAAAAGAAATCTACTTCTGAAAGTTCCTCCTTGACTCTTTTTATGCCTTCTTTTAAGAGTTCGCCTGCAAAAATTGCCTCATCAAAGAAAACATCAAGATCAAATATAGATGGATAAAATCTTAGATCGTAATCCATTAATCCCAAAAAAGAGGAACCACAGGTTTCCTTACTTATGGGAAATAAACCGTAAGGCGTTGCCCCGAAAAAATTGTTGCTTAGAAGGTCTTTTTCAAGATCTTTTCTCATGAAAATGCCCTCTCTCCGAATAAATTCCTTGACACTCAGTCCATTGAGTTCTTTAATCGCAATCCCCTTTTTAACCATTAAAACTTTTTTGGGTTTAGGAGCTCTTGCATTAGAATTTCTTGTTTCCTCAGGGCTTTTTCCTCTTTCTGGAAAAATATCGGCAAATCTGCAACCAATTTTTTTCCTCAAAGGATAAAAGAAGAACAGTTCAGCCCTTCTGCAAACTTCAGCTGCTGAGCCAAGATTCCCCTACTCCAAACGCCATTGCTCTGATAAATCTCATTTTGCAATGTTAAAAAGTTTTCTAACTATCGCGAAAAAATTCTCCTCACAAATTCAGCCTCTTTTTTTAGAATCTCTACTTTTTTACCGAAATCCAGATTTCCAATACCAAGGTCGTCAAGCTCCACAGTTAAAAGTCCGTCGTAGCCGAGTTCAAAAAGTTTCTTCAGTATTTCTTTAACTCTCTCGCTTTTACTTGCCTGAATGTGCTTCCCCTCATTCTCTGAACTGATATGAACATTACAGATTCTCCCAAGTAAATCAAAAAAAGATTCTGCGTCGCTTATCGCATGCTTTATGTCCAGTGTGATCTTTAGATCGTAGAGTTCTACAAAGGTCTTTAGCTCCTCAGCAGTTTTGCATAAGTTGTTTATCCTTTTCTCCGAATTTTCAAGCGAAATATTTACATCTTTTATCTTGGCAAAACTCGAGGATATGCGAAGAAATTTGTGCAAAGAGTTGTAATCCGCCCAAACTGGTTCTCTGTGCGCACTTCTTTTCCCCGCATGCACCGTAACAATCTTAGCGCGAATTTTTGATGCTAAAGAAATTGTATACAGCGTCTCTTTCAGCGTTAGCTCGCAAAGCCCATTGTTAACCGAGACCGGATTTAAATCGAGAACTGGTGCATGGAGGGCGACCTTGAAATCTGAGAAACATTCAAGCTTTTCCAAACTTCTATCAACCCAAAAATAAGGAGTTTCAACCCAGAACTCAATACCATCGTATTCTGCGAGTTCAGCAGCTTTTTTTATCATTTCTGTAGAATACTCGTATAGAAACATCGAAGAAAATAGCAACTTCATAACCTGCGTTTTTTGTATTCCTCAAATATCCTCTCTATCCTTTCAACTTTTCTCCTTCTTAGCTCCTCAATCTTTTTTGTGTATGTCTCCTCAAACTCCGGGCTAACAAAAGCAATTTCATCACTCGCAATTATCTCCACATCTTCTTTTGCAATTCTTGGAATTCCATAGCTTTCAAATACCTCCTCAGCCAAGTGTGACATCTCTCTCGGAACGATTACGGCTTTTATCTTCCTATTGCAAAGCATTTCAGCTGAGTTTTTGCTTCCCCCACTTGGATCAAGGATTAAAACAATGTCGCCCTCCACAATGTCTTTTCTCTCCTCGACCTCCTCTTTTGTCAGTTTTCTGAGCACCTTTACTTCCTTCCAGCCTGAAAATTCGAGAAGTTTCAGCTTTTTAATCATCTCTAACCTCTCCTTTAGCTTTGCTATCTCAGAATCCTTTTTCTTAAGCTCTGAAAGCATTTCAGAAATTCTGTTCTCGAGGTTCTGTATATAAATCTCCTTTCTAACTCTTTCCCTCTCCTCAGCGGAGAGGGAAGCGATTTTAGTTCTCAACCTCTCTATCTCCACTTTTAACTCGGAAACTTGTTTTCTTAGAATTTCATTCTCCTCGAGAAGCTCTTTTATCCTTTTCTCCTTTCTTTCAACCAGTAAAAGTAACTCTACATCCTGTGTTTCTTTTTTCTCAACTTTTTCGACGCTCTTCTCTTCAAATATAGCCTTTAAAGGTGTTCCCTTGATCACTTCTGCCTTTATCTTCTCAACATCAACACCAGAAGGAATTCTTTTTTCGATGTTTCTAAATTTGCTTCGATAGTTGTTCATTGCATCGATCGCAGAAGCTAACGCATCCCTTTCATGATCGTTTAAAAATCGATAAGATGAAGTCAAAACCCTTTTCTTATCCGTGCTCATATCCTCACGAGGAGTGTAGAGGACTGCATTAAAAGATGCCTTAATCTTATTCACAAAATCTGGAGGATTTTTCCTATCAGTTGCGATTATTACTGGTTTGCCATGGGAATTTATGAAATCGATAACTTCCGCAATGTTCCAGTCTTTTCTGCTTCTCAAAGCCAGCACATTCCCGCTAAGGTCTACAATTGCAACTGCAGTCGTTGTTCCGGGATCAACACCAACTATTAAATATCTCTGGGACTTTGAAAGTGGTATAAGTTCAATTCTTTCCTTCTCTATGGATTCAACCTTAACCTGCACATCCTTAGTTTTAAAGGAACTCACAGGTATTTCTTCTCTTGGCGCATCCACAATCATTTCTCCTCTCGAAATCCCCCCAAATCTCTCTTTAACGTTCTCCACAAAACTAAACCCAGCTTGCTCTATCCAACTCCTTATCTCCCGGTATACACTCCTTACAGCATCGTGAACCCTCCTTCCGTATCTCTTTTGTCTCCATCCACCTTTTCCAAGGCTTCGATTCCTTGAAACAACTATTCTCGTTTTATCTGTAAAAACCGAAACCTCATAACCAATTCCGAGACTTGCGAGATGTGCACACGTTCTTGCCTCATCAAATGGATCCCTTGGATTAATCCTTATGCTGAACCTTTTTGCAAGAACATGCAAAGGCGCATCCACTGCAACCTGAACAAGTTTTAACTGGGAGTTCTTTAAAAAATTTACAACTTCTTCCCTACTCTTGAAGATCTCACTTATGCTATCCACTGCAAGTATTTCTGGCTTTAGTTCTCTTAACATTTTAAATAGTCTTGACTTGGAGACTGTTTTCCTAATTTCCACTCCATTCATCGCAACTACAGCGAATTTCCTATGTCCGAGAACGTCAACGCCTACTATCACTGATAATTTCTGTGATTATCGAATTGATATCTCTTTCTATGCGATAAGTTCTATTAAAAAACCTGAGTACATTCGCAATGTCTCTTTCAAGAAGTTCTCTCCAATTTCCCTCTCCAACTTCAATGCTCTGAGGAAAATCAATTATCCAGAAACCATTTTCACCAACCAGTATGTTATACTGGCTAAGATCTCCGTGAACAATTCCTCGCCGATAGAATTTTGCAACTTCTTTGATGATAAGATCCAGAAGCTCTCCGGGGTTTTCAATTCTGATCTTGAACAACTCTTTTGCATCAATAAGCTGCATTAGAACGGCATTTCCTTCCCAAGCATAGACTTCAGGTACAGCCAAGCCCTGGAGCTTCTTTAAAGTAGTAAATTCTCTTTTTGCAGACCTAACCGATAGAACGGGAAAGTTTAGTGTTCCATAGTCTCTCTTTTTGAGGACTTTTTTAAAACTCGGATATCCAACTCTGTGGAATTTTATCACTGCCTCCCCATGTTTCGAAATACAGTTGTATACCAAGCTCTCTTTTCCTTCCCCCATTTTCTTTCCTATTGCCCTCACCTCGTTGCTTTTAACAAGCTTATAGAGAGAGTATAGACTTATCCCCACAAAAGTGAGCGTTGCACCCTCATATTCGGTTTGCTTGTTTAAAACTATACCTTCACCCCCCAGAGATTTTAGAATTTTTCTCGTTTTTTCATCCCCAAGCTTTGCAAACTCGCTTATTACTGTTACTGGAACAAATTTGTAGTTCCATAGATTTTTAAAAATAGCCTGAATAACCCTCCATGAGTTTTTGCTTGTTTTGTTGTAAAGAGATGAGATGTCCATACTCCAAGTTCTGGCAGTTTAAAAATTGTTTTTAGATAAAGCTTTTGCTGAACAATTAGCCAATTAATGCTTTAATAGGGGAAAAACTCAAAGTAATCAATTTCGTATTCCTCAATCCTTCCGAGTTCACTCAATCGTAAAAGCTCTGTATCTACCGGGATTTGGGTGATAAATTCGAGGCGATATTTTCGATAAAGCATCTCTGCTTTTCCTTTGCCAAAGATGTAGCTTTTTTCCCCACACTTAGGGCAAACAAAGTAGCTCATATTCTCAGTAATGCCAAGAACCATTGTTTTAAGTTCTTCAGCCATCTTGATGGACTTTTCAACAATTTTGGCTGCCAAATCCTGGGGCGTGGTTACAACCAAGATTCCGTTTGGCTTCGCATCCTGCAAAATTGTCAGTGGAGCATCGCCCGTGCCTGGCGGGAGATCGATAATCAAGTAGTCAAGTTCATCCCAGTTCGTTCTACCAAGGAGTTCTCTTATCATTCCCGCTACTAAGGGCCCACGCCAGAGAACGGGCATTTCAGGAGATGGTAGAAGGAACTGAATGGAAACAACTTTTATCCCATATTTCGGTGTCAAAACCGGTTCTATTTTTCCCCCTAATATTACAAGTTTGTCCTTATAAAGCGAGAAAAGATGAGGTATACTTGGTCCCAAAAAGTCTGTGTCCAGAATGGCAACTTTTTTACCCATTCGCGCGTAATGGACTGCAAGCAAGGCTGAGATCGTAGATTTGCCCACCCCTCCTTTCCCACTCATCACTGCAATCTTGAATTTTACTTTTTCGAGATTTTTTGTAATTTCCTCCTCTGTAATCCTCTGCATTTTTAACCCCTCAAACGCTCCTCTTATTTAATAAAAAATCTACTTGGCTAAAGTTTCAGTTTATCAAGCAACTCTTCGAATTCATCACGTCCTTCTTCAGGCATGGATGAAGTAAGGAAGGTGTATAAAAGATTTTTCAATTTTAACCAATTTGTGGAGAATAACTTCGACATAATTTAAAAATCCTGTGATCAGTTTATTCGTGCAAATAGTTGAGGAAAAGCTGCATGGAAATGAAGGAGAAATAAGGCTAATCCCAGAAACACTTGAGGATTTGTGGCATCTAAAATTTTTAATCGAAAAAGGTGATAAAGTTTTTTCGATGACCAAACGTGCAACACAGAGCGATGATAAATTGAGGAGCGACAAAGAGTTCGTAGTCACCAGAATAGGCATTGAAGTAGAGAAAGTGGAATTTCACAGGTTTTCAAACAGGCTAAGAATCATTGGGAAAATTTTCGCGGGTATTGAAGCTTCAGGATATCATACGATCAATATAACAACTGGAAAGGAGTTAAGCATAATTAAACAATGGAAAGAGGAGCAGCTTAAAAGGCTTAAAAAAGCTGTTGAGAGCTCAAAAAGACCAGAAGTTATAATTCTAACAATTGAAGAGGGTGAAGCTGTTGCTGGTGTTCTTAGAGATTGGGGAATTGAAGAAGTTTTTGATGAAACCAAGAGTTACTCAAAAGATTATGGTAACAGGAGAGAGGAGTTTTTTGCTGAGATTTTAGCTAAACTCAAAAATCTTGAGTTTCGCTATCTAATTCTTGCAGGACCGGGATTTATCAAAAGGGATTTTCAGGAATTTTTAAAGCAAAGAGATTCTGAAATTGCTGCCAGAACAATTGTTGTTGACACAGCTTCAATTGGTAGAAGGGGTTTCATTGAGGTTTTAAGAAGAAAAGCCATAGACAAAATTGTTGGAGAAGTTAGGCTTGCAGAAGAGGCAGAGCTTGTGGAAAAATTGCTTGAGGGAATTGCAAAAGATAAAAAAGTTGCTTATGGTATTGAAGCAGTTAGAAAAGCCAAGGAATTTGGGGCAATAGACATTCTACTTGTTTCTGATGATTTTCTGCTAAAAGAAAGAGAAAAATGGGATATCGACAGCTTTATGGAAGAGGTTGAAAAAATGGGGGGAAAAGTGCAGATTTTAAGCTCTGAATTTGAACCTGGAGAAATAGTTTCAAAACTTGGTGGTATCTGTGCTATTCTCAGGTTTGAAGTCGAATAAATGGGTTATATTCGCTGTTTTGTCAGGGATCTACTTCTTTGTCTACTTCCATCGAACTTCTCCAGCAGTTATGGCTGATGATTTAATGCGTGAATTCGCAATTTCAGCTCTTGCTATCGGAATTTTATCTTCTGCATATTTTTACCCATACGCCGTTTTGCAAATTCCTGTTGGAATTCTTTCCGATGTAAAGGGTGCAAAGAAAGTAGTTTTATTTTTCACTCTCGTAACACTTTTGGGAATTCTTATATTTGTGATGTCTTCAAATTACGAAATTGCTGTTTTTTCTCGTCTTCTTATTGGTATTGGTGTTGCTGGAGTTTATATACCCACTGTGAAAATTATGTCCCAGTGGTTTAAGGAGAGCGAATTTGCAACTGCAATGGGAATCCTTTTTGCCATTGGAAACTTTGGTGCAATACTCTCAGCCTATCCTCTTGCCTTGATAATCGACTTATTTGGTTGGAGAACATCTTTTACTTTTGTAGGCATTTTGACAGCGTTTTTATTAATTCTATGCTTTTTACTGGTTAAAGATGCACCAGCAGGTTTCAAAGGAGAGAGGCTAAAAAGTAAAGATTTCACACTTGTTTTCCGCAAATTCTCATTGTGGCTAATCGCAATATCTTCAATGCTAAGATACGGTGTTATCATGGGTTTCCAAGGGCTCTGGGGTGGACCATTTTTAATCGAGGTCTATGGAATTTCGAAACCAAATGCTGGGGCAATTTTAATGCTTCTTGGAATTGGAAGCATAATTGGAGCGCCAATCCTTGGCAGAATTTCTGATTTAATTGCTTGGAGAAAGAACATTTTAATTCTAAGTGGTATAGGCTTTCTTTTTGTCTGGGCACCACTTGTTTTTGTGCCTTTGTCTTTAACCGTTCCAGTTCTCTCTTTGATCTCATTTCTTATAGGATTTTTCTCAAGCGCTGGACCGGTGGCGTATACGATTGTAAAAGAGCAATTTCCACTCCGAATGACTGGATTCGCGATAAGTATTGTAAACGTCTTTCCCTTTATTGGTGCCGCGATATTCCAGACTATAATGGGCTACCTAATGGATTCTGTTGGAAAAATAGGGGGAGTTTATCCCGTCGAAGCTTATCAGCTTTCATTTGAATTCTGCTTTTTTGCTTCCATTGCATCTCTCTTATGTGCCATTTTTGTAAAAGAGGAAAAATACGTGGAGAAGTGAGAACAAAAAAGTGAAATACTCGGACAAGGCTTAGCGATATGAGTAAAACAATAGTCGAAAAGATATTTTCAAGGGCCTGCGGAAAAGATGTGAAGGCTGGAGACTTCGTTTTTGCAAACGTAGATCTGGCTATGATCCATGATATTACTGCTCCGCTTGCAATCAAAGCTTTTAGGGAAATTGCTGGCGATGCTGCACGAGTTTGGGATCCAAGAAAAGTTGTGATGGCCTTCGACCATCAAGCACCAGCAGACAGTGTAAAATCTGCAGAAAACCAGAAAATGCTTAGAAAATTTGCCGATGAGCAGGGGATTTTGAATTATGATGTTTGCCATGGAATTGCGCACCAGCTTATGGTTGAGAATCATGTAAATCCGGGGATGATTGTTGTTGGTGCTGACAGTCATACGTGTATGTATGGTGCACTTGCAGCTTTTGCAACAGGCATAGGTTCTACAGATATGGGCTGTGTTCTTGCAACAGGAAAGCTCTGGTTCAAAGTTCCAGAAAGCTTGAAGTTTAACATAACGGGAAAACTTGGAAAATACGTTTATGGCAAAGACATCGTATTGAGAATAATTGGCAACATTGGAGCAGAGGGGGCAAATTATAAAGCCTGCATTTTTGACGGAGAAGTTGTAAAAAATCTCCCCATGGCTGATCGCTTAACAATGTGCAATATGGCAATAGAGATGGGGGGCAAAGCCGGGATCGTTGAACCGGATCGTTTAACTCTCGAATACCTCAAAGAGATGGGAAGAAGTTTTGAAGATGAAGTGCTAAAAAGCGATGAAGATGCGAGTTTTGAAGAAGTAGAGTTGAACGTAACAGAAATGGAGCCGCAAGTAGCGGTCCCCCACAGAGTTGATAACGTAGTTGGAATTTCAAAGGTAAAGGGAGTGAAAGTGAATCAGGTTTTCATAGGCTCATGCACAAACGGTAGATACGAAGATCTAAAAATTGCGGCTGAAATTCTTAAAGGGGAAAAAGTTGCAAAAAACGTTAGGCTTATTGTCATTCCCGCAAGTAGGAGGGAATACATGCGAGCCTTGCGAGAAGGATTAATAGAGATCCTCGTTGATGCAGGAGGAATTGTAGAGTTTCCTTCTTGTGGCCCATGCATGGGAGGGAGTTTTGGTTTAATTGCCAGCAATGAAGTAAGTGTCTCAACTTCAAACAGAAACTTTATTGGAAGACAAGGAAGCCCGGAAGGAAAAATCTATCTCGTAAACCCCGCAGTTGCTGCTGCAAGTGCAATATATGGGGAGATTACTGATCCAAGGGAGATTTAAATTTTTCAAATTCCTTTTTAATCAAAGAGGGTTTATTGGATTTTAAAAACAAAAAGCGGACCCGGCGGGATTTGAACCCGCGATCTACGGCTTAGAAGGCCGTCGCTCTGTCCTGGCTGAGCCACGGGCCCATTTTTTCTTTGCAATCACCGGCTTATAAAGATTTTGAAAACTAAAACTCAAATTTAAAAATTCACTAAGATTAAGGCAAAGGCTCAGCAAGAGTTTTAGTTTTGATTCAATCCACTTCAAATCCGAGATCTCTGCAGATTCTCTCAACAGCTTCAGACGGATTTGCAAATACCAAGCCATTTCTGACTTTGGCTTCGTAATCAGGCTTAAAGACGTCCTCGAGCTCTTCAGCAAACCCCTTCTGAGTTCTTGCTCTGCAAACATAGGCTCCGAGATAAGCCCTGTTTGCTCCAGCCAGTAGCATTAGCGGTAGGGATTGTAGACCAACTGAGCCACAGGCTGAGATATCCTTATCTGGGAGCAGAATTCTTGCAATTGCAACGAATTTCGCAACGCTTACTGGCGATAAAGGCTCTGCATTTTGTAATGGGGTTCCATAAACTGGGTTGAAGCTCGAAATTGCACATTGCTTGAGGCATTCGAATTCTCTGAGCATAAATAAGCCTTTAATCCAGATTTCGTAGCCTGTGTTCGGCAAGCCTATCATTATGGTGCTCGAAAGCCCTAAATTATTTCTACAAACTTCTTTTGCAAGTTCTAAACGCTTTTCAAAGCTTTCTTCAGGCTTAAAGTGGGAGAAAAGCTTTGAATCTGGGATTTCAAGT
>JAWBZL010000042.1:0-9306 GCA_038866255.1 Archaeoglobaceae archaeon
AAGACCTTTTCGAATTTAATTTTTCGAGGAATGTCAAAATCGTGGAAATGACGTCGGATAAGATCGTTTTTCAAGTTGTAAACCCTGATGAGAAAGATAGAGGAAAAAAGTTGCTCAAAATGATAAGGACTCTTGTTGATCGCTACTTTGCTGAGTAGGTTGAGGTTTCTGAGCACTCCAGTGAAAAGCTTGTTTTAAGTCTGAAGAAAAACATAGAGAAAGCTTAAAAATAATGCGAGAGTGTTTTAATCATGCAAAGAGTTTCAATCATAAAAGAGCTTGAGGAGATTAAAGCCCGAATAGAGTCAATCATCGAGACTCTTGAAGTTATGAATGATGAGGAGCTCGCTCAATCTATAAAGAAGGGTTTAGAAGAAGCGGATAGAGGAGAACTCAAAGATTTTGATGAAATTCTCGAAGATCTGGGGATCTCAGAATGAGTTATAAAATTAAAGCTACTCCAGAATTCGAAAAAGCTTTCAAAGACTTAACGAAAAAACTCAGAACTTGCATTGAGGATAGCTAAAGCGATGCTTATCATTCGCTCTTCCAAATCAATGTTATCTCTTTGCAACTTGTATAGCTCTTCAGCCCTAATTCCTGAGGTTGCAGAGATCAGAATGGCTGTGGTTAACCTTAGCTTCTGTAACTCGCTAAAATTCTGAAGCTTTTTTAAGGTGTTCTGGATTTCTATCATGAGCATTTTTATGGCTAAAACAGTTTTATGAAGCTCGAAAATCGCTTCAATCTCCGCCTTAAAGCCTTGACGTAGCGTTTATCCCTTGTTCTTAGCTCAACTTGCGAAACAAGATTATCGATGATTTCCTCATTCCAAGAAACGGAATTAGAAGAGAAGCCGCCGGCGGGGTTTGAACCCGCGACCTGGTGATTACGAGTCACCCGCTCTGCCAGCTGAGCCACGGCGGCTTGGTTATTTGTTGCAACAATCTCATTTTTTAAAAATCTTTCTGCCTTTTTTGGACTATAAAATACAAATTTTTATACCTTTACGCTTTAACTTCTTTATGAATTTCAGAACCTCGGAGTTGCTCTACCGAGAGGCGGTCGATCTTATGCCTGGTGGTGTTAGCAGCCCGGTGAGAGCCTTTAAACCATTTCCATTTTACGTTGCAAGAGCTAAAGGGGCCAAGCTTGTAGATGTTGATGGCAACGAGTTTATCGACTACTGCTTGGCGTATGGAGCATTAATTCTCGGTCATGCGAATTCAGAAGTAAAAGAAAAGCTCAGGGAGAAACTCGAAGAGGGCTGGCTTTACGGGACGCCTATTGAGCTCGAATTAAAGTATGCAAAGCTGATAAGGAGATATTATCCTTCAATCGAAATGCTTCGATATGTAAACACAGGCAGCGAGGCAACGATGTCTGCTTTGAGACTTGCAAGGGGTTTTACTGGAAAAGATAAAATTGTAAAAATCGAGGGCAGTTTCCATGGTTCTCATGAGGCGGTTTTAGTCAAAGCTGGAAGCGGAGCGACAACTTTTGGTGTTCCAAACTCAGCAGGAGTTCCAAAGGATTTTGTGAAAAAAACGCTCCAAGTTCCGTTTAACAATTCAGAAAAACTTGCAGAAGTTCTGGAAAAAGATAAGGAGATTGCAGCAGTTATTATGGAGCCAGTTATGGGCAATTCCTCGCTCATAATTCCAGAAAAAGATTATTTGAGAGAAGTTAGAAAAATCACTCAAGAGAATGATGTTTTACTCATTTTTGACGAAATCATAACTGGATTCCGTCTCTCAATGGGTGGGGCTCAGGAATACTTTGGAGTAAAGGCAGACATTACAACTCTCGGAAAAATCGCTGGAGGTGGTTTTCCAATTGGTATCTACGGTGGTAAAAGGGAAATAATGCAGAAAATCTCTCCTTCTGGTGACGTTTATCAAGCTGGAACATTTAGCGGAAATCCGATGAGTCTTCTGGCGGGATATACAACTGTGAAAATACTCGAAAAAGAAGGGGTGGTTGAAAAAACTGCAAAAATGACAAAAAAGCTCTGTGATGCAGTTGAAGATATCATTTCAGGTAAAGCTGAAATTTCGCACATAGCTTCGATGTTTTGCTTTTATTTTGGAAAAACTCCGAAAGATTACTTTGAGGCCTTAAAACTAAACAAAGACGCTTACATGAAGTTTTTCTGGCGCTTGCTTGAGAAAGGAGTATTTTTGCCCCCATCTCAATTTGAAACGTGTTTTCTAAGCTATGCTCATACAGAGGAAGAGATAGATAAAACAGTAGAAGCAATCAGCACTGCCATATGAAGCTCATAATTGGCACACGGGGCAGCAAGCTCGCACTTGCTCAAGCAAAGATTGTTGCCGAAAAACTCGATAAAGAAGGTTACGAAGTGGAACTGAAGATAATAAAAACAGCCGGAGACATCATGAAAGATAGGCCATTGCACGAATTCAGGGGAGTCGGGGCTTTTGTAAGGGCAATTGATTTAGCGCTTGCAAATGGGGAGATCGACTTGGCTGTGCACAGTTATAAAGACGTGCCAACTCAGAGGGTTCCAAGGACGAGGATTTCTGCAGTTTTAAAACGCGATAGTCCATGTGATGCGTTGATAGCTAAAAATGGAGAGAGGTTTGAAGAACTTAAAGAAGGGGCAAAAATTGGAACTTCAAGTCTGCGGAGAAGGGCGCAGTTTTCAAGGCTGAGGAGTGATTTGAAATTTGAGAATCTCCGGGGCAATCTTGATACAAGGTTAAGAAAACTTAAAGAAGGACTTTACGATGCGATAATTGTTGCTGAAGCAGGAATTCAAAGGTTGGGTATAAAGGTTAAGTATCAGAGATTTTTGCCAGAGGTAATTGTTCCCCCACCAAATCAGGGAATCATTGCGATTGCAACAAGGGTTGGTGAAGAAGAAATTGTTTCATTTCTGAATGACAGCAAAACATGGCTTGAGGCTGAAGTTGAGAGGGCAATTGCAAAAGAGCTTGGATTTGGATGCGCTGTGCCTTTTGGCGTTTATGCTGAGGTAAGGGGTGATAAAGTGAGGGCAATATGTGAGGTTTTTTTGGAAAGATATAAAAGAATTGAAGAAACACTTTCAAAGGATTCAGCGATTGAAGAAGCGATAGAGATTGCGAGGAGAATAAAAAATGAAAGGTAAGGTATTTATTGTCGGAGCTGGGCCAGGAAGAAAGGATTTACTCACGCTCAGAGCACTTCAGGTTATAAAAGAAGCTGATATCATATTTTACGATGCGCTGATTGGGGAAGTAGAAGAGATACTCAAAGAAACGAGAGCAGAGCTTGTAAATGTTGGAAAAAGGAAAGGGGCACACAAGTTTGAGCAAGAGGAGATAAACAGGATGCTTGTGGAGCATGCAAAGGCTGGAAGAAAAGTTGTTCGTCTAAAAGGAGGAGATCCCTTTGTTTTTGGTAGAGGTGGCGAAGAAATAGAGTTTTTAGCAAAAGAGGGCATAGAATTCGAATATGTCCCAGGAATAAGCTCTGCAATTGCAGTTCCTGGTAACGTAGGAATTCCGATAACACATCGCAACTACGAGCCAGGTGTTGTTTTTATAACGGGTCACGAGACAAGAGAAAGGCTAAACTGGAGTGCTCTGGCAAAGCTGAATACAACAATTGTTGTGCTAATGGGTTTATCAAACATTGAAAAGATCTGCAAAAACCTCATAGAGAATGGAAAAGATCCTGAAACCCCTGTTGCAGTGATAGAGAAAGGTCTTTCCAGAGCAGAAAGACTTGTGCTCGGTAAGCTGAGCGATATTGCAGAAAAAGTTAGAGAAGAGAACGTAACACCGCCTGCAGTAATCGTAATTGGGAGAGTTGTTGAAGTGAGAAAAGCTATAGAGGGAACACTCCAAACTCAGAAGTTTTAATCCCTCAGCATTTCATAAAGCTTTGTTGCAAGTTCTATGAATTCCTTGCTAAGCCTGTTTCGTGGCCTATCAATTTTGACCTCTATGCAATCCTTAACTTTTGCCGGTCTTTTGGATAAAACAAGAATTCTATCTGCAAGAAATATGGCCTCCTCAATGCTGTGTGTTACGTAGATTATCGTTTTTCCGGTTTTCTGCCATATGTTCACGAGTTCTGCCTGCATAGCAACTCTTGTCTGCGCATCAAGTGCGCTTAGTGGTTCATCCATAAGCAAAATTTCTGGATCACAAATCAGAGCTCTTGCAAGCGCAACTCTTTGCCTCATCCCGCCTGAGAGTTCATGAGGATACATTTTTTCAAATCCTTCAAGTCCAACGAGCTTTACGAATTCCATCGCTTTCGCAATTGCGAGTTTTTTCGAAATCTTTCGGATTTCAAGCCCAAAAGTAAGGTTTGAAATCACATTTCTCCACGGAAAGAGTGCGTAATCCTGGAAAACCATCACTCTGTCTTGTCCTGGCCCCAAAACGGGAGTTCCACGAAGTAGAATCTCGCCTTCCCCCTTTTCAAGGCCAGCGATTATTCTGAGCAATGTTGTTTTTCCACACCCACTTGGGCCAATAATACAGAAAAATTCTCCTTCCCGAACTTCGAAGTCTATACCATCAAGCACCAATAAGCTATTGAACTTTTTTCTAAGATTTTTAACTCTTAGAATTTCACTCAACAACAAACCCCCTCCTCCACCTCAGCTGCTTTGCTTCAAGAGCTTTGTAAACTCTGTCAAGTGCAAAACCGATGAGCCCTATTGCGAGCATGTAGGAAATAACGATTTCAGGAGTATGGTAAAGCCTCGCTATCTCTATTTGGTATCCAAGACCGTAGGGGGCAACACCAAAAAGCTCTGCAGCGACAACGCACATCCAAGCGATACCAGAGCCAACTCTTATACCTGTTAGAATCGAGGGTAGAGCTGAAGGAATTATAATTTTTTTCAAAAGTTCGATTTTTCCTGCTCCAAGAGTTTTTCCAGCTTCTATAAACCTCAATTCAACGTTAGCAACACCATGTCTCGTGTTCAGCAGAATTGGGAAAAATGAGCCAATAAATATTATAAAGCCAGCAGATATGTGGGTGAGCTTTAAGAAAAGAATCGAAATAGGTATCCAGGCAATTGGGGGGATGGGTCTCAGAAGCTCAACCACGGGGTAAGTTAACCTTTCAAAACTTTTATAATAACCCATAAGCAGTCCAAAGACGAAGCCAAGTGTAACTGCTGCTGTAAAACCAATTGCGTAGTGAAATAGACTGTAAAGGATGTCAATAGGCATTAAAAAGTTTGGATCTTTAAAAAGGAGAAGTTTTAGAAAAGTTGGTAAAACCTTGGAAGGAGGAGATAAAAGAAACGGATTCTTGATTATAGTCCAGTAGTAAACTTCCCAGAGAATGAGAAATACTAAAATTGAAGAAATCGAAAGGATAAAGTCTTTCTTCATAACCCGAGCTCCGCCTTAATCTTTGGAACAAGTTTTAATGCCTCCTCATAAAGACTTTGATCTACTATATCGCTTGTGTTCAGCTTTAAAGGTTCTCCTGACAAATTCTTGGTTATTCCAAGCTCGAATTGGGCTTTGCAAAGAATTTCGAGACCTTGAAGCCATACTTTATCTCTGGGATCAGTATAGAGATTTGTGGTTCCCGGAAATGTTTTTGCAACTTTCTCATCAATCTTCAGCCACTTCACCAGTATTTTCGATATCTCATCGCTGTTTTTTGGATCAATTGCGTATTCGCTTGCAATTATGTGTAAGGCTATGAACTTTGCTGCAAGATCTCTGTTTTTAATGAACTCCTCACTCATTAAAACCACGCAACAGGGATGCATTGGAAACATCTCACTCGAGTTTAGCACTATTTTTCCGTATCCTTCGAGGAAAGCAATGCTGGGTGTTGGATCTGGAACAAATGCTAAATCTACCGATTTCGTTCTTAGCGCCTCTCTAATTTCTGCAGCTCCTTTAGCATAAATAACTTCAGCAGAGATGTTGTTCTCCTTTAGCCAGATTGATAGAATTGTTTGCTGAATTGAGCCGGGGGGATAGGTCATTATCTTTTTTCCGTTAATCGATTCTTTGCCTCTGAACTCAAACTCAGGAATCGCGATAAGTGAAGAGCCCTCCACATTAGCAACTGCGACTATTTTTGCTCCAAAGCCCTTTGCAATAATCGAAAGTGGTGGAGCTGCACCTACATAGGCTATATCATGCTCTTTTGCAACAAAGGATTCCATTTGTGGTGAGCCAGACGGAAAAGAGGTCGTTAAAATCTTTTTTTTCATAATTTTTTCATCCCAGCCCTTTTCAACGATGACAAAAAGAGCTACATGATGCCATCCTGGTTGATGGCTGACTCTTATAACTTCTTTTTGCACTTCTGTGGGCTGGAGACAACAAAGAAGAAAGATTATCGCAACACTTAGAGCGATTTTTTTGACCATAATTGCATTTCACAGCTGAAAATATATTTTTTTCCATTTGTTCACTTTTGTTTTCCTTTTTGGGAAAAAATTAATAAGGTAGTTTCCTAATTTTATCATGGAAGTGGACAGAATTCTTGTATCGCTCATAACCGCGGAGAACTTTGGGAAAGCTCTTGAAGAGGTTATAAAAAAGGTTCTAAGACTTGATGTGAAGGATTTTGCAAAAGAAGCTGGAATTCCTGAGAGCACAATTTATAAGATTATTTCCGGAAAAAGAGAACCAAATTTGAGAACTCTACGCCTTATTTTGAATACAATTCATAGAAAGCTCTCTCCCTTGAATGAGGGATTTATAGCAATTATTGCATCAAGATCTGTGCTGAATCAGCTCGAGAGATACGAAATTAAAGTGGAGAACGAGATTTTTTCTATAAGAGAATATCCAGCAAATTCTTTTGAGGAGGCAATAGTCTCCGCTGTAAGGGCAGAAAAAGAGGGGGCGAAAGTAATTGTTTGTGCCCCGATTTTGAGTCCAACGCTTGAAAAAATTGTAAAAGTTCCGATTGTAACGATAATACCGAAAAAAGACCTTCTTAGCGCAATCGAGATTGCGAGCAGAAAGATAAAATCAAACACATTTTTAGCTGGAACAAAAAGCAAAGTTTAACTTTCTGTCTTTTAAATTCATGGTATGAGGCTTTACGAATTTCAGGCAAAGCAAATCTTTGCCAAGTATGGAATAAGGATTCCATTTGGAAAAGTTGCAGAAAGCGTAGAAGAAGTGAAGGAGATAGTTAAACAACTTGGTGGAAAGGCTGTTATTAAAGCACAGGTGCTTGTGGGAGGGCGAGGAAAGGCTGGAGGAATAAAGAGAGCTGAAAGTGTTGAAGAAGCTGTAAAAATTGCTGAAGCCATGTTTGGTGGTTCGTTAAAAGGAGAAAAGATAAAAAGAGTTTATGTGGAGGAACTCCTTAATATTAAGGAGGAATGGTATCTCAGCATAACCCTTGACAGAGTTGAAAAATGCTTCTCGCTCATCTTCAGCTCTGCTGGTGGAGTAGACATTGAAGAGATTGCTACAAAATTTCCTGAGAAGATATTCAAGATCAAGATTGACCCTCGATGGGGACTGTGGGATTACCAGATACGAGAAATGCTCAGCAAAGCAAAGATTAACCAGCAGTTTTGGAGAGAGTTAGCAAGTATTGTTAAAGGAATTTACAGGATTTTTAACGAGCTGGAAGCTGAACTTGTGGAAATAAATCCACTTGCTGTAACTTCAAATGGATTGGTTGCGCTCGATGCAAAAATCACAATCGATGAGAACGCAATTTTTAGACACAGAGAACTCGAAAGCCTTCGCGAATTTGCTGATGGTTTGGAAGGAATTGCTAAGAGGGAGGGATTAAATTACGTGAAACTCGATGGGAATGTAGGCGTTATAGCAAACGGTGCAGGAATGGCAATGGCGACAATGGATCTAATTTATCTCGAAGGCGGAAAGCCCGCAAATTTTCTTGACATTGGCGGTGGAGCAGGAATAGAGACAACAAAAAGGGCATTTGAAATTCTTAGTATGGATGAAAATGTTAAAGTTATCTTCATGAACATCTTTGGTGGGATAACAAGATGCGACGAAGTTGCTATGGGGATCGTAAAGGCTTTTAAAGAATTGAACCTCAGTGTTCCACTCATTCTTAGACTTTCCGGCACGAACGAGGAGGAGGGAAGGAGGATAATTGAGCAAAATCTATCCGGGAAAGTGGAGGTTGTGAGAACAATGGAAGAGGGGGCGAAAAGGGCAGTGGAGGTGGCAAAATGGCGATAATTGTTGATGAGAGAACAAAAGCAATAGTCCAAGGAATCACGGGTAGTCAAGGTAGATTTCATGCGGAGAGAATGCTAAAGTATGGAACAAAAATTGTTGCAGGAGTAACTCCAGGGAGGGGTGGAGAGAAAATTTTTGAAGTTCCAATTTTTGACACTGTAAGTGAGGCGATAAAAGAAACAGGAGCAAACGCGAGTGTAATCTTTGTTCCAGCAGCCTTTGCAACGGATGCAATTATGGAGGCTGTGAATGCGGGTATAAAGGTTGTGGTGTGTATAACTGAAGGAATCCCAGTGCATGAGGAGTTAAGGGCTTATATCAGAGTGAAAGAGGAGGGAGCAATTCTTGTTGGCCCCAATTGTCCCGGAGTTATATCTCCGGGCAAATGTCATCTTGGAATAATGCCGACACATGTTTTTAAAGAAGGAAACGTTGGAATTGTTTCGAGAAGCGGAACGCTGACTTATCAAATCTCATACAATCTCACTTCTCTTGGCATTGGGCAATCCACAGTTGTAGGTATTGGAGGGGACAGAATAGTTGGGCTAACATTTGCAGAAGTCCTTGAGATGTTTGAAAGAGATAAGCAAACAGATGCAATAGTTTTAATTGGTGAAATAGGGGGCAGAGATGAGGAAAGAGCTGCGGAATTTATAAAGAAGAACATAACAAAGCCCGTTATTGGTTACATCGCTGGTATCACAGCTCCACCGGGGAAGAGAATGGGACATGCAGGGGCAATCATTGAGGGTGGCATTGGAACGGCAGAAGCTAAGATTAAAGCGCTGAAGAGTGCAAGAGTTGAAGTAGGAAAAACTCCAAAGGAGGTTGCGGATCTCGTTGCTAAAAAGCTAAAATGAGACTCGATGTTTTACTTGTGAGAAGAGGGTTTTTTAAATCACGAAACAGAGCAAAAATTGCGATAAAAAAAGGACTTGTGATCGTTAACGGAGCTATTGCAAAAAAGCCCTCGATGGAAGTTGGTATTGATGCAGAAATAAAAGTCCTCGACGACAAGCCACTGGGCTACTGGAAGCTAAAAGAACTTGATGAGAAATTCCGGATTTTTGAAGGAAACGAGACTGTCCTCGACCTTGGAAGTTCTGCTGGAGGATTTTTGCTTTATGCG
>JAWBZL010000043.1:0-9146 GCA_038866255.1 Archaeoglobaceae archaeon
TCCTCATCCTTCAAATAGCTCTTCGTTAGCCATGGGGCTCTTACAACAATCTCTCCCATGTCCTTGCCGTCTTTCTTGACATCAGTGAAGTCTTCGTGAACAACGCGTAGATAAACGAGCGGGTTAGGAATGCCTGTTTTCAGGCAGTATTTTAGTTTCTCTTCCTCATTGAGAGCAATCAAATGCGGTTTAAATGCGGCGCTGAGAAGCTTTGGGCAAGTTTCACTCATACCATAGCCTGAGGTGACTTTAATCCCCCTTTCCTTGGCTTTAATTGCAAGACCCTCGGGTAGCTTCGAACCACCTATGATGACTTTCCATTTCTCAAGCATAAGCTTGGGGGGAAGATTTTCGAGTATCATTTGGAGAATTGTTGGGACGCAATGAGAGAAGGTAACTTTCTCTTTTAAGATTATCTCTATGATCTTTTTTGGCTCATATCTCCCAGGATAAACTTGTTTTAATCCGAGTAGTGTAGCAACATATGGGTATCCCCATGCATGAACATGGAACATTGGAGTTAGAGGCATGTAAACCTCCTCATCATCCTTTAATCTCACATTCGATCTCCATCCCGTAGCCCAAACCGCGGCTGCAAGTGTGTGCAAAACAAGCTGACGATGCGTGAACCAGACACCTTTTGGATTTCCAGTAGTTCCTGTTGTGTAGAAAAGTGTTGCAATTGTGTTCTCATCAAAGTCTGGAAAATCATAATTGCTGCCGGAATTTTTTAGCATCTCCTCGTATTCCAATTCTGTTAGCTCAGTTTCAGGGATTTTTTCTGAATCGCTTATGAGCACGTATTTTTTAACATTCAGCTTCTTTCTGATCGACTCAAGAAGCGGTAGGAAATCTGTATTCAGCAAAACTACTTCATCCTCGGCATGGTTTATTGTGTATTCTATGTTTTCAGCACTAAGACGAACGTTTATCGTATGCAGAACTGCGCCGAGCATTGGAATTGCGAAGTAGCATTCGAGATAGCGATGCGAATCCCAATCCATTACCCCTATTCGAGTTCCCTTTTTAACTCCGAGTTCTTCGAGCGCATTTGCAAGTTTGCAGACTCGTTTATAAAGATCCGAATAAGTGTATCTGTGCAGATCGCGATAGACAATTTCTTGTTTTGGAGCGTAATTCACACCACTCTCGAGAATGTGTTTTATCAAGAGCTGGTATTCATACACTTCAAATCCTTCTTTTGACATGCTTGGGTATAGTATGCAGGAAATATTTAATTTTTGCGTTAAATATGCAAAAATTTAAATAGGATTTTGTTTAATAGTTGTAGAGGTGAGTGAATGAGATTGAAAATACTTCTTGTGGGAATGCTATTGCTCAGTCTTTTGGTTGCTGGGTGTGTAACACAAGAGCAGAAAACTCCAACTCCTAAAACACCGGAGAAAATAAGCCCTATAACGCTCCGAATTAAAAGTGGGCCTACAGGGACTACTTGGTATGCTCAGGCGTCTGCAATTGCGGGAATAGTGAGCAGAGAGATTCCCGGTAGCAGCGTAACGGTTGAAACTGGTTCAGCAATTTCCAACATTGTGCTTGTAGAAGATGGAAAAACAGACGTTGCTTTTAGCTTTATTTGCCTGCTTCCTGCAGCAACTGGGGGCAAAGTTATAGCTGGAGATTACTTCCAGAAGGCTGTGAAGAATGTAACCGTTTTGCTTTACACAACAAGAGCGGCTTACACTTTAATAACAACTGCAGATAAGGGCTGGAGTAGCGTTGATGATATAAAGGGCAAGGCTATAAGATACGTTACTTATCCACCTGGATTTGTTGCGAGATACATGACCGACGTTATTTTGGAAGCGCATGGAATAACACATGACGACATCAAGAAGTGGGGAGGGAGTATAAATGTTGTGAATAGATACGAGGATGCAGTCGATCTTCTCGCAAAAGGTCAGGCGGACGTTATTGCATACGTTCCAGCTACATTTGGCCAGAGTCCAGCGCTTGTTGAGCTGGAAGCGCAAAAAGAATTCGTTTTCTTAGAACCAACAGAATCTGCTATACAAAAAATTGCTTCACAATACCCAGTTATTATTGAAACGGTTAAGCCGGGACTATATAAGAGCATAAAGAAGGAAACAAAGGTTATAAACGACATAACAGTTTACCTTATCTCAAAGGATATACCCGAAAACGTTGCATATACTCTTGCGAAGTTGATTGTGGAGCATAAGGATGAGATAGCAAGTGTTAACGCTGAATTTGGTGTTTTGAAGCCGCAAGACTTCCTTTCAGGTTATGGAAAACCAGGACAGCCACCCCTACATCCGGGAGCTGAGAAGTACTTTAGAGAAATCGGTATTTTGAAGTAAAAATTTTTTTAAAATTTTTGGTGAATTTATGCCTGAAAGACGTTTAGAGGGTAGAACAAAACAATTTACAGAAATTCTTGCTTTAATAACGACTATTTTTGCTCTGCAAATAATTTTGCTCGGACCAGTAATAGGTTTTCTAAGAGCATCATCAATATTTATGTTACTTATTTTAATTTTGACTTTTATAATTTATCCTGCAAGAGCAAAGTGGAGTAAAGTTAATCTCCTCGATATACTTTTCATCATTCTTAGCGCACTTGGAATGGGTTTCATCATTTTCAACTATGATTATTTAACGTTGATCAGAATAGAGGATATAACCCCAATAACCCCTATGGAGTTTCTTTTGGGCATAATTACTATTTTAGTAATTCTTGAAGCTTCTCGTAGAGTTATTGGGCTTCCAATGTGTGTAGTTGTTGCTTTTTTAGTGTTCTATGCTCTTTATGGCAAAAATCTACCTCCCCCATTAATGCATTCAGGTTTTTCTTTTGAATGGGTCATCGAAAAAATATATCTGACCACAAAAGGGATCTTTGGGCTCCCTTTAACTGTGGTTGTCAGTCTTGCATACACTTTTGTACTTTATGGAGTCGTTCTCGAGCAAAGCGGAGTAATTAAGACTTTCTTAGACTTCGCATACAAGCTCTTTGGAAAATCCCGCGGAGCTTCAGCCAAGTCATGTATCGCAGCTGGAACTCTTGTTGGAATGGCAAGTGGATTGCCAATGTCAACGACGTACATTATCGGAATACCAACGATTCCGGAAATGATAAAAACAGGCTATAAACCGCACGTTGCCGGGGCAATTGCAGCTGTAACAGGCACGGCAGCACAACTAATGCCCCCCGTCTTAGGGGTTGCAGCGTTTGTTGTGGCACAAATGATGAATGTTCATTACATAGAGATCGCAAAAATGGCCCTGCTTCCGGCAATTCTTTTTTATTTCTCATTCTTTTTGCTCGTTCATTTTGAAGCACTTAAACAAAACGTGGGAAAGGTGGAATTTACACCAGCGCCTTTTGTAAGAATTTTCAAGGAGGGGCTTTATGTTTTTATAATCTCGATTGCGCTTTTAATTTACTTCTTGGTTCAATTTTATCCAGCAGGCTTAGCAGCTCTCTATGCAAGCATAGGGGCTATTTTACTTGCTCTTGTAAAGAAAGAAAACAGAAATCTTCGTGTTCTCTACAGAATTTTTGTTCGGACAGGAACTCTCTCTGTATACATAGCCATCGCCTGCGCAGCGGCTGGAATGATTGTTGCCCTTCTCGTGGAAACTGGCTTAAATGTCAAGTTCGCAGCAATGGTAATGGCACTCGGTCATGAAAACCTATGGTTAGCTTTAATCCTTTCTGCAATTGCAGTTTTAGTCATGGGCATGGGTATGCCGAGTATTCCGGCTTACATAACGGGCGCATCAATCTTTGTTCCCGCACTTGTAAAGCTCGGAGTCGCAACACCTGCGGCGCATATGTTTTGCTTTTACTTCGCAATACTCTACGCAATTACACCACCGGTTGCGTTCGCAACCTATGCTGGGGCACAAATAGCAAAAGCAGAAATGATGAAAACAGGACTTGTTGGGGTTAGACTTGGATTTGTGACCTATGTAATTCCATTCTTTTTTATCTTTAACCCTCAAATTTTGCTAATCACTGGCGATTTTGCTCAAATCCTTTCCAGAGTTTTGCTGGCCATGATTTCAGTCTTTCTAATCTCCATTGGATTAGGTGGATACCTTTTCAGAAAACTTAACTTGCCTGAAAGACTTCTGTTTTTAATTGCAGGTCTGATAATGGTCGTTCCAAGCACATATGCGCTGACAGCGACTATTGTTTTGGTATTGCTGGGCGCTATACTACTTTTTAGAAAAACCTTCGTAGCTAAAATGCACGAAGGAGCAAAATAATTTTAAATTTTCAATCAAATTCCATTTGGAAATCGAACAGACTTTTTTGTCTACTCTTTAAAAATTTTCCGAGCATCTTAAAATGTTCCTCGTATTCTTTTCTCAGCTGCGGTTTGTATAAAATCGCAGCAGGATGATAGAGGGGGATTATTCTTACTTTTTTTCCCCACGTTTCAACTTCAAAAATTTTGCCGCACATCTTCGAAATGGACTCGAATTGAAGACCAAAGCTCCCAAAAATATAACTCGCAGAGAATCTACCCAGACAAACAATGACTACAGGCTTAATAACTTCCAACTGTCTCAGCAAATAACCCCCACATGCTTCAATCTCGTTGGGCAGAGGGTCTCTGTTGTTGGGGGGTCTACATTTCAGAACATTGCAAATGAACACTTCTCTTCTGTTCAACGCTATCGAGGCCAACATCTCGTTCAGAAGTTTACCAGCGCTCCCAACAAATGGCTCACCAGTTTGATCTTCCTCTTTTCCCGGAGCCTCACCAACAAAAACAATTTCAGCCTTCGGATTTCCTGAACCGGGGACGTATTTTGTTTTTGTTTTGAATAACTCACATTTTCTGCATTCAAAAATCTCTCTTTCTATGTCCAGCAGCGATTCCATATATAGAGTTTTTGGAGCTATTATTTGATATTTTTGCCCCTTTTTGGGAGAGGAAATCAGAGCAGAAACACTTATAATCGCCCATGTGCTGAGAGTAGAGAGTAGTTGAACACACATTAAAAAGAGAAAAGGGGATGAAATGAGAGTTCTAAAACCATTTGATCCGTGGAACTCGAGACTTTGCAGCTGTGGGGAGAAACTGTCTTTTAATCCATATACCGGCTGTGCTCATTGTTGCGACTACTGTTATGCAACCTATATTCCAAGGTTTTGGGAAGTGAGGGAGAAAAAGAACTTGCTCAGGAATTTGGAAAAAGATCTCAATGAGTTAAAAGGGAAGGAGATCGTCTCAATGTCAAACAGTTCTGATCCTTATCCCCCTATTGAGAAAGAGAAGGAAATAACGAGGAAATGCTTGGAGCTTTTTAGGGAATACAATGCAAAACTGCTCATAGTAACGAAGAGCGACATCGTGCTGAGAGACATCGATCTACTCTCAGAACTTGATGCTGTTGTTAGCATGAGCATAACTGGCTGCGATCAGCTTGAAAAATTTGCCCCATCAACTGAGAAAAGAATCTATGCGTTCAGGCAGCTGAGCGAAGTTGTTCCAGTTGTTTTGAGATTTGATCCAATTGTACCTTTTTTAAATGAATCAAGACTTGAAATAATCGAGCTCTGTCAACCAGAGCATGTGGTTGTCTCAACATTGAAACTAAAACCGGATTCTTTTAGAAGAATCTCAGATACTCTCCCATGGCTGGGGATAGTTCTTCAAAAAATTTATTTTGAAGAGGGAGAAAAAATAGGGGGCTACTATTATGCAAACCAGGAGCTAAGAAAGTCAATTCTACAAAAGGTGGAGAGATTTTGTGAGGAAATTGGAATAAGCTGTGCTTTTTGCAGAGAGGGTTTTGCTTTTAAAGCTAAAAGCTGTGATGGAAAACACCTCTTTGGTAGAATTTTTAAAAATATTTGTGTGGGGGATGGCGATGGCTTGTAAACTTTTTTTACACGAGAAAACTGTTGAAATTTTGCTTACAATTCTCCATTCTGAAGAGAAAGGGGAAAAAATTTATCCACTTCAAATTTCAAATTTGCTTGACTCCCCTTATAGCTACATCTCGAAAGTTATTGGAGAGTTTGAGAAAAACTTCATAGTAGAAAGCAAAGTTGAGGGTAGAACGAGATATATAAGGCTTACAGATTTTGGAAAAAGAATTGCCGTTATGTTGCGGGAGCTAAAAAAAGAGCTTGGACAAGATTTGATAGCACTTGCAAGACTTGAAACGCTAAAGAAAATTTTTGAAAATGGACAAAAAGATTTCTATACCTTGGCACCAATCATCGCAGAGCTTGAAATACTCGCATCCTCTACAAAAGACGAACCAATCCGACAGCAGGCTATCAGCTTCAAACAAAAACTGGAGGAATTGTTATGCTGAGTGAGATTGAGTCAAAAAAGGAGGAAATGGTGAAAACTCTTTGCAGTCTTTTGGAAATAAAAGCAATCTCCCCGGATTTTGGCGGAGAAGGGGAGGCAAGGAAAGCAGACTTTCTTATGGATTATCTAAGGGATTTTGATTACGTGGAAAGGTTTGATGTAAAAGATCCCAGAGCTCTCGAGGGGATAAGACCCAACATAGTTGCGAAGATTAATGGAGTGGTGGATAGAACCATATGGATCATCGCCCACCTCGATGTTGTGCCAGAAGGCAACGAAAAGCTTTGGAAAACGCCCCCATTTAAAGCAGTGGTTGAAGGGGGGAGAATTTATGGTAGGGGGAGCGAAGACAATGGGCAGAGCATAGTTTCATCTCTTTTTGCGGGCAGGGCAATACTTGAATCAGATTTGAAGCCAAAATATAGCTTTGGAATTGCCTATGTTTCAGATGAAGAAAGTGGGAGCGAGTATGGGGTTAAGTACTTGCTCAAGCAAAAAATATTTTCAAAAGAGGACATGTTCATAGTTCCGGATGTTGGTTCGACGAGAGGAGAAGCGATAGAGATTGCAGAAAAGAGTGTTTTGTGGCTAAAATTTGAAGTATTTGGAGTCCAGTCACATTCAAGTATGCCATTGAAGAACGCATCACGAAGAGCGATGAAGTTCATTCTGGATCTCGATGAAAAGCTTCATTCAAAGTTCAACGCGAAAAATGATTTGTTCAATCCCCCATATTCAACTTTTGAACCGACAAAAAGAGAAAAGAACGTGGACAACATAAACACTATTCCCGGTAGTGACATTAGTTACATGGATTGCAGAGTTTTGCCAGAATACAACCTTGCGGACGTAATTGAATACATAGAAAACGTGAGGAAGTTCTATGAGATGAGAGATAATGAAAGAATAGATGTTGAGGTTGTTCACAGCTTTAGTTCACCAAAAACACCCGAAAATTCGGAGATAGTAGTAAGACTTTCCAGAACTATAGAAAAGCTGAGAAAAATAAAAACAAAATTCATTGGAATTGGCGGGAACACATGCGCATCCTTCCTAAGACAAGCAGGCTACAAAAACACTGTAGCTTGGTGCACAGCTGATGGAACTGCGCACAAACCGAACGAGTATTGTGTAATCGAAAACATGGTTGAAGACGCAAAGGTTTTCTTCTCCCTGTTTTTTGAGCCAGAATACTAACTTTGTACCCTGCGGGAGCGAAAGGATTTTCATCGCTCGCTTCCGCGATTGCTCAATCCCGCAGCTGGTTCAGGGCCCTCGGAAAACTTCATCGGTAAAAAAAGTACGGGTTTTTGTATAAGAATCTTCCGGAAAAATAAAAATGTTCAGGATTTTCTGAGAACTATTTTTTCGTAGTCCTTCTCAATCTCCCTTAAAAACTCTTCCTCTTTAAATCCATGCTGATAAGCTAAAAAGCTCAACCCGCCTGCACCAACGCCCTCCTTTACAAAACCATCAGCATAAGCTCTTAATCCCGGATATCTCGATCTTGCAAGTGGGATCTCAGCCACAAAAACTTTGCATGGGGCTAAAGAGAGATCGACGTTTTTATCTTTCGCCACAAATTCTGTTGTTGCTATTGCAATTTCGCAGTCAAAGAGCTTTTTTGCAAGGTTTGCAACAGCAACCATTTGCGTCCCCCCAGCAAGCAAAGCCTTTTTACAACCACCCAAAATTCCAACGATCCCTGCAATCACCGGATCGCCAACAGCTGAGATAATTTCAATCGGTTCTTTTCTTTGAACCCTTTTCACTGCTTCGTTTATAATTCTCTTTTTTAGTTCAATCGGGTTTTCTGGCATGCTCGAGGAAACCTTAGGCTCAAAACCAAGGGCTTTTAAAACAGCTCCCGCGGTAGTGGTGCCTGCGGGAATACTTTCTCCTATTACAATAAGATCTGCAAGCTTTGAAAGTTGCTCTCCAAATATTTTACCGCTCTCAATAACTCTCTCCACATCTTCAAACTTCATTGCCCTCTCTTTTGCTATGTTCTCCCCGACTGGAGCGTTGAGAGTTAAATGAGGAATTTTTGGTTTAATCATCAATCCCGAATCCACAACGAGGAGGGGAATTCTTGTCAGTCTGAGGGCAGTGTAAGAAATCAATGCTGGAGTTGGTTTTCCGTCTGGAGTTGCTGGAATAGCGTCAATGCTTAAGCATTTTCCATAGTAAAGCAACTCCGCATCCGCCGGAGGTGTGTATTTTATTAGTTCTGCATTTGCACCCGCAACTGTTATCCCCGGGATTTCTGCGGTTTTTGTGTTTCCGATGACGAGTAGATAAAGAAGTTTTCCATTGAAATCAAAATTTTTTGACATAGAATCCAAAAATCCTCAAGAAATTTATGCATTTCTTTTTTAACCAAAATGCCAATAAAAAGTTTTAAAGAAGTTCTATGTAAGGTTGCTCGAGATCTACCATTGCGTTCACTACAAGCTCAACGAGTCCGCCGTAGTGAATTCCACAGTTCGCAGTGGCGTTGTAATGCGATAGAATATCTCTTATCGCCCCCTTGCAGTTGCTGCATGGTGCGCAGACGTATTTCTTAACCTCTGCGCTTATGCTGTCTTCGAATGCGCTTAGTATTTGCTTGAACTTCATTCTGCTCGAAACCTTTTGCCTGAACTCCGGGAAGTTCATCGAGTTCATTATCGCGAAACCGCTTCCACCACCACAGCAGTAGTTGTAAACCCCATGAGGCTCCATTTCCCTGAACTTTGGACAAATTTCCTTCAAAACGTTTCTTTGCGGCTCAACGATTCCCATGAGGCGGACAACGTTGCATGGATCGTGGAGCGTAACGGGGAA
>JAWBZL010000044.1:0-9089 GCA_038866255.1 Archaeoglobaceae archaeon
CCCGCATTGCGAAGGTTTCGCGCCTGCTGCGCCCCGTAGGGCCTGGACCCTTGTCTCAGGGTCCATCTCCGGGCTCCCACTCCCATGGCCCGTACGGATCTTAGGCTTGGTGGGCCGTTACCCCACCAACTACCTAATCCGCCGCAGACCCATCCTCGGGCTCCTTGCGGACTTTCGGTGATGGAACATTCCAGTATCCATCACCTATGGGGGTTTAGCCCCAGTTTCCCGGGGTTATCCCCCTCCCGAGGGCAGGTTGTCCACGTGTTACTGAGCCGTCCGCCGGTGCTTACCTTGCGGTAAGCCCCTAGACTCGCATGGCTTAGTCCCAGCCGGATAGCAGCGGCCTCTGGCAGGATCAACCAGAATTGGCGGGGATAAAGTGAATACGTCCCCTGCCTGCCAGTCTGCTCTGCTGACAAGCCCCACATCAGACCGCAACGATCTGCGGTCCTCCTTTACTATACCGCGGATTAGAACCCTCTCCCTCATCCAAAGTAATACTCAGTCAGGATCCTTGCTGGATCCGCGGTTATTATGATTAGGTCGTTAGGTCGTGTAGTATATTAATGCGCTTCTGGATTTATAAGGCTTTTGCTCGAGTATTTCACTTGGACGAGAGCACAGAAGTTGTCACATAAACTTCTCCATTGGAAAGAATTCGGTTATGTTCATTAAAATCCGACCTTTATGGATTATGTTGTAATTTCTCACAAGAATCCTTGTGTTTTCACTGCCAAATTCTTTTGCAAGTTTTTCATCCTGGATTACAGTTCCCCAGTTTATTTCTCTTCTCGCTTCAATGTTGTGTTTTTTTAAAATTTTACCTATGGGGATGTCTGCACGCATTAGATCATCTTTAAAGCTATTTTCAAGCCTTTTGAGTGCTGCATATGAAATTGCTTTTGCGTATATCTCATCCCCAACTTTCAAGTAAACAACTCGGTAGTTCACATCTTCTCCTTCGGAAATGTCAAGTTTTTTTGCGATCTCCTCATTTGCTTTTACAATTTTTTGCAGAACAGTTTCAACTTTAACACTTTTTTGAGTAAGCGCTTCTATTATCGTAGTTATTGATCCATCGGTTGTGAGTAAGATTCTGTGAATCGCGTTCATAGCTCTTCTATTTCAACAACAGGTTTTCCATCCTTTGTTATGGGTGCCAAGTAGTCAAGAAATCTCTGAAATGGAACAGTTAGAACTCTGAAAGTTACACGAAGAGGTGAGAGCGCGACGTTTTCATCGCAAAAGTTAATTCTGGATATTGTTGCAGTTTGCTTATTCAGGTAAATCGTAACCTCATTCCCTCTTCTGTTCCTTAAAAGCTCAGATCTTGCTGTGTCAAGAATTTTTTGTCTCCTAAGCAATTCTCTAAAAGTTTTCAGATTTCTTGCAATTGCAAATACTTTTCCCTCACTGATTTCAATTTTTGCATCAGGAAAAAGATTTCTGATTGCCCCAATAACTTTCTCTTCTTCCTCGGTTGGATGAATCAGAGTTTCAATAATAACTTCAACACTTAGAATTCTCTTCAAAATTGCCCTTATTTTTTCCTTAAATTCCTCAATGTCTCCCCTGTTCTCTATCGTAAAATCTGCAATTTCCATTGCTTCCTTTAAACCAAAAAATTCTTCTCTTCTGTCTCTCTCAATAAGCTCGGCAATAGTTTGCACATCATCACTCCTCATCCTTTGCTTTGCCCTCTCAAATCTGATTTCAAGGGGGGCTTCAATTGCGATTAGCACAACATTGAATTCTTTTTTAAAGGCTTTAACTTCATCAATCCCCCTTATTCCATCGACAAGAACAATTGGGCCAAGGGATTTTATTTTGGAAATACATCTCTTTGCAATCGCATCCATCCCTTCTCTTTTGCGAAGCTCCTCCGCAATTCTTCCAAGATTTTCTGCAGTTTCCTTTAAACCAAGTTTTTTTGCCTCTTCTCTCACAACGTCACCCATTACCACTACTGGAATCCCAAATTCTTTTGCAATCTGTGCAGCTGTGCTCTTCCCGGATAGAGGATAACCAACAAACGCAATAATCATAGGCATTCACGCTTGTTCCTATTTTTTCTTATGTAGAAGTTTTTTTGCAACCGTAAATATTGGTTTCTCTTTTATTAAACCCTCGGGTCTATAAAGCAAGACCAAGAACATCAGTATTCCAAACGCTATATATTCCATCCATGCTGTTTCGAATGGTATTAAAAACAACTCGACGATTTCGTGTTTGTAAACCATCAGAAATTGCTTCACAGTTACAAAGACAAGAGTTCCAAATAAAACCCCCTTATTATTCCCCGCACCACCAAGCAGAACCATCAAAAAAGGATAAAAAGTCCATTCAACCCGGGTGAAATTTGAAGCGATGAAGTTTGCGGTGAAAAGTGAGAAAATCGCTCCCGCAACTGATGCAATAGCTGCGGAGATCGCTGAAGTTTTTATCCTAAGGAGCATAAGATTTCTTCCATAAGCCTTAACAACATCCTCGTCTTCCCTCATTGCTCTAAGAAGTCTACCAAAAGATGAATTCGAAATTCTCTCTGCTATAATAAAAATTGCGCAAAGAAGAATTAGCGAAAGAATTGTGAATAATATCTGCCTATTCCCGGAAAAGAAGGCAAAAACATCGGGAACCGAGATACCGTAGTAACCACCACCGAGAGAGGTGTTGTAGTTAAACACCATAAACGTAACTTCACTCATAGCAAGCAGTGTTATAGCGAGATAATCTCGCGAGAGCTTTGCACTTGGCAAAATTGCAAGAGCCCCAATTAATGCGCCAAAAATTGCAGATAAGGAAAGGTAGAAGAGAAGTAACAGAATGCCAAAAAATGGTTCTTCCGCAATTCTTTGATTTAAAATCGTCTTAAGTTCTGCCGAACTTTCAATAATCTCTCCCTCAATGCCGTAAAAAGCTATAAAAATCCTGTTAGCGATTCCTCCAACACAAAAAGCTCCCATTAGAACTGCGAGTGCCCTTCCAAAGTTCGGGATACCGGCAATGCCATATTCGATGTTAAGGCTTATGCTCACAATTGAATATATTCCAAACCAAAACGCTATGTTAAGAAGGATTTGCTCCATCTCTTAACGCCCTCCACAACTCCACTGGGTGCCAAAAGCAACATTATCACAAGAATTAACAGAGAAATCACTCTGCTGTATAGCATGATTTCAGTTCCTAAGGCTGAAGATAGGGAGAATGTAATAAAGCTTTCCGAGAATCCAATTAAATAACCACCGAGCAACGCACCAAAAATGCTTCCAAGACCGCCAACGATACTCGCTGAAAAAATCGAGACTATTATTATTCCACCCGTAAGGGGAACAATTTCCTGTCTGAAAGGTAGTATCGCTCCCGCAATTGCAGCAAGCGCTGATGATAGAAACCAAGAGAAAAGCCTTGTTTTCTCAACATCTACTCCCATAACCTCTGCAAGCATAGGATTCTCCATCGAAGCCCTAAGTGCGATTCCAAATCTTGTTCTGAACAGCAGAAGCCAAAGAAATATCAGTGTAAGGCAAATAACTGCTGTTGATACTAATAGAACACCGGAGAAGTTGTAGATCTCAAAATCGTAAATCGTAAAAATAAATTTTTTTGCTGATTTCCTTGTAATGTTCTCAACTGTGTCTGAGACCGCACCAATTATGCCGAGAAGAATTAAATCCAGAGCAAGTGTTGCGATCATTGCCGCAACAATGCTCGCTCCTCTTTTTATGAGGGGTTTTAAAACAAAAAGGTAGCAAAGAATACCCACAAATCCCCCAAAAATGAAAACGATGGGTATAGCAAGATAAGGATGGATTCCAAAGAAGTAAAATAAGATTAGCGCAAAATAGGAGCCAATGATTGCAAATGAACCTTGTGCAAAGTTTGGGACTGAAGTTGTTATATACGTTATAGTCAGACCTAAGCTTAGCAAAACAAGAAGATTTGAGTAAACCATCGCTCCTTCGAGAATCATGATTGCAGATAATGCAAAGCTTTAAAAATTTTAACTATCTTCATATAAACATGAAATCTGAGATGAAATATTCTGTAATTATAGCTCTGCTGGCGGTAGCTGTGCTTAGTTTCTGTGCTGCGCCATCTCCAACACCTACACCAACAACTCCAACACCAACGCCAGTGCAGGTTGAAGAGATCAAAATAGGTGTGCTTGTTGATCTCTCTGGGCCTTTAACGACTTATGGAACAGATATAAAGAATACCTTGTCGATTGCAGAGAGCGATATAAACAGCTATCTAAGGGGGAAGAATTTACCATATGCTGTGAAGTTCTACGTTGAAGATACAAAGGTTACGCCCACTGTGACACTTGAAAAAGTGCAGAGTCTTTTTGCAAAGGGAATAAATCTCATAGTAGGCCCAATGGGGAGCGGAGAAGTTAGAAATATCAAGGACTTCGTGACCGCGAACAAGATAATAATAATCTCTCCATCCTCAACTGCTCTTCCAAAACTACTTGGAGTTACGAAACCAGAAGAGAAGAAGTTCATTTTCCGCTTCGTTGCACTTGATGACTTACAGACTGATGCAATTGTTGCCGAACTCAAGGATTTGGGTATAAAGGCTGTAATCATCGCCTACATCGGCAACGCCTGGGGCAAGGGGCTTCATGACGTGATAAAACCAAAACTTGAAAAAGAAGGTATAGAGCTCAAAGCTGCTGTGGAGTATCCTGATCCGCCACCAGCAGACTTCTCACCCTATATCGCAACAATTGAAGCGAAGATAGATGAGCTTCTGCAGAAATATCCGCAGCAACAAATCGGAGTAATTGTATTCAGCTATGAAGAAGCTGCAACTATGCTTGCACAGACGAAGAGTGACAGTAAAGCTTTGAACGTCCTCTGGTTTGGCTGCGACGGAACTGCAACAAGTAAGAAAGTTCTCGAAGTCTGTGATAAAGCTGATAAGGTGAAATTGATAAGCACCCTTTTCGAATCAAAAGGAAAAGCATATAGCGAGCTTGAAAAGAAATACAAGGAAAAGGGCTTTGGAAGTGCCCCTTACCAGTATGCGATGAACGCATACGATGCTGCATGGGTTCTTGCGCTCAGTTATGTTGAAGTTGTGAAAGAAAGGGGCAAATACGATGCTGATGCCATGGCCTCAAAGATCCCGGTTGTAACAGAGAAATACAGCAAGGGTGAATACGGTATCGAAACTGTAAGTGGATACATAAAGCTCAACGAATGGAACGATAGAGCAAGTGGAGATTTCATGCTCTACTATGTTAAGGGCTGCGAGTGGAAGAGTGCAGGAATTTGGAACTCTGTGGAGAACAAGATAACCTGGATCGAGAAGCCAAGATGATCCTTCAAACCAAAGATCTTTCAAAATTTTTTGATGGTGTTAAAGCCCTAAATAGGGCCAATATTTCTGTCAATGAAGGTAGTATAACTCTTGTTATTGGCCCAAATGGAAGTGGAAAAACCACGCTGATCAACGTTATTTCTGGATTTTACAAGGCTGATGAAGGTAGTGTAATCTTCGAAAGTAAAAACATAACAAATAAACCTCCTCACGAAGTCAGTGCTCTGGGGATAATAAGGACTTTCCAGATACCAAAAGCTTTAAAGAAACTAACAGTCCTCGAAAACCTCCTTATTGCACCTTTAGGCCATGGAGATAGCGTTTTAGAATCCATAAGCGGCGGATGGATAAAAAAAGAGGAGGAATTTGTTGAGAAAGCTTTCAAAATACTTGAATTTCTAAAAATTGACCATCTCTGGGATAAAAAAGCACAAGAACTCAGTGGAGGGCAATTAAAACTTCTCGAAACAGGAAGAGCATTGATGAGAGATGCGAAACTTCTCATAATGGATGAACCACTTGCTGGCGTAAATCCAATGCTTGCTGAAGAGATACTCAGGAGATTCACTGAAATGAAAAAGAGAGTTAGCTTTTTAATCGTTGAGCACAGACTCGATATTGTGCTTAGATTTGTTGATTACGCTTTCGTAATGGCGAATGGCAGTGTAATTGCAGAAGGAAACGTGAAAGATGTGCTTAGCAATCCAAGAGTTGCGGAGGTGTATCTGAGTGCTCAGGACAGAAAGGCTTAACGCTGGCTACAAGGAATTACATGTTCTTTTCGATGTTGACGTAATTATTGAAAGAGGTATTACTGCAGTCATTGGCCCAAACGGAAGTGGTAAATCAACTCTACTAAAGTCAATTTTTGGAATCGCAACGATACATTCAGGGCAGATCTTCCTTAATGGGAAAGAAATAACAAGAGTGCCACCACACGAAAAGGTAAAGCTTGGTATAGCCTACCTACCACAAGTTGAGAATGTTTTTTCCAATCTCAGCGTTGAAGAAAACTTAAAAATCGCAGGCTATGGGCTTGAAAAAATTGAGCTTAAAGAAAAAATCTCTTCTGCACTTGAGCTTTTCCCCGAACTTAGGAATTTTCTGAAAAGAAAAGCTGGAACCCTGAGCGGGGGAGAGAGACAAATGCTGGCAATGGCTTCGGCACTTGTCAAGGATGCAAAAATTCTCCTTCTCGATGAGCCAACAGCACAACTTTCACCGAAATTTGCAGAAGCGATTTTTGAGAAAATTTTAACACTCCGAGATGAGAGGAAACTCGTAATTCTGCTTGTAGAGCAGAACGTAAGAAAAGCTCTGGAGATTAGTGACAAAGCTTATCTTTTTGTAAGTGGAAGAGTTGCCTTCACAGGTAAGGCGAGTGAGCTAATTTCGCATCCGAATTTTGAGAAGATGTGCATAGGGGTTCTTGATTAGATTTTGCATTTCTCAAGAGTCTCTATTTTTTTAAGAAGATCCTTAATCCTGAAGGGTTTTCCGATTACTTCCATTGCTCCTTCTTCGAGTATCTCCTTCCCCCTTTGCACAACATAAGCGGTGACTGCAATTATCTTCGCATTTGGATCTATTTTCCTTATCTCCCTTGTTGCACTAACACCATTCATCTTTGGCAGTTCAACATCCATCAGCACGAGATCTGGTCTCTCTGTCCTATATTTCTCAACCCCTTCCTTGCCATCTCTCGCACATATTATAGTATGATTAGCAAGTATCTTTTTAAAGAGTTCCACAACATTCTCATCATCCTCCACTACAAGTATTTTCATAATTTCACCTTAGATTTTATAAGATAAATAAAGAAGTTTTTTCCAATATTTAAATCTTACTAATTCTACTCCTTATCTGCTCGATAAAAAAATCAGGATTTTTCGGAGAGATAAGAATTCCAAACCTATTTTTCCTAATTTCGACTACATTTTTTGTTGAAGTAGCAAATCTAATCCCTCTATAAGCAAATATTTTCCAGTTTTCTGCTTTGCGAACATCTTTAATGTTCTGGAGCTTTATGCTGTAAACAAAACCGAGAACTATTTCAAGCCTGTCCTCAAAAAGTCTGAACTTTCGAGGAAGAATTAAGTAGTAAATTCCCAAAATAGCTGCAAAACTTCCAATTAAAACTAACTGCGCAAGTTCTTTTTCCTCCTCATTTTCAGTTGGGAGTAGATTGAAGTGGATAAGAAAAAGCAACAGAGCGATCACAAGTGGAGCAAAAGCGAGTAAAGCTTTTACTACTGAATCGTATTCAGCCTCGTATTCTACTGCGAGCTGCATACCTCGTTACCTTGCCAAGGACTTCAATTGCAACAATTGCATTCGGATAAACCGGAAATCCATTAACTTCATAATCATTTTTGAGTGCAAAAACTCGATCACTCAACCCCTCAGCTACAAAGTAAATCGGCTTATCAAATTTTTTGAGTTCCTTGAAGTTAGGCCTATAACCTTCCCAAAAAACACTTGCCCATATTGCAACAATTAGCGAGTCGACGTTCTCATCCGTGAGCATAGCCTTTATAGCAACCTCGTAAGGTTTCATACCAAAATACTCAACCATTGGCCATATGTCTACGGGGTTGTTAACGTTGTGCCATTCGGGCGATACAGCTTTTATAGCCTCGACTGTCTGTTCAGATAGTTCTGCAAGCTTTAAATTTGCAAGTTGAACGGCGTCAGCTGATTGAACACAGCCCGAGCCTGTGTAATGAATCACCCCAACCCTTTCCCCCTTCGGCAGGGGTTGCATTGAAAGCGCTTTTGAAACGTTTAAAAGTTCGTCGAAACTAAAAACTCTTATTAAATTTGCCTGTCTGCAAATTGCTTCAAATATATAATCATTCCCACCAATTGATGCCGTGTGGCTCATCGCAGCCTTTTTTCCGTAGTCAGTTCTCGCACTCTTGAAAACTACAATCGGTTTCTCAGATTTTCTAACAGTTTCGTAAAAAGCTCTTCCGTTTCTAAAACCCTCAACATACATCGCAATTACTTTCGTTTTTTCATCTCGAAACAGATGCTCAAGGACTTCATGATCCTGAACGTCTATTTTATTTCCCATTCCGATTACTTTGCTAAACCCTATGCTCGGATTACTCGTTGCAACCGCTTCCATCATTGTGCCAAGAAAAAGTCCTGTTTGCGCCACGAGGCTTATTCCCCCTTTTCTGATATTTCTAAGTGGAGAGAAACTTGTTATAAACCCCGTTTCCGTGTTCATAACCCCTGTTGTGTTTGGACCAAATATTAATATCCCAGCCTCTCTCGCAATTTTAACAACTTCTTTTTCGTATTCTGCTCCTTTCTCACCCTCCTCACTGAATCCAGAGCTCACAATTACAACCCCTTTAACCCCTTTCTCAGCGCATTCTTTCATCACATCTGGCACAATTCTGGATGGAACAGCAATTATAGCAACGTCGATTGTTTCAGGGACTTCTTTAATGGTTGGATAGCATTTGTAGCCGTGGATTTCTTCTGCATTTGGATTGATTGGATAAACTTCACCCTTGAAGCCATGATTTTTCAGATTCCATACAATGTTGTTTCCCGGTTTTCCCGGGCTTCTTGAGGCACCAATAACTGCAACTCTTTTTGGATTGAAGAAGAAGTCAATTTTTCTTATTTCTGCATCGAATTTCTTTCTTTTTCCTTTCAAGATTCTTGCATCGGCAACAAAGCATCCTTTTTCGTTTGCAAAAACAGGATTTAGATCCATTTCGATTATGCTTTCTTTTTCAACGATT
>JAWBZL010000045.1:0-9084 GCA_038866255.1 Archaeoglobaceae archaeon
TGAACAAAAAGCTTTCTTATCTCTCTTGCAATCAAACCATTGTCAAGCCCCAGTGGGCAGTATTGTGCACAACGCCTGCAGAGATTGCAACGATAAGCGCATTCAGCAAGGCGAAGAATCGTTTTCGCATTGAGTTCAACGTCTCCGAGAAACTTTGCCTTAAAGCTCCCGCCATTACTCGTGAATTTCTTTATCAGCCTTCGCAGAACCTCTGCGCGATAAGTTGGGCGATATATTTCTTTCTTGCCTGAGGAAACGTAAATGTGACAGGCTTCGCTACACGTTTGACAGCGAGCGCAGTATTCGAGCGAGAGAAGCAAAGGTTGAATGAAACCCCAGTTCGCCTCCTTATCCATGAGTTTTTTAAGTCCATCTGTGAATTTCTGAACGAGTTCTCCCTCCTCTTCTTTTGTCTTCGGCTTCCATGGAACGTCTATTGCAACGTATCCGTCAAGCTCGGTCACATACTTATCTTTCCACTCAGCCTTCGGCTCGGTAACGTTTGGTTCCATTCCCTCCTTATCATAGGGATGTGGAAGTTTCATCAAATCTTCGAGTGTAATCTTTACAAGCTGGGCATCTTTTTTCGCAATATCTGCGATTGCAACTCTTTCCCTCATTTTCTCACCTCGCAAACTCCGCCAAGATCACAGCGAGAAGCTTCGTCCGCCCAGTTTAGATCTGGATTGACATGTGGAGCACTCCACTTAACCTTGTACTCGCTAAGGTACTTTTTCAGCTTTGCTTCCATCTCTCCGCCACGAACATTTGGCTCATCTTCCCAAAGGATCTTGTGATACGTGAACCACTTTGCCAAGAAGTGCGTCATCTTTGTGAAGGGCAAGTAGATCAGAAGTAGCGAAAGCAAAACGATGTGCAATTGCGTAGCTAATGCAACAGATGGCGGAGCGCTGAAGGTTATCAGAGCTTTCATGTAGTTCTTTGCAACGCTGAAATCTGTATCGCTTTGCCAGGCAAATATTCCCGTTGCAACCACTGCGAGAATGAAGACAAGGTTGAAGTAGTCAAGGAAGGAGCTGTAGCTACGAAGTTCCCAGTCTGCGATTCTTCGAATCAGCAAAGCAATGCCAAAGATGAAGATGAGCGCCATCGCGATTGCGCCGACTAAGAGAGTTAGATAGTAAACAGGGATTGATAGGATTCGAATGCCAAATATGTCGATGATTGCGGAGATAAACAGCAGAACAAACCATGCTAAGATCAGGTATATACCAGTGTGAAACGGATACGTGAGCCACCACAGTGGGCGTTTGTACGTGAAAACCTTCTTTATGAAGATCATTTCCATCAGCATGTCCTTCAGTTCGCCAATCAGCGTTCTCTGTCTCGGCTTTCTCCACCACTCCACTTCTTCGTAGTAGCTTCCGCCATGCTCGTGCTTTGGATCATGAGGCACGGGATAGATTTCCCATCGAAGATGCAGGGGCATCGTTGAATATTTTACGAATTTCGCGAACAAGACGATTGCAAAAATCAAAACCGCTGTGTATAGGAGCAGGTTCAGCATCGCATCACCGTTTTAAGATTTCAACCACTAATATAAAAGCCTTGCTCATTCTTTGGTTTAAAAAATTTTATTTAAGTTTTGGAATTATCTCTTTTCCTATGAGCTGGATCGATTTCTTCTTATCTGGGCCAATCGGGCTTCCCGCAACGACTTGCGTTACACCGGTTTTTGCAAGCTGATTTATTCTTTCTACGACATCTTCAGGAGTCCCGCTGATTGAGAAAGAGTCGAGCATTTCATCAGTCACAGCTTTTCCAACTCCAGCCCAGTCGCCTTTTGTGAACGCGTTGTTCAACGCATCCTTTACTTTGTTTACAGCATCGCTGCTTATTCCGTGTCTTTCAAGCACCGCTTCAGGACTTCCTGCAACGATGAATGCAACTACAACCCTTGCAGCATTTCTCGCGTTTTCCCGATTCTTATCAACGCTCATCGAAGCATATGCTACAGTGTCGAACTTATCTCTGCTCTTTCCAGCTTTCTGCAGACCAATATCAATGCTTTTCTTCGCCTCTTCGAAGTCCTTTGGATGTGAAGCATTTATCAGCACACCATCCCCAAGTTCTGCCGCGAGTTGAAGCATCTTCGGCCCTTGGGCGCCGATGTAAATCGGAACTTCTCCTGCTTTGAAACCAAGCCTCGCTCCAGAGATTTTGAAAATCTCCCCATTGTATTTCACAGCCTTTCCAGAAAGCAAACCACGAATTATTTCAACTGCTTCCTTCATTCTTGTCAGAGGCTTTTCCCAGCTTATTCCAATTCTCTCAAACGTCACTTTGTCTCCTGCCCCAATTCCAAGGACAGCTCTTCCATTGCTAATCTCGTTTATCGTCGCAATCGCCGACGCTGTTAACGCGGGATTTATGTGATACGGGTTTGTAACCCCTGGGCCGAGTTTGATCTTTTTCGTGTTCAGAGCAAGAATTGTCAGCATCGAATACACGTTTCTGTTGTTGTAGTGGTCCGTGATCCAAGTGTAGTCAAAACCGCTTTCTTCTGCAACTCTGACATAGTACTCGAGCTCGTAAAATTTCAGATCTGGCACAAACTCGACTCCGAATTTCATATAGTTCACCAGCTAAGAGTTTGCGTCCCTTAAATAATCTTTTTCTTTTTGTTCGAGTTTTGCAACTAATATTTAAAAATTAAAAGATTTATATGATCCCATTTTTTGCCAATTTTCTTAGATTCTCACCCGCCAAACCCAGATATTTGGAATATATGTATTCGTTATCTGCCCCAATTGGTCTGCAGATCCACTTTATCCTTCCAGGGGTTGCTGACATAAATCGGAAAAGTGAGTTCTGTACGAGAACGCTTCCATAATTTGGATCTTCTCTTTCGACAAAGGTCTCTTTTATTTTGAAGTGTTCAACTTCTATTACTTCTTTTGGCGCATTTAATCTCCCGGTCACAACTGTTCCCTTTTTGTCCGGTCTCTTAGAGTAATCAAGAACGATTTTAAGCAGTTCTTCGGAAGTGTATTGACTTGTGAACTTCTCAATCTCTTTCTGCACAACTGGCTGGTTGTAAGGATTTAGTCTCTCCCTTATTGTGGGATACCCTTTCTGCAAATCGGGGCGATTCATGATTTCACAGAGCGCGGCCCAATTTGGGTCTGTGAATCCTGACATGAAAACGTAACCATCCTTTGATTTGACGTATGTATATGGAAAGACAGCGTAGTCGAAATTCCCAGCTCTTACCATTTTCTTTGCTTCCCCATCCATTTTTGTCATGTGGTAGTATTGCATGAGATAGTTAGCTATCGCCATCAACCCCTCGCAGGGGGAGACATCGATGAACTGTCCTTTTCCTGTTTTTCTCCTGTAAAACATTGCCAAAAGAATTCCAAATGCAGCCCACATGCCCCCAACATACCAACCCATCCAGTTTCCAGCCTTTACAGGTTTCTTGAACTCCTGCGGCACTTCTGGATCGAGATCTGGTTCCCCAGTTACGCTCATCACAACCCCTCTTGCTTGGTCGATTATGTCATACCCCCTCATTTCTCCGAATTTCTCCGCATCTTTGCCAAATTGACCAAATGAAGTTATTGCACAGTATATGAGGCCAGGATTTAATTCTTTAAGCACTTTATATCCAATTCCAAGCGAATCCATGTAGCCCGGTTTAAAGGTTTCTATGAGCACATCCGCTTTTTTCACAAGTTTCTTGAAAATCTCTTTCCCCTCCTCTTTTTCAATGTTCAGTGTTATGTGGTATTTGTTTCTACCCTCAACAATGTATCCAAGCCCTGCATCTCCGATCATGATCCCTTCGGGGGTCATTTTTCTTGCTACGTCTCCAGTGGGAGGTTCAACTCTTATAACTTCTGCACCAAGTTCTGCCAAGAATGAAGACGCAACAAGTCCCGCAAAACTTCCATAACTCAAATCCAAAACCACAATGTCATCAAGAGCCTCGGGTTTACCAAAAACATCTTCTGGTTTTGTAATAGAGTGAATGAACTTCGCATATTCAGGATCGATTGCAAGTCCAACTATTTTCTCCTCCATGCTCCCACCTCACGGATATTTCAATCCCGATTTACCATCCCAATCTTTTGGCGGGCACTGGGATGGGACGTTTGGATTCCACTTGTAGATTACACCTTCTTCGTAGAGTTTTTGGATCTCTTTCATGCTCAATCCAAGAATTCTTGCAAGAACGTGCTCGTTGTCAAAGCCCATGGGTCTTGCACCCCATTTGATTCTTGCTGGTGTCTCCATCCTTGGCGGATAGCATGGCTCGACAAGTGGGCCATAGAGGGGGTCGTGGTATTCCTGAACAGCATTTCTCTCCCGGAAATGCTCACTGTTGTAAGCCCCCTCTACGTCAACAACGTGATAGGCTGCAAACCCATATTTCAGCGCAAGTTCTTCGATCTCCTTTATACTTTTTTCCTTTGCCCATTTTGCAATCTCTGCAAGTATTAGCCTTGCGTTCTCGTCTTTGAGTCTTAAAAGTGGATCTGCAAACCTCTCAAAAAGATCCATTCTGCCCATCGCCATGCATAGCCCTTTAAATTCCTCTTCTGTAAACGCAGCAATTGCAACCCATCCATCTTTGCAATCGAAGAGATCTGATGGACAAATGGCGAGATCTCTGTTTCCAGCTCTTTCCCTATTTTTTCCGGTTTTGTAAACATACAACCATGTCCAGTCTAAGTAGCGAATGACAGTCTCAACCTGTGAGATGTCTATGAACTGCCCCTCACCCGTTCTTTCTCTGTAGTTAAGCGCCGCAACTATAGCTATCGCACATGCAAGTGCTGTGGTCCAATCAGCAATCCATACTCCTGACTTAAGCGGAATTCTGCCCTCGAAACCTGTTATGTATGCTAAACCACCCTCACTTTGAGCGATCGCATCATAAGATGTTCTACCAGTAAAAGGCCCCCAGCTTCCAAATCCAGACACATGGAGCTGTATTATTTTCGGGTTTATCTCCCTGAGTTTTTCATAACTTAGTCCCCATTTTGCCATTCTTCCTGGGGTTAAGTTGTCGATCACGACATCGCTTTTCTTTACAAACCTATAGAAAATCTCCCTCGCTTTTGGATGTCCAAAATGCATCCCAACCCAGTATTTGTTGTGATTCTGCTCAAGCAACCCAGGAGAGAGATTTTTGTAGAAATATGCATATGGAGTTACGTATCTCATCTGGTCTCCACGTCTTGCCTCAAATTTTATCACTTCTGCGCCGAACTCTGCTAAGTAATCCGCTGCAGCCGGACCAAGAACGACGCTGCATACTTCAAGGACTCGTATACCTTTCAGAGGTTCGGGTTTTTCAAAAACATCCCCCAGAAGTTCTTTCATACTCGTCACCTATAATTCTTAGGAAGTAGATAAAATAAAAAATTTTCTATTTGTTTCAAATTAATCTATCATAATGAGGCGCTATGTGAAAGATTAAATTCTCAGCAAAAAATTCGCTTCAATGAAAATCGCTGTCACTGGCAAACCTGGTGTAGGGAAGACAACACTTTGTTTAAAAGTTTATGAGGCATTGAAATCGAAAATTTCAATAGGTGGCTTTGTTACAAGGGAGGAAAGAGAATTGAACGTTAGAACTGGATTTAGGTTAATCGATTTATCTACAAATCGTTCTGCGCAACTTGCAAGAGTTGGAAAGGGAAAAGTTATGGTGGGCAAGTATGAAGTTCTCGTCGAGAACTTTGAAAAATTCCTCGATGAAATCAGCTTTGATGGAGATCTTATTGTGATCGACGAGGTTGGTCCAATGGAGCTCAAGAGCCAAAAATTTGTCTCAATTGTAGATAAGCTGATTGAAAAAGACAATCTCCTTTTTACAGTTCATTACAGAGCAAATCACTGGCTTTTAGAGAAAATAAAGAAAGAATTCAGACTTTTTGTTCTCAGCGAAGCAAATCGCAACAAAATTGCTGAAGAAATCGTGAAAATTTATGATCATTGAAGGGAAAGCCAGAATTTTAGTTGATGGCATCTTTTACAATCCAAGAATGAAATTCTGCAGAGATCTTGACATGCTCGTTTTCTCGACAATTGGGAAACACGAAATACTTGACGCCTTCTCTGCAACTGGAGTAAGAGGAATTAGGGCAATTCTCGAAGCTGATTGTAATGTTGTTTTTAACGATGCAAATCCGAGAGCTGTGAAGGTAATCGAAAAAAATCTCGAGCTTAACGGAATACTTGCGGAGGTTTTGTGCAAAGATGCATCTTTGCTCGCAAGAGAAAGGAAGTTTGAGCATATTGACATAGACCCATTTGGTAGCCCGGCGAACTTCATCGAATCCTCTTGCGTTCATACAAGTTTTTTAAGCGTAACAGCCACAGATCTGGAAGCTTTGTGCTGTAAAGCTTCAGCCGGAATGAGAAAATACTCTGCATTTGTTTTAAAAACCGATGTACCCCATGAGATTGGACTTCGAGTTTTAATTGGATTCATTGCAAGAACGGCGGCGAGATTTGAGAAAGCTATTTATCCAATGATATCTTGGTGTCGAGAGCATTATTACAGAGTTCATGTAAAAATGAGGCGCTCGAGTTCTGAAACAACAAAAACACTTGAAAAAATTGGTTTCATCCTTTTTTGTCCAAAATGTTTGAGAAAAAAAATTTTGAAATTCGGAGAAGCTATAGAAAAGTGCAAGTGCGGGGAAAAATCAAAAATTCTGGGCCCTCTTTGGCTTGGAGAGCTTAAAGATATCGAGTTTGTTAGTGCGATGCTAAGTAAAGCAGAGGGAAAGTTAAAAGATTTTTTGGAAAAAATCATAAACGAGATAGATTATCCGCTTGCCTACAGTCTTCCGAGGATTTGCAGCACGATCCGGAGCTCAGTTCCACCAACTCTCGATTTTGTTGAAAAATTGAGGAAAACTGGCCATCTTGCATCCATTGTTCATCACTGCAGTTATTGTGTAAGGACTGATGCGGAAATTGAAGAGATTGAAAAAATCTTAAAAGAGCGCTTGTGGTAGTATGAAGGCAAAAATAGAATTGAAACTCAGTTACGAAATTTTATTGGCTTTAAAGCCTGAGGAGAGCACTACGCTTACAAAAGCAAAGGTTTATCAATCTGGAGAAAATCTAACAATTGAAATCTTCGCAGACTCAGTTTCGGATTTGAGAGCTGCGATAAACTCGTGGCTGAGACTAATAAAGATGTGCTCGGAAATAGAGGTGTTGATATGAGCGAACTGCCCCCTCAGGTTCAGAATCTGGTTGCACAGCTTCAGCAAATTCAGCAGCAGTTACAGCTTGTAATTACTCAGAAAGCGCAAGTTGAGGCCATGCTTGAAGAGACGAAACAGGCGTTAAATGAACTTCAAACCGTAGACGAAAATGCAACGATCTACAAAGCAGTTGGGAGTATTCTCGTAAAAGAAGGTAAGGAAAAAATTGTTAAGGAATTGACAGAGAAAAGAGATAGCTACGAGATCAGAATTAAAACTCTTGAAAGACAGGAAGAAAGGTTAAGAGAGAGATTTGCAGAGCTGCAAAAGAAATTGCAAACCTTTTTGGGGCAGCAAGCTGGTTAATTTATAAGTCCTATTTTTAATAAATTCGGGAGCAGAAGTTCGTGCTGTGGGAATTTGGAAGACCAGCGTTGGCAGTTGCAGCAGATTCTATAGCGAGAGAGAAAGCAATGATAAGCTTTGAAGGGTATACAACTGAATGATGAAGCATTTTTTAGGGCATCTAAAAGAATCCCATTTGGAAAAAATTGCAGCAAAAATTTTGATCCGACCGTAGATAGGTTTATAAGTTCCATGCACGAGATAATTTTTCGAGGACAAAGCTCCAATGTTCTTATACTTGTTACAATAAATCTTTTACGTGAGCTCTAACTGAAGATGAAGTTGAAGCAGACGGACAACAGCCCCAGCCTGACCTCCTCCCCACCCTAAAGGACGAGGCTTTCGGGTTGTAATGAAGAAAGCAAAATAAGTTTAACCCATGAGATCGGTTCCACGATCCTCACGGGTAATTAAAAGATTATGGAAAGAGTTTTAAAGACAATAAAAAAATTCTTTTATGGCTTACAAGATAACGATCAAGGGAAAGGTTCACGAAGTCGGCTATCGCCTGTTTCTGCTTGAAGAAGCTGACTCGCTTTTCATTCCGTGCTTCGATGCAAGAAACGTCAAAATAAATGGAAAAGAAGCTTTAATCGTTCTTGTCGATGGTGAAAAGGAGCAGCTGGAGCAGTTCATTGAATTCTTGAAAAGAAATAAACCGGAAAATGCTTTGGTTGAGGAGATAAGCGTCGAAGAATTCAAGGGTAGAGTTAGAGACATCGAAAAGTTTAGAGCAAGCTTCAACACTTCGCAGCTTTCAAAGATTGTTCAGGTTGGAGTTAAGATGCTTGAAAAGCAGGATGGGACGATAAAGAGAATAGAAGAAGTGGGAAGGAAAGTTGACGAAGTTGGAAGGAAAGTGGATGAAGTTGGAAGGAAAGTTGATCAGACAAGGGAGGAGCTTGGAAAGAAGATCGATGAGACAAACGAGAAGCTTGAAATGCTAAGATCTGATTTCAGGGATTATCTGGAAACGAATCTTAGGGAAATAAATTCGAGGATTTTGAGAATTGAGGATGCTTTGAGAAGGGCTGGAATAATGTAGCTTTTTATTTCGATTCCCCTGAATTGGGATTTAAACTTACAATTCACTGATAATAAAAAAGACCGTGTCAAGTATTGACTAATTCTCAATTTACATTAATGCGATTTTTGTCATCTTGCATCGAATTCCCGATGCAAAAGCTGACAGAAAGGTAAACAAAAGAGCAAAAGATGAGCAGATCATATGCCACCAAACAGAAAAGCCCTCAATATTACACCATAAAGAATAGCAGGAGTAGAATAAGAGTGCTGACATTAAAACGAAAAATTTTTATTTTATTAACACTCCTTTAAGCTGGTGATTTCCATGAGAATTGGAGCGCTCTTAGCTCTATTGTTCCTTAGCCTCGCTCCAGTTCTTGCCGTTGATGTGGATAAATGCACGGAAATAACCCAACCCGGCTATTACAGGCTTGTAAATGACATTTCAGGGATTTTAAGC
>JAWBZL010000046.1:0-8791 GCA_038866255.1 Archaeoglobaceae archaeon
GAGAAATATTTGAGGAGGCAAAACAAAATGCGCCAAGTATAATATTCATCGATGAAATTGACTCAATTGCACCAAAAAGGGAAGAAGTAACGGGCGAAGTTGAACGCCGCGTTGTTGCACAGCTTTTGGCTTTGATGGACGGTCTCGAATCGAGGGGACAGGTAATCGTAATCGCTGCCACAAATCGCCCTGAAGCCATAGATCCAGCGCTTCGCAGACCTGGAAGGTTTGACAGAGAAATTGAAATAGGTGTTCCGGATAAGGATGGAAGAAAGGAAATTCTCCAGATACATACAAGGGGAATGCCAATAGAACCGCAATACAACGTAAGGGATATCCAGATAGCTCTTAATGAGATTTTGAAAGCGGAAAGATTTGACAGGAAGCTGATTGAGGAATTAAAGAAAAAGATTGAGAAAGCAAAGGATGAAGAGGAGATAAAGAAGATAATGTCTCAAAATGAGGAACTTCTGAAGGAAGTGAAGGCAAAGCTAATTGAAATGATGTTCGAAGAACTTGCAGATAAGACAAATGGTTTCGTTGGAGCAGACATAGCTGCTTTAGCAAAGGAATCTGCAATGCACGCCCTTAGGGAGAGAATGGACAAGGGTGAGATAGACATAGAAGCTGAAGAAATTCCTGCGGAGGTCATATCAAAGCTTGTTGTGACGAAGAAGGATTTTGAGGAGGCGTTAAAGTTCATTGAACCGTCAGCGATGAGAGAAGTTTTGGTTGAAATTCCAAGAGTGAGCTGGGAAGACATTGGTGGGCTTGAAAACGCGAAGCAGGAGCTTAAGGAAGCGGTGGAATGGCCATTAAAGTTCCCCGAGGTCTTTAGAGTTACGAACATAAAGCCACCAAAAGGAATTCTGCTCTACGGTCCTCCTGGCACAGGAAAGACTTTGCTTGCAAAGGCGGTTGCTAATGAGAGCAATGCAAACTTCATAAGTGTCAAGGGTCCAGAATTGCTGAGCAAGTGGGTTGGAGAGAGTGAGAAGCATGTTAGGGACATGTTTAGAAAGGCTCGACAGGTTGCGCCAGCGATAATCTTCTTTGACGAGATCGATAGCCTTGCTCCGAGAAGAGGTGGTATTGGCGATTCACATGTCACAGAAAGAGTCGTCAGCCAGCTCTTAACAGAGCTCGATGGACTTGAAGAGCTCCGCGACGTCGTTGTAATTGCTGCCACAAATCGCCCTGACTTAGTTGATCCTGCTTTGCTAAGGCCCGGAAGAATTGAAAGACATGTATACATTCCGCCACCTGATAAAGAAGCAAGGAAGGAGATATTCAGGATTCATCTACGTGGAAAGCCTTTGAATGAAGATGTAAGCATCGAGGAACTTGCAGAAAAAAGTGAAGGCTACAGCGGTGCAGATATTGAGGCAGTATGCAGGGAAGCGGGAATGCTTGCAATCAGGGAAGCCTTAGCAAATGTCAGGGATCCAAAGGAAGCTGCAGAGATTGCTGGGAAGATAAAGATAACAAAGAGACACTTTGAGGAAGCGTTCAAAAAAGTTAAGCCAAGTCTTACGAGCGAGGATTTGAGGAGGTATGAGAACCTTATGAAAGATTTTCAAAAAATGTATGCGTGAGGTGGTTTTGTATGGTTTGGAGAAGAAGGAGAAGGGATAGGGAAGAGGAAGATGAGGACATGTGGGATTGGGACCCTTTCGAGGATTTCGACGAGATATTTAGGAGAATGGTGAGGGACATTGAAAGGGCTTTCAGGTTCGGAGAAGTTGGTGAGGTGAAACCGATTGTTCGTGGTTTCTCGATTAGAATTGGCCCTGATGGGAAACCAGAGATCAGAGAGTTTGGAACAAAGCCTTTGATCAAGGAAACGGGCATTGAGGAGAGAAAACCATTAGTTGATGTTATAGAAACAGATAACGAAGTCCAAGTAATTGCGGAAATGCCTGGAGTCAGAAAAGAGGACATAGAGCTTAAAGCAACAGAGAGGTCGCTTGAGATTAGGGCTGAGGGCGAGACAAGGAAGTATCATGAGATTGTGAATCTTCCAGCAGAAGTTGATCCCGATTCAGCGAAGGCGAGATACAACAATGGAGTTCTGGAGGTTACGCTTACAAAAAGAGCTGGAGCTGGAAAGAAAATAAAGGTTGAATAATTCTATTTTATTTTTTATTTGAAAGCATTAAGTCGAAAGATTTTAATTTTCTATGGCAAGTTTTTTCAATGGAAGCGGAGCGATTAAAGGAGATCTCAACTTCGCTAATCAGAAGAATGTTTGAAATCGTTGAAAAAGCAAAAAAAGAGGGAAAAGATATCGTTAGTCTCACCATTGGCGAGCCAGATTTTGCAACTCCGGAAGAGATTATTGAAAAAGCAATTGAGGCTATGAAGTCTGGTTTCACTCACTACACATCAAATCTTGGCATAGAGGAACTTAGAAATGCAATTGCAGAAAAATACGGCGTATCTATGGACAATGTAATGATTACTGCAGGAGGAAGTGAAGCTCTGCTAAATGCAAGTCTTGCTTTTATTGAAGAAGGCTCGAGAGTTGTAATTCCTTCTCCCTCATTTCTGAGCTACTTCACATATGCAAAAATGTGCAAAGCAAAAGTAACGGAAATAAAAACGCATCATACTGAATTTGTTCCCGATTTGGAGCTCTTTTCCGAAGTCATGGCAAGGGATGTGAGTGTTGTCTTTCTAAATTATCCTAACAATCCTACTGGCGCAGTTATAGATGCAAAAGCTGCAAGAGCGATTGCAGAGGTTGCAATGGATTATGATGCAATTGTTGTCAGCGATGAGATCTATGATAGGATTTATTACGACAAAAAACCCGTTAGCCTTGCAGATTACGAAAATGTAGTCGTTGTAAATGGTTTTTCAAAGTCCTTGGCGATGACGGGATGGAGAATAGGATATGTTGTGGCAAGAGAGGAGCTTTTGAACTCAATGCTGAAGGTTCATCAGGTTAACGGAGTATGTGCACCAGCTTTTGCTCAGAAGGCTGTTGCAGAGGTTATGATCAATCGCGACTTCGAGAAAATAGTTTCAAGGATGGTTTCTGAGTTTAGAAGGCGAAGAGATTTCATTTACAGCGAACTTAGCAAACTATACTGGACTGTGAAACCAGAGGGAGCTTTTTACATGTTCCTCGATGTTGAGGAAAACTGCATGGATTTCACTGAGAAGTTGATAAACCATGGTGTTGCCGTAACTCCCGGAATTGCTTTCGGAAGTGGAAACGAAAGATTTGTTAGAATAAGCTATGCAAATTCGATGGAAAATCTTAAAAAAGCAGTTGAAAGAATAAGGGCGTTCCATGATAGTGAGGCCGCTTAAAAGATCTGATTTAAACGATGTTATAAGGATTCTTGTTCTTTCTTTCGAAAGAGAACTCGCAACGATCTTTCGCGATGTGGACCTTGCAAGAGAAATACTGGGGGAATTTTTTGAGAAAAATCCCGAGGGTTGTTTTGTTGCGGAAGATGGGAGAGTTGTTGGCTTTCTTCGCATAACTTTTGAGGAGCAAAAGATCTTTGGATTCCTCAGAGAAAAACTCGGTTTTATCGATGGACTCAGAGCTTCACTTCTTCTCAAATTCTTTGTAAAAAATCCGAAGAAAGGGGAAGGGTTTGTGAATTTCATTGTCGTCTCCCCTTTTCGAAGGGGAAATGGTATAGGGTCAGCCCTAATGCGGCGAGCAATTGAGGAGGCAAGGATCAGAAATTTAAAAAGTTTAAAATGCATGATCAGCGCTGGAAGCGAGTCAATTACTTTTTTTGAAAAGTTTGGTTTTGAGATTGAAAAATTAATTGAAAGTAAGCTTGCAGAGAGATACTTTTCATCAAAGGAGTGGGTAATTTTAAAAAAAGATTTATCTATCTGATTTAGGCATTTCTATGCCCCCTCTCGGCGTTTTGTTCATTGCAGTGTTCATGATCTTCATCGCTTTAATAGGCATTCTTAGCGGGAGTTCGATGATGCTCTTTAAGGAGGAAGTTTATCCGGTGCTTGAAGAGGAATTTAAAAATGTTTTATACAGTTTGAACGTCACGTTTGACATATCAAACCTCGAAAACCTTGGAGACATTTTCAGCAAGCTTTACGATGCAATAGCAATTGGCACTATCCTTATTGGCATGCTTTACCTTATCGGCGCAATTGGGCTTTTGATGCTGAAGAACTGGGCAAGAATCCTTACAATGGTTCTATTTGGCTTTGAAATCCTTTATTCTCTCTTCACAATCCAATACGATCTCTTTGCTCTGTTCACATTGGTTTTAAGCATACTTGTAATTGTTTATCTGATGCAGAGAAATGTTGGGGAGAAGTTTGGCAGGCGAAAAATTAGCATTGAAGATCGCATTCTCGGGCAAAAGCCTTAAATATCGAATTGCAAAAAAATTTTGCCGACGGTCATAGGAGCGGGGGAAACACCCGGACTCATTCCGAACCCGGAAGTTAAGCCCCGTTCCGTTCCGCGTTGTACTGGGTTCCGAGAGGTCCCGGGAAGCGCGGAAACTGTCGGCTTTTTCTACTTGAATAACAGCTTGAAACCCATGTTTTTAAGAATTTTGACTGCCCCGTGGTTGTACGGAAAAGTCTCATTCGTTTCAAAATCCAAAACAAATTTTTCCGCAAGTCTCAGTGGTTCTCCATTGGCTTCGTAATCTTTTAAAAAAGTTATTTTCATTTCAAGAAGTTTTTTCTTTAGCTCGCTTTTGAACTCACTTCCATCGCTTGCTTCAAGCCCTTCAAGACAGCCCCTCCAATAAACAACAATTCCATCGCCAAAGAGCTCTTTGTATTTTGATATCTGCTTTTTAAGATAAAGCTCATGAGTTCTGAAATCAGCAAAAAGCGCCTTGCTTTCGATCCACCTTATCTTTTTGCCAAAGATTACAACTTCATCATCAAAATAGAAATCGGGTGTTTTTTGCATTTTAAGCTCTTTTTCAGTTTTAAAATTGATACCAAGGTTTTTTAGCTCTTCTTCCACAATTTTCTCCCCTATTTTTCCAAGAACCATTTGCAATTTTACTGCTATAGGGGAATAAACGAAATCTCTTGAAACAGCCTCATAAACAACGCCTAAAAGTTCTGAATCGAGACTTTTTGGCTCTCTCAACGCTTTGTTTATCTCCTTTGCTGAGAAATCCATCGCCTTAAGTAAAAGCCGAACTTTCATAACGGGTGTTAGAGTTAACCAGTTCGGAAATCTTTTTCTCTGTTGCCAGTGCTCCAGAATCTCTTTTGTTTTGCAGGAAAATAGGTGGTATTTTCTTTTAACGCTCTCAACTTTTTTCTGCACAAGTATGGCATGAAGAACCCCTCTTGGCAGGGGAAATTTTTCAAGGTCTGCGATTTTGTTTAGATTTCTTTTTATTTCGGTGTAGTCTTTTTCTGGAATTCTCATATCTTTTCGCACATCTTTATGTGCATCAAGTAATCATCGATCGCGTAGAGGAGGGAGCTTATTTTTTCTGTCCTTATTTCAATGATAATTTTTCCCTTTTGTGCCAAGCACTTGCACCATTCCGGATCATCAACTCTCAAAGCTTTTGCAACGCTCTCAGCATCCTTTAACTCAAGCTCTAAGCGAGCATAGCACAGCAAAGCCTGTCGACCTCCTTCAAAAACTCCTCAATCCTATCCTTGGAAATGTTTGCTCCTGCAGCAACTCTGTGCCCTCCACCAATTCCATTTACACGCAAAGCTGACAATCGCATTATTTCTGCCAAATCCAAGTGCTGTGCTATTTTGTCAGTCGTTCTTGCTGAAACTTTCACCTTTCCATCTCTCTTTATGTTTAAAACAATTAATGGCTTGTCTGGCAAAAGATATCGCGAAAGTATTGTCGCAATTGGGCTTGTGGAGATTGCATCATCCATCACAAGATAGCGAATGCAAAATCCCTCCTTCACATCACTCCTCCTTTTCCAAATCTCCTCAAGTATCTCCTCAGTGTATCTCTCCATTATTTCACTCCCCTCTTTTGCCGCTTTTTCATCACCCATCAGAGAGCTGAAGGCAACACTCGTTGCCCCTATTCTTCCGCAGGAATTTAGAAGATCCACGAGTGTTGAGGAGTTTTGAATGGGGAGATTTTTTACAGAAATCTTTTTACCAATGATCTGTTCAAAAACTCCCTCATATGCACCAATTTTTAAAAGTCTTAGCACTATTGCATCCGCAAGTCTTTGAATCTCTTTGAAATCAAGCTCATCCACTTCTTTGTCCTCGAGCTTAAGCTTTTTTATAAAAAACTCGAGCTCATCATCTTTTTTATAAAAATCAAGGAATGGCTCTAAACTCATCCTGAGTGCTTTTGAGAGCTTCCCGGATGGCAAGTTGAGCCCGGTTTTTACTTCAATGCATCCCGAGGATATTCCTTCATCCAGAATCTGCCTGTTTAAACCAGAAAATTTCTGCTTATCACCCAAAATTCCAAGAATTGCAATTGAAGCTAAATTAGTCTTTGCTCCGAGCTCCTTTGCAAAATAATACGCCACGCCACTTGCAGAAATCTCATAACTTCCATCAACCCCGATCAAATGTGGATTCACGTGGACAAGGTTTTTTCTGGCCTTTATCTCACCATCCGGTTTGTGGTGGTCAAGGATTATCACGTCTGAATTTATCTGGGAGATTTTTTCGCTGTAACCACTTCCCATGTCTGCAAAGATTATGAGATCGTCGTTTTCAGGTTCAAAATCGTTTAATCCCTTGAGAAAACTGATCTGAAAGCTTTTTCCAGCTGTAATCAGGGCTCTGGCTATTATTGCTCCAGCTGAGATTCCATCTGCATCGTAGTGTGTATAAATTCTCGCGAAATCGTGCTTTAAAAGCAGATTTGCAGCTTTTTTTGTGAGATCTCTAAGAGTTGAGTCCGAACTCGTCATGAACTATTCTTACCGCGTTTATTCCATCTTCAGCCTTGACTGCAAAGGATATGTTAAACTCAGAACAGCTCTGGCTTATCATAACAACGTTTATTTTGTTTCTTCCGAGTGCAGAGAAAATTCTACCAGCAACTCCGGGCGTTCCAGCCATTCCCGCACCGACTGCGCTTACAATCGATATTCCCTCGATCTTGCTCACCCTTATAACTCCGTTTTCCATTCTCTTCAGCGCTTTGTATGCTTTTTCAACGTCTCTGTTGTCAACAACGATTGATAAGCTCAGTTCTGAGGAACTTTGGGCAACCATAATTACGTTAACTCTCTCCTCGCTTAGAATCCTGAAAACCTCCGCCATTATTTCTGCAAAATCGAATCCAGCACCGCTAACATTAACAATTCCGGTATTCTGGATCAGGCTCAGTGCTTTTACTATGTCCTTTGTCTCCTTTGTGTTTGCGCATATAACAGTTCCCTCCACATCTGGGTTGAAAACGTTCTTTATCCTTACCGGAATTCCCTTTCTCATCACTGGAATCAAGGCCAACGGGTGCAAAATTTTTGCACCGAAGTGCGAAAGTTCCATCGCCTCCTGATATGAGATCTCGGGGATAAATTTCGCGTTCGGGACAAACTTTGGATCACACGTCATTATGCCATCAACCTCTTTCCATAGCCAGACCTCATCAGCATTCAGCGCGGAGGCGAGGATTGTTGCAGTGTAATCGCTTCCACCCCTTCCAAGGGTTGTTATGCTCCCATCATCAGCCGCGCCTATGAATCCAGTAACAACTGGCACTGTTTTCTTTATCTTGAGAAGGGGTTCAAGTCTCGTCCTTATAAGCTCGTAAACTCCCGGCAAAGGCTTTGCTCTGTTGTAGTTCTTGTCCGTTATTATCCCCGCATCTCCTCCTGTTAGCGCGACTGAATCCACTCCAATTGAAAGGAGGGAAGCGGAGAATATTGGTGCGAGCAGTCTTTCGCCGAAGGAAACTATGTAATCTTCACTCCTCTTTGTAAGCTCTCCGAGATAGCTTATACCAAGCAGAACCTTTTCGAGCTCATCAAAAAGTCTTTCAAGAGCCTGAATAACTCTGCTCTTTACATCTTCGTTTAGAACAGCTTTTTCAACTGCCTCGTAATGTTTCTTCATCATTTCAGCAACGAAAAGCTTCACATAACCGGCAGAAGGTTCGCTGCTGCACTTCTTAGCTGCGTTTAGCAATAAATCTGTCACCCCTGACATTGCTGAGACAACTACAACCACTTCATTCTCATGGGTGAATTTTTTTACGAGATTTGTGCAATGGAGTATGCTTGCACCATCTTTCACACTTGCGCCCCCGAATTTCATCACAATTCTCATATCCTTCGCAGATCTCCGCGGGAAATATAAATCTTAGGGTCAATTTTAATTCATAAGGTTTGAGTTATTCAAATTGTCGAAAAATTTTTATATCGTTGTTTGGGAAAATAAAACCATGGCCGAAACCTCAAAAAAGAAAAAGAAGACAGGAATGATAATGGTGGTGATAATAACAATAATTACCATAGGAATAGCAGGAGCAGCACCGCTTGACATAGTGATCGAGGAGAAGGTGAACACTACCGTTCAGCCAGGAAGCGGTCCAAGTTTTACATACACGACAAACGTTATTGGCTACGTGAACATAACGAACAAAGCCGATGAAGCGATTTATGACATATGGGTTGCTGTTAAGTTGGTAAACAACTCTACAGGTTGTTCTCTTTTCCACAATGGTTCGAGCAGTGCTGTGAATATTAGCAACACTGCAAGCAATTTTGTGCCAGACAAAATCAACAAAGCGGGAGTTTTCAACACAACTGGAGCGAACTGCTTCATCCACATTCCTTTGCTAAAGCCAAACGAGATCGTGAGCGTTTTCTACGAT
>JAWBZL010000047.1:0-8611 GCA_038866255.1 Archaeoglobaceae archaeon
TGCAGTGTTAATTGCGTTGTCTTTCATCTTCCCTCTACCACCGATGCCAGTTAGCACGGTCACAGATAAGTCGAAACCGCATTCATGAGCCTTTTTGCAAGCCTCATAAATTTCATCGGAGCTTGCACCTTTTCTGATCTTTGCAAGGATCTCGTCGTCTCCGCTTTCTATGCCTACATATAATAGCTTTATTCCCGCTTTTCTGAGTGCTATAATTAATTTTTGTTCTCGAGAAAGATTAAAGATATATTAAAGTCTCCGGAGATAAGCTGCAACAGTCAGTCCAACAATTGCAAAAAGGACTTTGAAACCTGGAGTATAAGATTTTGGTGTGGGAGTTGGAGTCTTTGATTCTTTTTGAGTTTCTGGCGTTACTAATTTTGTTTTTTCTTGAATTTCTACGGGAGTCATAACTGGATTTGTTAGTTTTGGCGTGGGGACTCGATAAGGATACCATAGTAAGTATCTGAGATCGTGTTGTTCTCAAAAGATGTTGTAATTGGATCCGTAATCGCAAGGCTGTCCATACCAAGGTCCATAGGTATAGATCCCATACATAGTTTTATCAATGTTAGCTATTTTACAGTCTGAAATCCTGTTGTAACTGCTGGAATAGAGGTAGATATTGTAATGGTTACCCGAAAGAGAATTGTCAGTCACGGTGTTGTTGCTGGAGTAATAGAAACTGATGCCACCACCATTATTGTTGTTCGAGATGGTATTGTTAGCTATAGTGTTACTGCTGGAAGAGCTGAGATAGATACCAAAACCATACGCAGAAACGCTAACATTTTTTATTGTGACGTTGTTCGCCTGAACGAGAATTCCTGTCTCGCTACCACTCCCAGTCACCGAAAATCCCTGTCCATCTAAAACCACGTCGTTTGCAGAGATTCCTATGCAGTAATCTTCACCGCTTAAAAGCCCTGAAATGCTTTGGATTAGCCTATAGTATCCGCTTTGCGTTATCTCCATGCACTCGCTTACGTTTGTAAAATCGTCCGCAAAGGCTGGAAAGATACTGCAGACTAAGAATAACACTGCTAAGATTCCTATTATTGAGTTAATTCTCATATACGCCCCCTTTTAAATTTTTGTGGTAAAATAGTTCCATACAGGCCACCGAGATCTGTTTCAGCGGTCTTACAGGACTATTTTACCAAATTAATTCTATTCGAAATACAAGTAAATAAGCTTTTCGCATTATTTCAAAGCTTTAAACACGAATTGCGTGATAATGTTGAGCAAGAAATTAAATTTAAGTCCTTTGATTTCCAATCTTTAAATATCCCAGCTGGATTCGAACCGGCGTCGCTCTCTTGAGCACTTAAAAAGGCGAGAAGGCAGTTACAAAGGAGAGAGTTTCTAAGAAGTTGAGAACATCCATCTCTTTGAAAGCTATATTCCCAGCGCTGGCGGGAACGTAGAATTTAAAAATGTTAAGAGAACAGAACTCGTGGACAAGAAAGAGAGATTTCAGATTGCATTGTTACCAATTGCAATCTACTTCCTAATAAGAGCTCTTCTTGAACCGGAAAATTTCCTTAGCTACCATGGAATATATGAAGTTCATGTATTGGCGATTTCCTTTTCTCTTCTCATTTTCCCAGCAGTTTACATATACTTAAAAAACCAAGAACTCAGGATTTTATGCTGTAAAAAAGCTTTTATTTTGGGTTTTATAGCTTATCTTCCTTTTTTGCCTCTTTTCCTTTTTCTCTTCGGTCCAGTCCTTGGTGCGAGCGGAAAAGGATTAGATTTGCTGAAACTACTGTTTTTGATGTGCATAAACGTTTCAGCGGTTGATTTCTATGTTTGGAGAATCTGGCAAGAAAGTTTTGGCAGAATTTTTGGTTTATTAGCTTGGATTTTAATACATTTCCCAGAATCATCTCTTCTCATCCAGTTTGGGATTGAAAAAGTTGCCTTCTTCATGCTACTTTCCGGAATTACTTTTTCTGAAGTCTACAAACGATACAAATGTGTAGGCGGGTTAATGACTGGACATGTGGCGATAAATGTTGGAATGGCATTAATTAGGGGGGAGTGGTGGTAATAAGCCCCCTTCTGTTCCGACGGCATCAATCTGAGCCGCAGAGCGTTGCACCCGGTAGCGAGCGGAACTTTCAACCAGCAGGAGTGATCTCAGCTTTTCAGCCTCATCGCATTTCCTCCTACCGGGTTTTTTCTGTTTCCGCTCAATCCCCTCTCGGAGATACTCCTTACGGAGTCTACCTTAGCGGGTGGGGGGACTTTCCTCCTTTCGGTCAGCCGTCCACCACCGCTCCCCATAGCAGTTTTCGCAAGGGCATAAAATCTTTAAGGCGAGAGTTGTAACAGCGAAGAGGTGAGTCAATGATATTCCAAGGGAGAAGTAGAAGAAAGCCAACGGGCGGATTATACAGACCACACAGAAAGAAGAGGAAGTATGAGCTCGGTGGAGAGCAGGTAATGACTACAATTGGCGATAGAAAAGTTAAAAAGGAGAGAATGATGGGTGGAGATTATAAAGTAAAGCTTTTTGCAGATAAATACGCAAACGTTTACGATCCCTTGCAGAAAAAGGTTTTAAGGGCAGAAATTAAAGGCGTAGTTGAAAATCCCGCACACGTGCACTATGTAAGGCACAATGTTATCACAAAGGGTGCAGTGATTCTGACTGAACTCGGAAAAGCAAAAGTTACAAACCGCCCAAGCCAAGAAGGGATTATAAATGCGGTGCTGATTCAAAAGTAGGGGGGCGCCAAAAAAATTACAGATGCATCGGCGGCGGGATGGATGCCAATGATGTACTCGACGCCCCCATAGACGTGGTTCTTTAAATTAATAAACTTTTCGGAGAGTTAACTCTTTGCTCAAAAACCTATAAATTAAAAAGTTCCCGATAAGCTTCTACATTTCTTTCGCTCAATGAGTAATTGTTCTTTCTGTATTCCCTTATACTCTGGACGTCAATTTTTGCAATCACCGCTTCTTCAGACTCTTCGGTTTTACTCTTCGCAAGTAAGCCATCGAAGCTTGCAATAAGACTTCTACCCACAGCTTCACTTCCAGTAAAAGTTTTTCCAAATCCGCCCGCTTTGACAATTGCATAGCAGTTATCGAAGGATCGAGCAAAGTAAAGACAATACCTGAACTCCACACCGGGCAAGTTAGAATGCTTAAATGAGACAACCGGATTAAGTGCTATCTCCGCCCCTTTCAATCCTGCAATTCTGCATAGCTCTGGATAGAGAATGTCGGCGCATATGAGGATGCACATCTTAACCTTTCTAACATTAAAAACGTTTAGATTCCTTCCTGGAGAAATGCCGAATGTTCTTTCAGTCCTCGTTGGATGAACTTTGTCCTGATAGGCCAAAAAATCGCCAGAATCAAAGAGGATTGCTCGATTTTTGAGATTTTCCTCTTTGAATACAATGTTTCCACATGTGATTATGCTGTATTCTTTACTCATTCTGCGAAGAAAATCAACAGTTTTTTCCCCAACATCAAGGGAGAATTCGGAATACGAAAAGTATTCGGGAAAAAGCAAAATTTCCGCACCTTTTTCAATTGCTTCAAGCGAGACTTTTTCAGCACTCTTCATGTCTCCAATTCTGCACTGAATTGCAGAGGCTATCAACTTTTCTCACCCCACAACAATCAATTCTTGCTCTAAACGGCTTTCCAAACTCTTTCAGGGCTGAAAAACCATTTTTTGCAAAAACAGTTTTTCCAAGCATTGCCATACTCGCAACTCCTCCACTGCTTTCAACAGCCTCGATTATATCTCTTACTGGCTCAATCAATCCAGTTTCCTCAGCAAAAGCCTTTGAACACTTAAAGAGATTCCTAAGGCTAATTTCTCTCATAAACTCTTTCAGACACTTTTTTCCAATTTCTGCGATGTCCTTTCTTTTACTTAAAACATCCTTCGTCGATATACTCCCTACAGAAAGGAAATCGAGTTCATAGTTCCAAGCATATCTTTCAACAACAATTCTCGAAGGACAGCAGGCAGTTTTTCTTATCACAAGCCCAGAATATGCGATTGTAGCGACTGTCCCAAGTCCTGTCAAATTCACAACTTCCGCTTCATGAGCTAAATCAAAGAGCTCAACGTTGGGCTTTTCTGCAAGAAAAGCAGTGGCAATAGCTGAAGCTCCACTCAATCCAAAGCCACAGCCTAAGGGAAGGTCGCTGAAAATCTCTACTCCTTCTAATCCTGCTCTCTTTAACACATAACTCACAGTTGGGAGCTCTATGTCTTTACCATTGAATTTTAAACCTCTCGAATGTTTGGCGAGAACTCCTTTGTCAATAGTAAACCCAACCCCTATGCTCCCAGAATTTTCTGGCTTGTCCTCTATTTTGGGGCTAAATATGCAGCTTATCGCAGCAGGACAGAAAATCATAGACAATCTCTGATGTAGATCTCAACTATTTCCTTTGCCACCTCACTTTTTTTACCCTCGAGCCAATGGATGCTTTTTTGAGTTAAAGTAACAACCCTTGTATCTTCAGTCCCCATGCCTCTTTCAAGCACATCATTTGCAACCACCATTGTCAAATTATCGCAACTCAGCCTCTCTTTTGCAATTTTAAGCAGTTCATCATCGCTAACGCCTGTTTCTGCTTTGAAACCTATTATGTGTCCATTGTAAACCTTTCTTACTTCCTTTATTATCTTTGGGGCCTCTTTTAATTTTATAGTTAGCTCTGGAGAAGTTTTTATCTTCTTCTTTTCCATATCCACTAAAAAGTCAGAAGGAGCTGCGGAGGAAACGAAGAGGGAGCAATTCTCAACTTCGCCAAGCACTGCGTTTAACATGTCCACAACCGACCAAACCTTGAAGTTCTTGAAGTTCGGAAGTTCGATGCCAAAGTCCTTGGAAGTAACAAAAACAACCTCTGCCCCCCTCCGCCAGAGTTCGAGCGCTATTTCCTTTCCCATAATCCCTGAGCTTTTGTTACTTATAAATCTGACCGGATCTATTTGTTCAAAAGTTGGCCCGGCAGTAACGAGAACTTTTTTTCCAGCAAAATCCTTTGGATAAAGAGCTCTCTCCACATGTAGGCAAATTTTCTCTATTTCCGGAAACTTCGCTTTTCCTTCTGCAATTTTTGGCTCAACAATTTCTATACCAATTCTTTTCAGCTTCTCAATGTTCTCCTTCACAGTCTCATTGTGGATCATAACTTCATGCATTGCTGGCACTACGATGATTGGTTTTTTCGCTCCCATTGCAGTTGTGGCAAAAGTCGTTACTGGTGTGTCATCAATTCCGTTCGCTATCTTAGAGATCGTGTTCGCAGTTGAGGGTGCAATCAGAAAAAGATCCGCAAATCCATCTCTACCAAAAAACTTCACATGCTCAACTTCCCCTGTTATCTCGGTAACAACTTTATTTCCGGTTGCAAATTCCAGTGCATAAGGATGGATTATTTTTCTTGCAGACTTGCTCATAACTGCAAAAACCTCTGCACCTCTTCTTGCAAGCTCTCTCGCAAGCTTAACGCATTCAACTGCAGCTATGCTTCCGGTTACACCAAGAACTATTTTTTTCCCTTCAAGTCTCCTGCTCTTCACTCCCCTTATTCCTTCGAGCACGTTCAACACCTCTCACAAACACTTCCACTTCTCCAGTTTCCATCGCCTTTCTATATCTAACCCTCCTAAGCAAATCCTCAATTCTTGCAATCTCCTCGATCTCCTTAGATACTTTTTCACTCCTAATTTCCACAATTTCCTCAGCCTTTGGAGTTTCTACTTCACTAAAAATAATTTTCTCAGGGGTCTTAACTCTCTCTTTTTCAACAACTCGCTCCACAGCGCTTTCCCATGCAATTCTCCATGGAACATCGTATGCAAACTCTTTTGTGAAATAATTCTCCCTTTTTACAATTATAAGATCGTATGGGCAAGCATTTTCGCAAGCGCCGCAATAAATGCAGAATCTTTCGTTAAAATGAACCCTTTTCCTATCTTCGGAGACAAACCAGACCCTGTTGAATCTGCATATTCTAATACAAGCCCCACAACCAATCGGATCGCAGCGAGACATTCTCGCTTCAAAAAGTGCCAGTTTTCCTTCAATTGGCTTTATTGTTTTTGCAGCATCGTAGGGGCAAACTTCTTCGCAGTAGCCACAGTTTGAACAAAGGTTTTGATCTATTTCGATTTTTGCAATTTTTTGTGGTAGAGTGTAAGAGATTCTTTTACCTTCCACAGTTATTGCCTTTTCAGGACAAATTTCCTCGCAGAGCTTACAGTAATCGCATTTTGTTTCATCGACCAGTATATCGCTGTAAGGCATAACCGAAGTTGGTGTAACTTCCTTTTCAACCATCTTAAAAACTTCGCAAAATTCTGCACAAATTCCACAAAGATCGCATTTTTCCATATCAATTTTCAAAGAACCCTTCAAGTCCCTATTCCTCTCCTCGATGTCACTTCTTTTCACAAAAACCTTTCTGGTTATAGCATTTGTTGGACATGCTTTGTAGCAAAGAGTGCATTCCCTGCAGTGCTCATACTTGTAAGTGTAACGGACAGGTGAAAGAGGAAGAGAGGATTTATCCACAAGCTTCCCGTTAATGTAAAATTCGAAGGCATTGTATGGGCAAAAAGAGAAACAAATTCCGCAGTAAGCACACTTTGTGTGATCGATAATAACTGGGGGCATTTCAAGACCTTTTGCAATTTCATGCACGGGTCCGAGTTCAATTGCGTTCACAGGACATGAAAAAACACATATTGCACATCCATTACAGCGTTTGTAATCATAAACAAGCTCTCTAAGCTCCTCCTCAGCTTTCTGAATGCACTTAATTTTTTCCTCAACCTCTATTCCCCGCTCAATCATGATAACCTCCTTGGAATCAAATTCTGCAGCATCATACAGTCCACTAATACGAGCGCAGTCATCGCTTCCGCCACAGGAACTATTCGCGGAACTATGCACGGATCGTGTCTGCCTTTAATGCTTATTTCAACTTCCTCCATTTTATCAAGATTGACACTTCTCTGCTTTTTCACAATAGATGGTGTTGGCTTGACAGCAATTCTTAAAACTATGTCTTCTCCATTTGTTATACCCCCAAGAATGCCGCCAGCATTGTTTGAAACGAAGCGGACTTTTCCGTTTTTTATAATGATTTGATCATTGTTCTCGCTACCCTTCAATCTTGCAACTTCAAAACCCCTCCCAATCTCAAAACCCTTCACCGAAGGTATGCTCATAAGGGCAAACGCTAAATAAGCGCTAATCTTCCCGAAAACAGGCTCACCCAAACCAGGGGGGACATTTCTCGCTACTATTTCAACGATTCCTCCAACACTGTCACCTTCTCTCATTGCATTTTTTATCACTTCCTTTGCTTTCTCTTCAAGCTCAGGATCGGGGCATCTTATGGGGCTCCTTTCTGCAATTTCAAACGCTTTTTCAGCATCTTCTACTTTAAAACTCACCCCGCCTATCTCCTTTGCATAACCAAATATTTTTATATTGTATCTTTTTAAAATAAGTTTTGCAACCGCTCCCGCAGCAACTCTTGCAGCGGTTTCTCTTGCAGAGGCTCTCCCACCTCCACGCCAGTCACGGATTCCAAACTTTGCAAGATAAGTTATATCCCCATGCCCCGGACGGGGAATTGATTTTATTTCCTCGTAAGGAGTCGAGTTAACATCAAGATTCCTGATGAGCATCGATATCGGAGTTCCAAGAGTGAAACCGTTGAAGACTCCCGAAAGAATTTCAACTCTGTCTTCTTCTCTTCTTTTTGAAGAAAATTCACCCCCAGGCTTTCTTCTATCCATCTCCCTCTGGATGAATTCCTCTTCGATCTTCAAACCAGCTGGACAGCCATCAATAACGCAACCCACTGCTTTTCCGTGGCTTTCCCCCCACGTTGTTACTCTAAACAAATGACCAAACGTGTTCATCGCACTTATTTTTCTTCAACTCTTTAATACCTTTGCTCCCTAATTTTTAAAACAAAAAAGTTTAATTTGCCACAATCACTTCGCTTTTTTCGTTTCCTCTTCCTTCAGCATCCTTCGAAGTATTTTTCCAACTGCTGACTTCGGTAGTTCATCCCTAAATTCAACTATCTTTGGCACCTTGTAAGCTGCAAGCCTTTCCTTGCAGAACTTTATTATCTCTTCCTCGCTTACCTTGCCCTTAAGTTCAGGTTTTAGAACTATGAAAGCCTTAACTGTCTCCCCTCTGTATGGATCCGGAACTCCAATGATCGCAGCTTCAAGGACTGCGGGATGCTCGTAAAGAACCTCCTCAACTTCTCTTGGATAAATGTTGTAACCTCCAGCGATAATCATATCCTTCTTTCTGTCAACTATGTAGAAGTAGCCATCTTCATCCATTTTGGCCAAGTCTCCGGTGAGCAGCCAGCCATTGATTAGAACCTTTGCCGTTTCGCTCTCCATTTTCCAGTATCCTTTCATAACCTGCGGCCCATAGATTGCGAGTTCACCAACTTGCCCAGGGGGAAGAATGTTGCCTTCATCATCAACGATAACAGCAAGGGTGTCTGGCATTGGAATACCGATGCTGCCTTCCTTGTTTAAACCATAAAGCGGATTAGCATGAGTTACTGGGGATGTTTCACT
>JAWBZL010000048.1:0-7415 GCA_038866255.1 Archaeoglobaceae archaeon
AAGTCTCATCGAATCTGCCCAGATCCAGCCCGTATCGTTCGCAGAGCAGTCTTAAGCTTATGAGCTCTCTTTGGACTCTTGCAATGCTTACGCCGTTCGCAAGGCGGTAGTTCATGTATTGCAGAATCAGTTTTTTGTTCTCCTCGCCGATTTCCGAGTTTTCAATTCTTTTGATTTCGCTGTTAAGCCTCGATTCATAATCTATACTTCTCCATCTGTCCAGATTGATCGCTTTTATTGAATCCGTTCGACTTGCCACGTTTCTAACTCTGTCATTTCCGCTATTTAAAACCTGTAACTTTGTCCCCGTGCATTCAACCCCTAAACCTATGCGCAGGCCGGGATTCGAACCCGGGCTAACGGCTCGGAAAGCCGTTGTCCTACCACTAGACTACCTGCGCTTATTGTCCTTACTCCCTTTAGCTTAAATCTTTTTCGAATTTAGGAGGCTAAATACCAACTGAAATTTTCAACAAAGTTTTTATTAAGTGGGTAAAACTCTCAGCAGGGGCCGTGGGGTAGCCTGGTTATCCTCTCGGCCTGGGGCGCCGGTGACCCGAGTTCAAATCTCGGCGGCCCCATTTCTTGACTTTATCTCTAAATACTCTTGGGATCTCGAAATACTATGGAGAATCGAGATGCGAGAATAGAGGAAATAGCAGAAATTATAAAAAGACTTAATTATAAACCTGTCCCATTCACAAACCCCGAGCTATTTCCACCCTTAGATGATTTCATTTACCCAAACTACGTCTTCTTCATGGTTGCGATAGATCACAAAACTGGTTTCGATGTTAAATGGAAATATCAAGGCTCCGATTTGCTTTTTTATCTCGCAAGAAGGAAGCAAATTGAGGAAGGGGACTTCTTTACAGCAAAAAAGCTTGTGAATATAAAAACTTCGGAAATAAGTCAAATTTTCACTTTTGAAGGAAAAAAAGTTCGAAATGTTGAAGAGAGAGCGTTTTTACTAAGAGACTGCGCAAGAAAGCTCATAGAAAACTACCAAGGAGACATTATGAATCTTATAAAAGTTTCTGATTTCAGAATATCCGAAATAGCTGAGAAATTAAAGATTTTCGCAGCCTATGAGGATCCACTTATGAAGAAGACCTTTCTTTTTCTAAAAATTCTCAAAAGAGCAGGGTTTGAGTTTAAAGATCCACATAACCTAAAGTTCCCGATTGACAGTGTGCTTGTAAGAGTTGCGCTCTGCTTAGATATTCTGGAAATTGACAAAGAGCTCATGAAAAAAATTATGCTGGGCATTCCAATTTCACCAAGTGAGGCGCTTAGGCTGAGAAAAAAGACTGGAGAAGTTTTGGAATTGCTTTCAAAGAAATCGGGAATTGAACCCGATGTTCTTGATGACATCCTCTGGAACTACGGGAGGGCAATTGATAGGGAAATAGAGACACCAATTGATGAAAGGGTAAATGTAAATGTTCTGAAGGACTTTCTTGAATTGCTGAGGAGAAGAAGGTTGCCAGAGATAAATTTCCCGCCAAGTTGGTATTTCTGAAGTGACGAAGCAAAAGAATAAAATAATCGTCCGATACTTTTTTTCATGCGATTACTTCCTGCATTGCTTGGCATATTATTTGGCGTTTTTTCCGCGTACTTCACTCTAAGCATCGCTCCAGAATTTCTTTGGGTGCACAACGATGTTTGGAAAGTGAACCTCTTAGCTGGTTCAGAAAGGGCGGATATATACTCGAGAGCTGTGATTGCGAAGAACTTTTTATATGTTCTCAACAAAAGCGAAGCAGTTTACTACATTGCAACAACAGATGGTGAAAGAGCGCTTTCAAGAAACTGCGATTACAGGATCGTTGGCAAAGATCTCCCAGCCAGATGGTGGAGCATAACAGTGTATGGTGAGGATAACTTCTTGATAGAAAATGAATTTGGAATATACTCAGTTACCTCGGCAAATGTTTTAAAAAACAATGAGATATGGGAGGTTTACATTTCAAAAGAAAAAAAGGGTTTAAACTGGATACCGTTACGTGGTGAAGGGGGCTTTTACATAACTCTAAGACTCTACAATCCGCAAAAAGTTGTGTATGAAATGCCTGAAAAAATAGAGCTTCCAAGAATTTTTAGGGAGGAATGTAAATGAAATCCATAGCAATCTTTGCAATCTTCGCAGTTTTCACGCACATTGCATTTGTAATTGCTTTCCCCTATGCGATTGTTATCGGAAATTATCTGGCAACAAAAAAAGATGTCAAACCAAACACCGTTTATCACGAAAAAGTAATAGATGCTAGCTTCAAAAAGGTAGTTATGCCAAGTCCAGACATTCTTTACTCTGCCTGCGTTTTTGATTTAAGTGATAAAGATTTGCTGATTACAGCAAGAGTTCCAGAGTTTACATATTGGTCTGTTTCCTTCTATGCGCTCAACACAGACAATTTCTTCGTTGTAAACGATCAAAGTGTTCGTGGAGAATTCAGAGCAGTTCTCTCATTGAACAAGAGTTGTAAGGATTGCATAATCTCCCCAAGCAGCAAGGGTATTATTATTTTCCGGATCTTTATTCCCGACAACTCACTGCTTCCAGAAATAATCGAGTATCAGAAATCCATAAAATGCGAACAAATCGCAAAATAAACTCAAAAAACTTTTTTAAACTTGCTGAAGAATATGTAACATGAAAATAGTTTTCCACCCAAAATTCTACATTCCTTACACATCCGATCCAGCTGCCCAAGCTGGGAGGATGGAGGCAATAGTTGCAGAACTCAGAGATTTCGAGTTTGTTGAACCAGAAATGGCAATAAAAGAGGATATTTTGCTCGTTCACACGGAAATGCACTATGAATACGTAAAAAGCGATGAAGATGTTTTCGATGTTGCCATGCTTGCAGCTGGAGGGGCAATAAAGGCTGCGAAAATTGCGTTTACTGAACCAGCATTTGCTTTAATCCGGCCTCCCGGGCATCATGCAAGTCCAGAAAGTTCGTGGGGATTCTGTTACTTTAATAACATTGCAATAGCTGTGAAAAAGCTCTTTTTCGAGCAAAAAATTTCGAGAGCTGTGATCGTTGACTTCGATTTACACTTTGGTGATGGGACTGCAAACACTTTCAGGGGGGATGAGAGGGTTCAATACCACCACATGAGCGGGGGAGATATTGATGGAGTTGCAGACTTTTTGAGAAAAAACTATTACGACATAATTGCAGTGTCAGCAGGATTCGATAAGCACAAAGAAGACTGGGGAGGGTTGCTCGAGACCGAGGATTATAAGGAACTTGGAAAAATCATTAAGGAGTTTTCAGAACAGAAATGCTTTGGGAGAAGATTTGCCGCACTTGAAGGGGGATACAATCACAGAGTCCTCGGAAAAAATGTCAGAGCTTTTATTGAGGGTATGGACTAAATCAGCTCTCTGAGCTTTTTAACTTCACGCAAAAACTCCTCCAGAGGCATCTTCTCGATTTTTTCAACGAATTTGAAGACTTCTTCAAAGTTCCAGACTTCTTTGCTCACGTATCCCAAGTCTTTTAACAGCTTCAAAGCCTGAAACTTCGCTTCTCCAATGTCTCCTTCAACTCTTATCGCAATAGGAATTGGTTCTTTGGATGCAAAAAAAGACTTCTTCCCATTAAAAAACGCAATCTCTGCAAGAATGCCTGCATCAAAAAATCTCTTGATTTTCTCAAAATACTCAACAATTTCCCTCGAATTTCCCTTTACAATTCCATCAAAGTAAGCGTATTCACTCATATTCCATCATTTTTCGAAAGGCTCCGAATATTTTATCCTCATCAACAAAGGCAACAATCATTTTCCCCCCTTTCTTATGAAAAACAAGACTTTCGCCGTTAACAATTGCGTATCCCGTAAACTCCTCGCCGGGGATGAGCGTTTCAAAAAGCTTTTGAAGTTCTTCTGCAAGATCTTTCTGAATTCTAAACAAAGAAGGGTTTTTTCCACTTACAAAAGCTTTACTTGCATTCAGAACTTTTGCTATCTTTTCTGCTTCCACGGAATTTTGCCCTAATGGCTGTATATAAATTTTCTGACGAAGAAAAGCTTAAATATTTGTTTATGATAATTACTATCATGGAATTCAAAGAAGATGTGGAGTTTTGGAGGAACATCGTGGACAAAATGCTGACTGGTGTTTACATAACCGATGTAAGCATGAAATACCTTTACGTAAACGATATTTTCTCCATCGCAACAGGTTATTCAAAGGATGAGCTGCTGAAGATGAGCATTTTTGATCTCACTTACAAAGAAGATCTTGAAAAGGCTAAAGAAGCTGCTAAAAGAGCTTTAAAAGGTGAAACTTTTCTTGAGGAGTTCAGATATGTTACAAAAACCGGAAAAGTGAGGTGGGTTCTCGGGCTTTACAGACCACTCATTTACAAAGGCCATGGCTACACGGTTGGAAACTACATAGACATAACAAGAACAAAAGAGCTCGAAAAACAGCTTAAGGAAAGTGAGGAATTCTATAGAATGCTGATCGACAAATCCCTTGCAAACATCTATATTGTCCAGAAAGGTAGATTTGTGTTTATAAACAAAAGTTTTGAAGATGTAACTGGCTACACAATCGAGGAGGCAATGAAAATGAATCCCTTCGACCTTGTCCACCCAGCGGACAGGGAGATGGTTTACCAGAGATACACTCAGAGAGAAGCGGGGATGAGATTAGATGAAACATATAGCTGGAGAATAATAAGGAAAGATGGGCAAATAAGATGGGTAACTGCAAGACCTACAAGGATAACCTTCAAGGGTGAACCCGCTGTTTACGCAACAACTATTGACACAACAGATATACATATGCTGAATGAAGAACTTAGAAGAAAGAACGAATACTTCACTCTGATCTCAAAAATGTTTAGACACGACATAATGAACGACCTAACTGTTATAAGGGCTGCGATGGAGACAAAAGATCCGATTTTGCTTGAAAAAGCTCTACACAGGATTGAAAAAATCGTAGAAAAAATAAAGGACACTAAAGTGCTTGAAGATGCGATTGGTGCACTAAAGATTGTTAATGTTGCTGAAATCGTTAAAGGGGCGATTGAAAAGTATAAATACGATGCAAGATTCAACGTTCAAGTTGAGGAAATTTATGTTGAGGCAAATGAGGCCTTAAAGAGTGTTATTGAAAATATAATTAACAACGCAATAATTCACAGCCAAGTATCGCCCGTAGAAATAAAAATCGAAGTTTTTAAGGAGGGTAATGATTGCGTTGTGAGAATTGCAGACAACGGAGTCGGAATCCCAGATGAAATCAAAGAGGAGATTTTCCAACCAGGCTTTTCGCGAAGGGGAGGAGGTTTGGGCTTATTCCTTGTGAAGAAAATAGTTGAGATGTTCAGGGGTGGTGTAAGAGTTTACGATAACAAACCGAGAGGAGCGGTTTTTGAAGTAAGAATACCTGTTATTTAAGATTTCACACCCGGGCTGATTTAGATACCTTTAAATATAAAATTTTGCATAAATGAAACCATGATAAGAAAGGTTGCATGCATTGGATTTGGCACAATTGGAAGTGGTTGGGCAGCATTGTTTGCCTGGAATGGACTGGAGGTATCGGTCTTCGATTTAAACAAAGATTTTATACAAAATTCAATGAAAAACGTTGAAAGGGCTTTGTTTCTTATGAACAATCTATTTGAAAATAAGGGAAAAGTTGAAACCATTCTTAAAAGAATTAGAGTTGCTGAAACACTTGAAATGGCGATAGAGGATGCTGATTACGTTCAAGAATCTGCAGCGGAGAACTATGGGACAAAAAAAGAGCTGTTTGGTAAGATGGACAAGGTTCTAAGAAAAGATGTAATTATAGCCACAAGCACTTCCGGACTAAAGATATCGGAGATCCAAAAAGCTGCTGAAAAGCATCCGGAAAGATGTATAACTGTGCATCCATACAACCCACCCTACGTAATCCCCCTTGTAGAGATTGTTCCCGGTGAAAAGACGAGCAAAGAGACTGTTAACACAACTTACGAGTTCATGGAAACTCTGGGTAAAAAACCAATTGTTGTGCAAAAAGACATTCCGGGAATGGTTGCAAATAGACTTGCCGCTGCATTATGGCGGGAGGCGGTTAATTTAGTTATAAGCGATATTGCAAGCCCGGAAGAGATAGATAAAGCAATAAAGTATGGTCCCGGTATAAGGTGGCCAATTACAGGTATTTTCTTGACTTACCACTTAGGCGGCGGCCTTAAGGGAATGGAGCATTTTCTCTCGTTCTTCAAATCACATTTCGAGAACCTTTGGAAAGATCTCGCCAACTGGACAGAGTATCCGCCAAATTCTTTTGAAAAAATCTTGGAAAAAATGGAAAGTTACGCCGCTGCAAAGAGAACTTACGAGGAGCTTACAGAGGAGAGGGATAAAAAAATTGCAAATCTACTAAAAATAATGGATTAAAAGTTTTAAGATGATATTTGCTAAAAAAAGCAATCTTTAAATATTTCTTTTAAATCATCGATTTATGAGATTTGTAAAAGGTTTCCCCTCTACAATGATGGATGATTATCAACTGAACCTTATAAACATTCTCGGCTACGCGGCAACGAATTTCCCTGAAAGGGAGATCGTTTCGAGGAAACATGATGGGAAAATTTTCCGGTATAATTATGGAGAGGCTTTTAAGAGAGTGTGCAAACTGGCAAATGCCTTAGAAAAGCTCGGCGTTGAAGTTGGAGATCGCGTTGGAGTTTTGAGCTGGAATACGCACAGACTTTACGAGCTATTCTTTGGCATCTCCGGGATTGGAGCAGTGGTTGTGGAAATGAATCTCAGATTGCATCCGAATGAAATTGCATACATTGCAAACCATGCTCAAGTAAAGACTCTGTTTGTTGATGAAACTCTTCTCCCGCTTGCAGAAGCTGTTGCCTCGAAAACGAAGACTAAGAAGTTTGTTGTTATTTCCGACAACGGTTTTGAAACAAAGCTTCCCGAAGCTTACAGCTACGAAGATTTGCTAAAAAAAGAAGATAGCAGATACGATTTCCCGATGATTGACGAGACCTCTGCTTTCGCAGCTTGTTACACCTCAGGAACGACGGGAATGCCAAAAGGGGTTTACTACTCTCACAGAGCCATGGTTCTGCATACACTCGTTGTTGCCCTTGGGCTTGGTTTGAAAGCTGAAGACGTTTACATGCAGCTCGTTCCAATGTTCCACGCAAATGGATGGGGAGTTTTCTTTGCAGCAACTCTCGCAGGTAGCAAGCTTGTTTTCCCTGGAAGATACGCAGCTGACAATCTTAAACCCATTGTTGAACTAATGCAAAGTGAAGGAGTTACGGTAACTGCTGGAGCTCCGGCGATGTTTATCCCCTTGCTCACGTATCTGCAAAAAATTGAACCAAAACCTCAGTTTAACATTAGAGCTTGGAGTGGAGCTACAGAGCCAC
>JAWBZL010000049.1:0-7002 GCA_038866255.1 Archaeoglobaceae archaeon
TTATCTCATCAATGCCCAGATTAACGTCTGCAAGAACTTCCATTGTGTCTGCAGTCCCGCTTGCAGAAGTGATAGCCCTACTTGCTGTTTTCGGAATAAGAAGCCCGGCTGCTGCAACGGTTGGGACTATCAACAGAGAAATCTTGTTTCCTGGCACACCACCAATGCTGTGTTTGTCAACAACGATTCCCCTTTCAAAGTATAACTTTTCCCCGCTATCTATTATCGCCCTTGTGAGCCACTCTATCTCGTCAAAGCTCATTCCGCGAAGCATTGAGGATATGACAAAAGATGAAACCTCCAATTCACTCAGAGAATTGTTAACAATATCAAAAACAATGGCTCTAATCTCATCTTGGTTCAGTTTTTCACCAGCAACCTTTTTCTTTATAAAGTCAACACTTCTTGGCTTTCTGCCAGGTGATACTTCGATGTCTGCAGATTCTGAAAGATTCAACTCACCTGCAATAAAAGAAGTAATACCAATAAAACCCCCTTGAACGAGTTCCTTTGTTATTTGTGCTGTGGCAACAACCCTTTTTTTTCCAAATTTCAGCTGCACTCTGTCACCTTCAAAAACACCAAGCTCGTTTGCATCTTTTTCATTCAAGAGCACAACTGGTCTCCCAAATTTGAATGGCATCAGTATAGACTTTAGAATCATTAGAATCCACCCCTGAATTTTTCAATTATAACTCCGGAAACTTCTATTGGCTTCTTGATAGTTGCAATCTCTATTGCATTGTCAAGTTTCCAATCTTTTTCAGCGTAAATCGTTAAAAGCGGATCTCCAGCTTTTACAACTTCTCCACGCTTTTTATGCACGTAAACACCTGCTCCCTTGTCTTTTGGTGCTCCTGCAGCCCTTGCAATCTCATTTATTGCTCTCAGATTCATACCCCTCACAATTCCATTCCTCGATGAGGGGATCACATAGCTCTTATCTCCAATTGCAATGTCCTCAGAACGAACTTTTTCATTCCCCCCTTGGGCTGCAATTATTTCCTTGAACTTTTCAAGTGTCTTTCCGCTTTCAAAGATCTTCTTTGCATAGCTATAGCCATCGTTCGCAATTCCAGTCATTTCAAATAGTATTCCAGCAATACCAAGCGATTTTTCAAGCAAACTTGCAGAACCTCGTCTATCTTCCATTGCCTTTAGTGCCTCTTTTGCCTCAAGTGCTGGACCAATTGCTCTACCAATTGGTTGTCCGCCATAAGTTAGTGCACAAAAAACCTCAAGTCCAAGCCTTTTTCCGAGTTCAATAAAATCACTTGCAAGTGATCTTGCTGTTTCAGCAGTCTCTATCTTTGCCCCTTCTCCATATGGTATATCTATGACTACGTATTTCGCCCCAATCGCCCCTTTTTTCGCCATAACGCTTGCAAGAAGCTGTGGACGGGGATCGATTGATAATGGATACTCAACCCTTATTATCTTGTCATCTGCGGGAGCTATGTTTGTAGCTCCTCCCCATGCAATGACCCCACCAACTCTTTCCGTTATCTCCTTTATCTCATCAATGCCCAGATTAACGTCTGCAAGAACTTCCATTGTGTCTGCAGTCCCGCTTGCAGAAGTGATAGCCCTACTTGCTGTTTTCGGAATAAGAAGCCCGGCTGCTGCAACGGTTGGGACGGCAATTATTGGAAACCTATTGCTTGGCAAACCACCAATACTGTGAATATCCACAACAATCCCCTTTTGAAATACGATTCTCTCACCATTTTCAACCATAGCCTCAATCATCCATTGCAGCTCTTCTTCGCTTAAGCCCACAATCTCATTTGCAAGGATAAAAGCGGAGATTTCAAGATCATTTAGGACATTTTTTGAGATATCTGTAATTATATTTTTAATTTCCAAATTTGAATATTTACCCCCTTCAAACTTTTTCCTTATGAAGTCTACAGATTTAGGTCTTGCAACTGGGTAAACTCCAGCCATGCAATCACTTTTTACGCTACACGTTTCAGCAGTAAAGCTGCAAACTCCAACTTCTCCTGGTGGGATGATTTCTGCGAAATCAGCTTCTGCAACAAAAGACTCTTTGCCAATCACAACTTTCACTCTATCCCCCGGTAACAATCCGAGTTCTTCAGCGTCGCTTTGATTGAGTATCACGCTCAATCTTTCACTTCTCAGCGGCAAAATCTTTACCCGAAACTTCATTACAATTGCCAAACTTAGTAAGTAATATAATCTTTTCCTCTCTCTCTTGAGAATTTTTTATTATTTAAAGAAATTTTTAAAGGTTTTACAATCTTCTTCTAAATTCTGAGGGAAGTTTAAGTATTCCTGCTATGCCTATCAGATTGTTTTTTGATATGCTTCCATCTGCAATCTCTTTTAAAACCTGTTTTGCATTAAATGCGATTCCAAGGCCTGCTCTCTCAATCATAAGCCTGTCATTTGCTCCATCACCAACTGCTACAACTTTTTCCATGCTTATTCCTTCTTTTTTTGCAATTTCCTCAATTAATCTCAGCTTCTCTTCTGCATCTATTATTCTCCCCTTAATTTTTCCCGTAAGTTTGCCCCCAACTATTTCAAGCTCGTTTCCGAAAGCGTAATCCAGATCGAGTTCTTCCTTAATTCTATTCGTAAAATAAGTGAAACTCCCACTTACAAGAGCTATTTTGTATCCAGCTCTTTTTAGTGCAGAAATAAGCTCCTTAGCCCCCTCAGTGAACTCAATTCGTGAGTAGATCTTCTCCAAAACCTCAACGGGAAGACCTTCAAGTAATTTTACTCTCTCCAAAAGTGCTTCCTTGAAGCTAAGCTCTCCATTCATTGCCTTTCTTGTTAGCTCCTCAACCTCCTTCTGCACCCCTGCTTCTTTTGCAAGTTCATCAATTATCTCCCCTTCAATCAGTGTTGAATCCAAGTCGAAAATTATGAGCCTTTTTTCTTTTATAGCAGTTTGGTAATCTTGTAAAACAACATCGAGCCCAAGTCTTTCCGCTTCTCTCAAGAGCTCCTTTCTGAACTTTAGCAGATCCGCATCTCCAACATCGATGAGAAACTCTATTGCTATTAGCTTGTCTCTTGCGGTAAGGGTTGTTCTTTCAATGTTTACACCGAATTTTAGAAAAACACCAGTTATATCTCTCACAATACCTATTCTGTCTTTTCCAAGAACATTAACGACAAAAAGATTCTTTTCTTTGCTCTGTTTTCTTTCAAACTTGCTAAGACTTATTCTTAAATTTGTTTCTTTTTGGATTTCTTCAAGCTTTTTTTCAATGCATTCAATTTTTTCCGTCTCAGCAACGATGAACATAACAAAAATCCCCTGTAAAACGGTTTGTTCAATATCTACTATGTTCGCATCGCAACTCGCAAGTGTCTTTGCAACTCTGTGAACAAGTCCAGGTTTATCTTCACCGTAAACCGAGAGGGCGATGAGCACAAATTTAAATTGCTCTCCGATTTTTAAGACTGCTGCTTTTTTATATTTCAAAACTGCGAAAAGCTTAAAATAGCGGAGGTCAGTGGATTTTGAACCGATGAATGATGACGCAAAGAAAGGAGGTGAATTTATGTATATAAGGTTTGAAGTTCCACAGGATATGCAAAATGAGGCTCTTGCTCTGCTTGAAAAGGCAAGAGAGACAGGGAAGGTTAAAAAAGGCACTAATGAGACAACAAAAGCAGTGGAAAGGGGGCTGGCAAAGCTCGTTTACATCGCTATGGATGTAGATCCGCCAGAAGTCGTGGCTCATTTACCACTCCTTTGCGAGGAGAAAAATGTACCTTATATTTACATCAAAAGCAAAACGGAGATAGGTAAGGCAATAAAAATCGATGTTAGCTGTGCTTCAGCAGCGATAATTGATGAGGGTAACGCGAAAAAGGAACTCTCGAGCATTGTGGAGAGACTCAAAGGTCTGAGAAAGTGATGAGTATGGAGGAGGACATACAACCTGCAGAAGTCGTTGAAATCATTGGTAGAACGGGGATGCATGGAGAGGTAACACAGGTGAAGGTTAAGGTTCTCGCTGGAGAGAATGCGGGAAGAATAATTACGAGGAATGTATTTGGCCCTGTAAAAGTTGGAGACATACTAATTATAAAGGAGACTGCAAGGGAGGCAAGAAAACTCACGGTGAAGTGATATGGAAGCAAAAGTGTGCACTTTCTGTGGATACGAAATAGAGCCCGGAACTGGAAAAAGCCTGGTTAGAAAAGATGGGAAGATTTTGTATTTTTGCAGTGGGAAATGTGAAAAGAGCTTTAGAATGGGCAGAAATCCAAGAAAACTGAAGTGGACAAAGTTTTACGAAAAGAAAAGGTGATTGCGTTGGAGAGAACTTTTGTAATGGTAAAGCCCGATGGTGTGCAGAGAGGACTAATTGGAGAAATAATCTCGAGAATCGAGAAGAAAGGGCTAAAGATTGTGGCACTGAAAATGCTGAAAATCTCAAGAGAGATTGCTGAGAAACACTACGCTGAGCACAGTGCAAAACCTTTTTTCTCTTCACTCGTTTCTTACATTACAAGCGCTCCCGTTGTTGCAATGGTTGTTGAAGGTAGAAATGCTGTGAAAGTTGTTAGAAAACTCGTTGGTTCAACAAACCCTGCTGAAGCAGATCCAGGAACGATTCGCGGTGATTTTGGTTTGGATCTTGGAAGAAACGTCATTCATGCTTCAGATTCATTGCAGTCTGCGGAGAGAGAGATAAAGCTTTTCTTTAATGAGGACGAAATTCTTGAATATAGAAGAGAAAACGATGTCTGGATGTACGAGAAATGAGCGATATAAGGACACCAATCGTTGCAGTTCTCGGACATGTGGATCATGGTAAGACAACAATACTTGACAGGATAAGAAAAAGTAGAGTTGCTGCAAAAGAGGCTGGGGGAATAACGCAGCACATTGGTGCAACAGAAATCCCACTGAAGGTTATTGAAGAAATATGCAAAGATCTCTGGAAGATAAACATAGTAATTCCCGGTCTTCTTTTTATTGACACTCCTGGGCACAAGGCTTTTACGAATCTAAGAAAAAGAGGGGGCGCGCTTGCCGATCTTGCAATCCTTGTCATAGACATAAACGAGGGCATTATGCCCCAAACCGAGGAGGCGTTGTCGATACTCAGAACGTTTAAAACTCCATTTGTTGTTGCTGCAAACAAGATTGATAAAATAGTCGGCTGGCAAAGTAAAGAGGGGGAATCTTTTTTGAAAAGCTATGCTATGCAGGAAGATTTTGCAAAAAGAAACTTAGATGCAAAAATATACGAGCTCGTTGCTCAGCTATACAAGTATGGGTTCAACAGCGAGAGATTTGACAGGGTAAGGGATTTTACTAAAACAGTTGCTATAATTCCTGTTTCAGGGCTTATGGGGGAAGGGATTCCAGAACTTTTGATGGTCCTCTTGGGTCTTGCGCAGAAGTATTTAACAAAGAATTTGAAGCTTCATGTTGAAGGGAAAGCAAAGGGGACAATCCTTGAGATAAAGGAAGACAGAGGAATTGGAGTTGCATGCGATGCGATAATATACGATGGAACTCTACGCGTAGGAGACAGAATCGCGATCGGTGGAAAAGATGATGTGGTTGTGACGAATGTAAAGGCAATATTAAAACCCCCTCCAGCGAGAGAAATGAGGGTTGAGACAAGGTTCAGAAGAGTGGAAAAAGTCACAGCCGCAGCGGGTGTGAAAATAGTTGCGCCGAATCTCGAAAAAGTATTGGCCGGCAGCGAATTCGAGGTTGTTGAAAGTGATGAGGACATAGAAAAGTTTAGGGAAAGAATTAGAAGGGAATATGAGGAAGTTATTATAAGAACAGAAGGAGAAGGAATTGTGCTGAAAACCGATGCAATCGGCTCGCTTGAAGCGATGATAAACGAGCTTAAATCTCATGGAGTTCAGATAAAAAAAGCTGAGGTTGGAGAAGTTGATAAAAGAGATGTCGTTGAAGTTTCAACAAACAAAGATGAGATAAATAAAGCTATTTTAGCCTTCAACGTTAAAGTTCTTGCGGAAGCGGAGGAAGAGGCAAGAAGATATGGTGTTAAAATATTTCAAGGAGATATAATATATAGTATTATAGATAATTTTACAAAGTGGAGAGAAGAGCTGAGATTGACGAGGGAGAAGCAGAAAATCGAGGCCTTGATAAAACCAGGTAAGATAAAATTGCTAAAGGATTTCATTTTTCGACGAAGCAAGCCTGCAATAATAGGTGTTAAAGTAATTGCAGGAGAGCTTAGAAGAGGGGGCGAGCTAATAAAACCGGACGGCACCAAAGTTGGAGAAGTGCGGAGCATGCAGAAAGAAGGTAAAAACATTGCGATCGCAAAAGCCGGCGAGGAACTTGCAATTGCGATTGAGGGTGTAACAATAGGCAGACAACTCGAGGGGGACGAGGTTCTATACGTTGAAGTTCCAGAAAAACATGCAAAGGTAATAGAGAAAGATCTTTTAGATTCTTTCAACGAAGAAACAAAAAAAGCATTTCTTGAATACCTTCAAATAAAAAGGAAAGAAAACCCGTTCTGGGCAAAGTGATTTCACATTTTGAGGTAACAGTTATAATGGGCACGGTTGCGTTCTCTATACCTATGATTGGTCCAGAACATGAGTTTTCTATAAACGATGAGAATTTCAATCCGATACCCAAAAGTGATGAACTCATAAAAAAAATAGCTGGAAGAATTGTGAATGAAGTAAAAATTGGAAAAGTCTTTGTTGGAAAAGAGTTGCAGAAACACGTCATTGAGCTTCGCGCCGATGAGCCGTTTGAAACACTTTCTGAGTTTGAAGAGGTTATGCAAAATGGTTTGGAAGAACTTTTGAGCTATCTTGACAAATATAAACTACTTGGATTAGGTATGCATCCATTTTTGAAGTTAAATGATGCAAAAATATGGGATCACAGGGATAGGAGAATTTATGCTACCTACGACAGGATTTTTAACATAAGACAACATGGGTGGGTGAATATCCAGAGCTTTCAATTAAACCTCTCTTTTAGCAATGAAATGGAAGCTG
>JAWBZL010000050.1:0-6019 GCA_038866255.1 Archaeoglobaceae archaeon
ATATTTAAATCAAAACTCAAGCGAAAGATTAAATAACACTAAAATACTTGAATTCTTATGCCCGGGTAGCTCAGCCTGGGAGAGCGTGCGGCTGAAGACCGCATAGTCGCCGGTTCAAATCCGGCTCCGGGCACTTTTTTGAGATGAGAGCAAATATTTGAGGGATTCCAATGTTTTTAGCAACTTCCAAGCCTACAGGTTTAGCAACACGTGTTGCGAGCAATCTTGTCAAGTTCCGATTGTGTAACAGATCCATAGGCTTAGAAGGTTTTTGTTTTTATCATTCATTTCTTGTAACCTGAACTTGGATTAGTGTCTAAAGCCTTCTGGTTGGGGATTCAAAGCCTTCTCAGTAGTTGAATGACGCGTATTCATTTACATCCGCTTTTTAATACTTTAGAAATTTGAAGTTTTTATTTAGATGCTGGACTTACCTCTATTGCTGCCTTTACTATCTCATAAGCTTTCTTTGCTTCATCAACCGCGACTTCGCTTTCAAGTGTTGTAATATCTCCAAGTGGTTTTCCTTCTGCAACTGCTTTTGGGAGTCTGCGCATTATCTTTCCACTCCTCGTCTTTGGTAGTATATCGACAAAGGTTATTATTGCATCACTCGCAACAACAGGGCCAATGGTGGCTCTAAGATGTCTCTTCAACTCTTCTCTAAGCTCTTCCGACGGAGTGTAGCCTTTCTTCAATGTAACGTAGATCAGCGGAATCTCTCCTTTGATTGCATCGCTTTTACCAACGCAAGCAGACTCAGCTACTGCAGGATGCTTTATAATCGCGGATTCAACTTCAGCTGTGCCTATTCTATGTCCTGCGACTTTAAGCACATCATCAGCTCTACCAAGAACCCAGATCCAGCCATCATTGTCGAGCATCGCGAAATCTTCTGTGTAGAACCACCATCCTTTATGCCTGTATTTGCCATAATAAACATCTATGAACCTCTTTGAATCTTTCCATAGAGTCATGAGCATCCCAGGCCATGGAGAGGTTATTACCAAGTAACCCCTCTGTCCCGGTGGCACGGGATTTCCCTCATCATCGACGATCGCAAATGTCACTCCCGGGAATATTGGGCCATTGGTTCCCGGTTTGAGAGGTAGAATTTTACCTCTTCCCGGATAGTGGCCTGAAAGCATACCACCCGTTTCTGTCATCCACCATGTGCTCGAAGTGCAGGTTTTCTCTCTTCCAAATACCTTGAAATACCATCTCCACGCTTCAGGATTTATTGGCTCTCCAACACTGTGAGCTATGCGCAGTGTTGAAGTGTCATGCTTCAGATAGATTTCTTGTGGGAATTTCATGAGCATTCTTATCGCAGTCGGAGCAGTGTAGAATATTGTTACCCCGTATCTTTCAATCATCGCCGCCCATCTGTTCGCCTCCGGGAAATCGAGGGCGCCTTCGTAAATCAATGTCGTAGCCCCATGCATTAGCGGGCCGTAGACGATGTAGCTGTGCCCAGTGACCCAGCCTATGTCTGCGGTGCACCAATAGATGTCATCTTCGCTAATGTCAAAGATCATTTTCATCGTTGCAAAAAGATACACAGCATAACCACCAACGCTGTGCTGCACTCCTTTTGGCCTTCCCGTAGTTCCGGAGGTGTAGAGGATGTAGCTGTAATCTTCACTCCCTCTGCGTTCACAGGGAACAAAGATGTTCTTCGGAACATCTGCAAGCAAATCGTGATATTCCAAGTCTTTTAACAACTATTACCTTCTCAATTCTGTGTCCTTGTTTTTCGCATATCTTTATTGCTTCATCGACAATCACTTTCAAATTGAGCTGCTTTCCCCTCCTCCAAACTCCATCGGATGTCACTATTATTCTTGCTCCCGCATCTATCGCTTCTCTCTCAGCGCATAAGAGATTCTATTTGACTCCCTCCAAAGCTCGTAATAAGTGAGTTTTCTAACCTCTTTTGGTTCTCCTTTCTCGTCAACAGGTTCCCCCTCCCATATTATCGCGACTTTGTTCTTTTTGCCTTTTTCGATTTGCCAGTCTGTGCAAAGATAGGCGAGGTTTGTTTCTCCACCAACAAACCATCTGTAAAACGGGGGATTAGTGTCATCGAGCACTTTATCCCATTTTTTGAACCAGTGGATCTGATTTGCCCAGTTTTCCCACCATTTCTCCATTGACTCCTTATCTTTTATCGTTGAAGCGTAGAACTCTCTCCAGCTTTCAGGACCCTCTATTTTATTTTCCCATCCTTTTGGGATTATATAGGTTTCAAATTCTCGTTTCATCATCTCCAAAGGGTCTTTCGAGTTCATACTTTTCACCCGCACTTCATTGTCCTATCACAACAAAAGCAAACAACTCAAACATCTTAATCGAATCCTTTTAGCTCCAAAAAATGTAAGCTTCAACCAAACCTTTCTTAGATTAGGCTCCTACCAAGTGATTGAATTTGGCTTGATTGCGAGTAGACTTAAGTCTTATTACAAATGTCGCTCCTCTTGGTTTTGTGTCCTCAACCCAAACCCTCCCGCCATATCTCTCGACAACTTTTTTTACAACATAAAGCCCAATTCCGCTTCCAGTTTGGGGATCGAGAGTGAAATTCTCTTCAAATATTCTCCTCTTTATTCCCAAAGGGATGCCAATACCATAATCGATTATTCTGATCTCGCACTCGTCTTCAACTTCAGAAATTTGAACTTCAATTTTATCAGTTTTGCCGTGTTTTATTGCATTGTTAACGATGTTATCTATGACTGAATAGATTGCCTCATCTACGAGCGCAAAACAACTTCCTTGCACAGTAAAGGGGATTTGGTAGAATTTTAAAACATCCTCAACCACCTCTCTGATATTCTTGGGTTTTAAAACGCTTTTATCACTCGAGATAGCAACTTCAAGAGATCTTATTTTGTTTATGTATTCATTAGTCTCCTCTACGGCTTTGATTGCCTTGTGAAGATACTCCTCACTTCTTTCAGTAAGATATATTTCAATGTAGCCAAGTATTATTTGCAGCTTATTTTTCACGTCATGTCTCAGCATCCGGTTTATTATTGCAAGCGCCTCTTGGAGTTCGCTAACTTTCTTGTAAAGCTCGGTAATTCTATCTTTTTCTTCTAAGACTTTTTCGTAGCTTAAAATTTTTATGTCTCTGGTGTAAATATATCCAAACCCAGAAATAACACTAACAAAGCCCAAAGCATAGAAAACAACGGGTATTGCATACGCAGTAAAGCCTGCAACTGTTGAGGAGTCGCAGAGAAAATTAAAGATAAAAAATGTCAGAACAGTTCCATAATAAGACTTGGACTCTGTTTTGGAATAAATTCGTGTCAGGAGAGCGTAGATAAAAATTAGTAAAATATCTGCACTTGAGTTCACGAGGAAAACTTCCTTAATTTCCGGATTTAGCTTGGAGTATAAATTTGCGAGAGCCAAGAATGTTCCAAATATCAAAAAAATGAAGAGAGCGAAAAAAACATCTGTAACTCGCAGAAATGCCACTTCTCTTCCACTCTTCCATATCCCAAAGATTAAAAGCGGGAAGTATGCTCCAATAAAGAATGATATTGCTGGAATAGATAAACTCAGCTCTTTTGCAAATCTCAGAAATATCTCTTCATAAGAAACATTTATGGGAGTAAAATTTAGGACAGCGATTAATCCCAAAAAATGTGAAACAAGAGTTAGAGAGAAACAAATCATAAAATTCCTTCTCTCTCCACTCCAAGTTACGATGAGGAAAAGAGACAGGATTAAACTCACGGAGATAAGCACTAAAAAGTATACATACACATATAAAATGATTGAACTTCCAAATAGCTCCGGAAACAGGTAGGGGATAAGGATGGGCGTTACAACTCCTACAATGATAATTATCACTCTTCCTAACACATTTAATATTTAATCATCTCAAAATATAAGTCTTTCTTTTTTGAATTCATTACTGGGTTCAGTTGAGTAATCGAAGAAATTCACTGAAGGAAGACTTATCTAACTTCACACATTCAGAGCATTATGGTTTCAGTAGAGGACGTTTACCATGTTGCAAGACTTGCAAGACTGATGATCTCAGAAGAGGAAGCAGAAAAATTCCGCAAAGAATTTGAAGAAATACTCAACTACTTTGGTGTTCTCGACGAAATAGGGGAAGAAATAAAACCAACTTTTCATGTTCTTGAAATAAGAAACGTTTTCAGGGAAGATAATGCAAAAAGCGGCCTTACCCAAAGCGATGCTTTGCTAAATGCACCAAGAAAAGACGAAGGATACTTTGTTGGCCCCAAGGTGGTGGAATGAACATCTTTGAGTGGAAGAAAGTTGTTGAAGATCGTGGATGCTATGAAGCAATCAGCGAAATGCTTGATAAAATTGAGAAAAGTAAATTAAATGCTTACATAACAGTCTGTAGGGAAGAGAGCCTTCTAAAAGCTGAGAAATTTGACAAAGGAGAGTTAACCGGTAAACTCGCCGGAATTCCAGTAGCGGTTAAAGATAATATAACAACAAAAGGTATAAGAACAACATGTGCTTCCCGCATGCTCTCGAATTACGTTCCTGTCTTTGATGCGCATGTAGTTGAAAAGCTAAAGGGAGAAGGGGCAATTATAATTGGCAAAACGAATATGGACGAGTTTGGAATGGGCACGACCACTGAAACATCTTATTACGGGGTAGTCAGAAATCCATACGATCCCGATAGAGTCGCTGGTGGGAGTAGCGGAGGTAGTGCAGCAGCAATTGCTAATGGGGAAACAGTTCTTGCTCTTGGAAGTGATACAGGGGGGAGTATAAGATGTCCGGCAAGTTTTTGTGGGGTTTATGGGATTAAACCAACTTATGGGCTCGTTTCAAGGTATGGACTCATTCCTTATGCAAACTCGTTAGAGCAAATAGGCCCCATGGCAGAGAGTATCGAAGATCTCGCCCTTCTTCTTGAGGTTATTGCAGGTAAAGATGAACGTGACTCAACCAACGCTGGAAAAAGCTTCCAGTTCAAATTCATAGACAATGCTTGGAAAGTTGGTGTTGTAAAGAACATGGGTGCCGAGGATGTGATCACGGACAAATTTTACGAAGTTTTGAACAAAATTGAGTATGAGGAGATTGAACTCTCATCTCTAAGATACGCGTTGGCTTCGTATTATATAATTGCAATGAGCGAAGCTTCATCCAATCTTGCAAGATATGATGGTGTGAGATATGGGCACAATGTTCATCTTTCATCCTGGAGCGACTATTGCTCCCGGGTAAGGGCAGAGGGCTTTGGGGAAGAAGTTAAACGAAGAATTATGCTTGGAAGTTACGCCCTCTCTGCTGGATACTATGGGAAATACTATCTAAAAGCATTGAAAGCAAGAACTCTCGTGATTGAAGACTTTAAAAAAGCCTTTGCAAAATTTGATGTTCTACTCTCCCCAACGATGCCCTCATTGCCATTTAAGATTGGCGAACTGAAAGATCCACTTACAATGTATAAAATGGACATAAATACTGTGGCTATCAACTTAGCCGGTTTACCTGCACTAAGTATGCCAATTGGTTTTGTTAAAGGGCTTCCTGTGGGGATGCAAGTAATCGGAAATTATTTCGATGAAAACAAAATTCTGAGTTTTGCAAAACGAATTGAGGAAATTCTGTAATTGATAAAAAGCCGTATTGCGATTTTGCTCATTTCAAAAGAAAGCTGGGTCCGGAGGGATTTGAACCCTCGACCGCCCGGTTATGAGCCGGGCGCTCTGACCAGTCTAAGCTACGGACCCTTTTTAAAGCATTGAGAAAAATTGTATTTAAGGATTTCGCCTTTTTGGAAATACCTTTTTGGAATCCCATTTTGGTCTGATTTCAACTTAACCCGTAAACCACGTTATAAATTAAACGAGTCCCTTTCAATCCCATTTTGGTCTGATTTCAACCAACGTCCCCCTCCTGCGGTTTCGCTTCACCGCGGGAAGCTTTCAATCCCATTTTGGTCTGATTTCAACTCCAGAAAGCATATAAACACTCTTTTTCTGCTTTCTCTTTCAATCCCATTTTG
>JAWBZL010000051.1:0-5918 GCA_038866255.1 Archaeoglobaceae archaeon
CTTATCCAAACGCTGAGATTGCCGTTATGGGTCCAGAAGGTGCAGCAGAGATCGTGTTCAGAAAAGAGATCTCAAGTGCGAAAGATCCAAAGGCGATGAAAGAGGCGAAGATAAAAGAATACAGAGAGAAATTCGCAAACCCCTACCGAGCTGCAGCTCGCGGATACATCGATGACGTGATTGATCCAAAGTTTACGAGGGTAAAGATAATCTCGGCGTTGAGAATTCTTGAAAGCAAACGCGAGAAGTTGCCGCCAAAGAAGCACGACAACATCCCCGTGTGATGCTCATGACACCGGAAGAGTTCATCGTTGCGATGGTTGCAATACACAAGTATCTTAGAGAGAAGGAAAAACCGATAGAGATTAAGGAAGGGCCAAGAGTCTGGAAACTCTCCGCGAGAGTGATGCAATGATCTACAAAGTCGAGTTTCAGGGCAAGGTTTACGAGGTTGAAGTCGAAGATATAGGGGCGAATCTCTTTAGAGTCAAAGTAAACGGAAAAACGGCAATTCTTGAAGTAAAGCCAAAGCTCGAACTCAAGAGTGTTGTTGAGACGAGAACAACGGAGAAAAAAGTGGAGAAAGCAGAGAAAATTGAAAAAGTTGAAGGCAATGTTATAAGGGCTCCTATGAATGGAATGATAACGAAGATCCTTGTAAAAGTTGGCGATGAAGTAAAAGAAGGCGATACAGTTGCGGTTATTGAAGCGATGAAGATGGAAAATCCGATAAAGGCAATGATTAGTGGAAAAGTTGTTGAAATTCTCGTGAAAGTTGGAGATAAGGTTGTGAAAGAAGCCCCGCTGATAAGGCTGGGGTGAGATTATGGAGATTTCGAAGAAGAAAGAATGGGAGGAAAAGATTGTTGCACCTTTTATTAAGAAAGCCCCTGAAAGGAAAAAAGAGTTTAAAGTTAGCTCGGGAATAGTTGTAGATCGAATTTATACGCCAGAAGACGTGAGCATAGATTATTCGAAGCTCAGTTTTCCGGGAGTTTACCCATTTACGCGAGGAATCTATCCAACAATGTACCGTGGCAGACTTTGGACGATGCGACAATACGCTGGTTTTGGAACCGCAGAAGAAACGAACAAGAGATACAAGTTCCTTCTTTCTCAGGGACAAACTGGACTGAGCGTTGCCTTTGATTTACCAACACAGATAGGTTACGACAGTGATCATCCAATGGCCTTAGGCGAAGTTGGGAAAGTTGGAGTTGCAATTTCAACGATCGAAGACATGGAAACGCTTTTTAACGGAATTCCCCTCGCAAAGGTTTCGACCTCGATGACAATAAACTCCACATGTGCACAGATACTTGCAATGTATGCAATCGTTGCTCAGTTGCAAGGAGCGAGCATTGCAGAGCTTCGTGGCACTGTACAGAACGACATGCTCAAGGAGTTCATTGCAAGGGGAACATACATCTATCCCCCTGAGCCCTCTTTAAGAGTCGCTACAGACATAATCGTCTTCTGCGCAAAGGAGATGCCAAACTGGAACTCGATAAGCATCTCTGGCTACCACATGGAAGAAGCTGGAGCAACACCTGTGCAGGAAATAGCTTTTACGCTTGCGAATGGAATAACATACGTTGAAAAAGTTCTCGAACGTGGCATTAATGTTGACGACTTCGCCCCTCAGCTCAGCTTCTTCTTCTCCGCAGGGAACAATCTTTTTGAAGAGGTTGCGAAATTCCGCGCAGCTCGGCGATTATGGGCGAGGATTATGAAGGAGCGTTTCAACGCAAAGAAACCGCAGTCAATGATGCTTCGCTTCCATGTGCAGACTGCTGGCTGCACGCTTACTGCGCAACAACCCGAGAACAACATTGTCCGCGTTGCGATGCAAGCTTTGGCAGCTGTTCTTGGCGGTTGCCAGAGCTTGCATACAAACAGCTTCGATGAAGCGCTTTGCCTTCCAACTGAGAAAGCTGTGAGAATTGCGTTGCGAACTCAGCAGATAATCGCAGAAGAGCTGGGCGTCGCTGATGTTATTGATCCCCTTGGCGGGAGCTACTACGTTGAATGGCTCACGGATAAAATTGAAGAGGGGGCGATGAAATACATCGAGAAGATCGATGAGATGGGAGGGATGATAAAAGCGATAGAAAGCGGTTTTGTGCAGAGAGAAATTCAGAAGTCTGCTTACGAGAAACAGAAAGCAATTGAAAGTGGAGAAATGACTGTCGTTGGTGTGAACAAGTATCAAATAGAGGAGGAAATTCACATTGAACTGCTAAGAGTTCCGAAGGAGATCGTTGAAAAGCAGGTTTCAAGGGTAAAGAAGTTCAAGGAAAACAGAGATAAAGCCGAGGTTTCGAAAGCCCTTGAAAAGCTAAAGAAACTCGCTGAGACCGATGAGAATCTAATGCCACAAATCTTTGAGTGTGTTAAAGCCAAGGCGACACTTGGTGAGATAGCAGATGCGCTCAGAGAAGTCTTTGGAGAATTTAGAGCTCCAGAAATATTCTAATTTTTTAATGGAACATGAAGCAAAGAATTTGCTGGAGAGCTATGGAATAAAGACCGCGAAATGTGTTTTTGTAAAAAACGAGAAGGAACTTCTTCAAGCCCTTAAAATAGTTGGCTTTCCAGCCGTTTTGAAGATTGCCTCACGCAAAATTTCGCACAAAAGCGAGATTGGAGGAGTTAGGTTTGTAAGTTCTGAAAAAGAGGCGATTGAAAACTTCAAAGAGCTTATCTCGATTAGATTTGTAGACGGCGTTAACGTTCAGCCAATGCTCGAAAAAGGGCTCGAGATCTTCATCGGAGTTGCAGAGGATCCACAGTTTGGAAGCTTTTTAGCCTTGGGTCTTGGCGGGTTTTACGTTGAGGCCTTAAAGGATTACAGCATCCGCCTGATTCCAGTGAACGAAAATGACGTTGAAGAAATACTCAACGAGCTCAGGTCGAAGGATATCTTTAACTATAGGGGAAAGAAGTTCGATAAAGAAGCGATTATAGAGCTTGCTCTGAAGATAAATGAGATCGTGGAGAAAGAGAACATCTTAGAAATGGATCTCAACCCAGTCTTTGTTTACGAAAAAGGCTATGCGGTAGCGGATGCAAGGATTGTTATTGGAAAAAGAAAAAGTTTCGAAACAAAGCTTCGGAAACCGATTTTTAATCCGAAAAAAATTGCAGTAATTGGAGCGTCGAACAACCCTATGAAAGTCGGTTACGGCGTTTTGCAGAGCTTAAAAATGAGCAAAGTAGAAATTTACCCCGTTAACCCAAATTTATCGGAAATAGATGGTCTAAGGGTTTTTAATTCAGTCGAGGAGATTCCCGAAGTTGATCTCGCCATAATAGCTTTACCAGCGGAAAAAGTTCTTGAAACAATCGAGAAACTAATCGGGAAGGCTAAGGAAGCTCTAATAATCTCTGCAGGATTTAAAGAGGCGGAGATCGAAGAGGGCAAAGAAAGGGAGAGAAAATTAAGGGGGCTTAGCGAAAAAATAAGAATTATAGGTCCAAACGTTTTTGGCTTCGTAAACGTGCTCGAAAGAATAAATGCAAGCTTTACACCAGAGTTCAGCAAATTAAGGCCCGGAAGAATTGCCCTGGTTTCTCAAAGCGGTGGAATTTGTCACTACGTTTTGCACAAGTTCAGCGACGTTGGTTTTAGTTACGTGATCCATTTAGGCAATCGCTGCGATGTTGATTTCCCTGAAACGCTGGAATTCCTTGCAAAAGACAAGAACACGAAAGTCGTTGCAGTTTACGTTGAAGGACTTGAAAACGGAAGAGCCTTCTTCAATGCGTTGAAAAAACTCAGCGATGCTGGTAAGATAGCGGTTGTTCTAAAAGCCGGTAGAAGTGAGATTGCGGAAAGAGCTTCGCTAAGCCATACAGGAACTTTGGCGGGGAATTACAGGATTTTCACTTCGGCGATAAAACAAGCGAAGGGAATTGTTGTTGAGTCGCCAACCGAGCTTGTGGATGTTGCAATCCTTGCGGAGAAATTTGGTAGAATTAAAGGTGTTGCAGTCGCGGCAATACAAGCAGGACTTGGAATTATTTTTGCAGACTTACTCGAGAGCAATGGTGGAAGACTTGCAAAGCTCAGCAAAGAAACCATTAAGGAGCTCAGAAAAATTCTGCCACCAATAACACACAGAGATAACCCTATTGATGTTTCCTTCAGCGGTCTTGATGTCTTAAAGCTCAAAAGAATCTTAGAGTTGCTCAAAAAAGATGAGAACGTGAGTGTAGTAGTTTTTTGCTACGCAGTCGCTCCACCGAGCTGGGTTATACCGGAAGAAGTTATGAAAGAGCTTTTCCATGATGAGATTGTCATTTATGTCACAAATCCCAAGGATTTTGAAAAAAAGAAGAAAAATCTTGACTGCACTCTTTTCGATTCTATCGAAAGAGTTGCCTTAGCCCTCGCGAGGCTTTCTCATAGATTCAACTGATTTTTTATAGCTTTCGATCATAGGCAGAGCGACGCGAAGTGCTGTGTTCGGAACTGGGTAGCGAATTCCGCGCTTGTGTGTTTCTTCCAGACCTTTTGCAATCTCTTCCGCGATTTCAAACGGAAACGCCACCGCCATCTCGTGGTCTTGGGTTAATCCAAACAGTCTATCGCCATAGCAGGGAATTAGGATCTTGAGCTTTTTGTTAATAAATGCTTCAAGGAACTCGGCACATGCGCCTCTGCCAAGAATCGAAGTCTCCACTTTCCCACCCTTGTTGTAAAGGTAAGCGTGAACAAAGCGAAGAATTTGTGCTGGAGTTGCGTAAACAACGACGAAATCTGGATTCGCGATAAAATCTTCTCTTTCCAATGGCGCAACGAGGCAAGATTTGTAACCGCTCAGCTTTGGCACAACTTCTTCGAATTTCTTTCCAATTTCCTGATCCATCGCATAACCGGCTTCATAAGCAAGCTTTCCAGACTTGTAAAGCTCATCTGGCTCGGCAAAGCCATAGGCAATTACGCCCAGAGGGCAAGTTGTTTCGACATCAAATTTCAGAAACCAGCCGTATTTGCGGGAAATATTGTAGATCTGGCAAATCGTCAGGTCCTTTAGCTTTCTTGCCCTTTCATCATCGCCAAACTTGAAAGACAAAGGAAAAGTCTGAGGTCGGATGTATTGATTTATTGCTTTTGCAAGCTCTTTTGGTGTCACAAAATCACCTCTTTTTTCTTCCAAGTTTCCAAACTTTGCATACAAACCATTTAAAAAATTTTAAATTTTAAATTAAATTAAAAAAATTTAAACCTCTTTTGTTAGCTCAACGCAGTACTTCTGCACTCTCTCCTCTTCAGGTGGTTTCGTCAGCAACGAAACGATTACAAAGATTATGAAACCAAGCGGTATTAGCCAAGTCTGATGCGGAGTGATTAGAACATTTGGATTGCCAAAGATTATGTCGTTTAAGAAGAACCTCGCATGGTGGCCGAGGATAAAGTAAGCTCTCATCCAAGCAATCATGCTTAGGATGAACATCACAACCGCGGTGAACCACATCGCTGTCCTCGTTGCACGCTTCCACCATAGCCCAAGCACAAGCCCAGGACCGATGCTGCATATCACAACAACGAATGCCCATCCACTGAGATCGAGAACGAGCGCGGGTGGCTGAATTGCAATTAAGAAGCTAACCAGCAGGAAGATGAATGCAATTATTCTTGCGTAGAGCACAGGTTTTTCTTCGGCTTTCTTAGATTTCAAAAGCTTTACCATCCAGTCTCTTGCTATTAATGTGTTCACAACTACTGCCCAGCCAGCTGCGGTGGACATTGCAATCGCTAAACCGCCTGCGCAAAGAATACCGAGGATTACTGGATTTCCGAGCGCTTCAACTGCCGCGATCATTGAATAATCCGTAACGGTACCAATGCCATACATCTTCTGGATTGCTCCCAGCACTTGCGTTGCGGTCATGTTTCCTCCGGCTGCGACCGC
>JAWBZL010000052.1:0-5540 GCA_038866255.1 Archaeoglobaceae archaeon
CGGTAATATTAGAAGGATTGGTAAGAAAGGTGAAGTGGTCATTAAGCTTAGAAGGTGATTTTTATGCCGAGACTGGAGCAAGGAATGGCCTATTTTCTGCAGGTTTTTTAGGTTTATATATTGGTTTTAGTACCCTTAAGATGCCCTACTCGAATGCTACATTTCAATCCGCAGGCTTACAGCATTGAGAGGGGAAATTCTTTCAATACCCGTTTTCAGGGTTTCGAGATTGTTACTCAGTCCCAGCGACGAACCCGCTAATCCTTAGGGCTACTTTCAATACCCGTTTTCAGGGTTTCGAGATTGTTACATGAGAATGTTGGATGAATTGATTAGAATGTTGAAAGAACTTTCAATACCCGTTTTCAGGGTTTCGAGATTGTTACGAGGGCTATGCTTCGAGCGTAGCAAAAGACATAGAAGGCTTTCAATACCCGTTTTCAGGGTTTCGAGATTGTTACATCCTGGAGCATCAACTCCGGGCAAATCATAACGATGCCTTTCAATACCCGTTTTCAGGGTTTCGAGATTGTTACTTTAGTTTGAAGGCCACAAGAATGTCAAAACGACAGTCTTTCAATACCCGTTTTCAGGGTTTCGAGATTGTTACGAAAGTTTTGAGCTCGAAACATATGTAGAGTGTAACATCTTTCAATACCCGTTTTCAGGGTTTCGAGATTGTTACTTAACATCAGCAGCAATAGCGTATGAGTTTATTGAAAACTTTCAATACCCGTTTTCAGGGTTTCGAGATTGTTACTAATGTATAGCAATATAAAAAAATTTGGAAGATTGGGTCTTTCAATACCCGTTTTCAGGGTTTCGAGATTGTTACGAGACTACAATGCAATTGATGTATATGATTTTATCGATGTCTTTCAATACCCGTTTTCAGGGTTTCGAGATTGTTACCCTATCTAAAAATACTGTAAATTCAAAAAATATAAGCTTTTCTGTTCGCTTTCAGTAACACCAACTGCAGACCTCAAAATTGCATTGGGGTTTAAAAAGGGATGCAGTGATCATATAAGATTGTTGATTTCTTTTCATAGCAACTGAAAACAAAAAATTTCGAATAAAAATCAATTCAGCCAGAATTTTGTTCTATAAAAATCTTAGTCTATGCTAAAGCCTTATTACTCTGCAGTGTATATGATGAAATCCCAATATAAATCGAGCAAATTTTAAGGATGCGGATTTTTATTTTTGGCTTTTGAATGAGTTTGCAAATCTTATGTGGATTTTGATTGGCTAAAGTTATGATAAAAGTTCTTTGCTGAAAAGAAAAATTTCATTGAATTTAAAGCTGAAATCGGGATTTTTATAAAGCTCCACAGGCTCTTTGACTGCTACTTGGTGTTAAGTGGCAATTTGGTATTAAAAAGTGACAATATTTCCAAAGATCTTAAAAAACTTGTTCCGAACTCCTCTTTATAACCATTTGTCCGAAAGAAAAAGGCTACAGAAGGCTCAAGAAAAACGTCTCCAATATCTCCGCTTTTGTAGAATAAGCCTTTAAAGCCATAAAAGACCAAGTTAGGCCTGCATCGTAATAGTTTCAAAACCAGAAATGGGTCCGCGGGGGTTTGAACCCCGGACCTTTCGCTTATCAGGCGAACGCTCTAACCAGGCTGAGCCACGGACCCTTCAAAGTTCTCGAGAACTATTCAAAAAATTCCTATTTATAAGCTTTTTGTTCTCAAAACATGAAGACAAAAATGCAGAGTGGAGATTAGCTATGGTAAAATTATTGTTTCTATGTCTTCAAAGCCCGCTCTTCGCACAATTGTTGAGAGAAGATTTTTTGCATTTCTCAAATTTCTCCTTCGATGAAAAACTATGTATCCGGGAACTTCTTTAAAAATTTCGAATCCCCTGAACGAAGCTTTGAAAACTGCAGAATCGTTTTTCACGACGATGGCTGCAAAGTGAATTTCCTCAAGCATTGAGGGTGGGAAAAGCATTGCATTGTCCGTTCCAAGAAGCCATTTCTCGTAACTCGACAGTTTTTTGTAAACTTCTGGCTTCTCCAAGCCAAAAAAGAAGTTGGATCTTATACAAGAAACAATCGGAATCTCTTTTTCAATAAAGAGTTTTATCATCTCTCCACAGGAGTTCATATGCACAACAAAGTCAGGTTCTAGTTCAAGCGCTCTCTCAACATCTTCACAGTCAGCCTCACCGGCATGAATTGCGAAAATCATTTCCCTCTTTCGCGCTATTTTCCTCAAATTGCATAGGAATTCAAACTCATGATCTCTAACGCTGCTCATTCCAAAGCCAGCACATCTCATTTTGAGAGCTTCTTCAACGCTGTTTGGCCTTCCGAGCGGGATGACACAATCAATGCCCTCAACGCTCTTCAAACCACCTTCCCCACCCTCGCGAAAGTCCAAAAATCTAATTGTTCCAGCACTCTTTGCAATCTCAACTTCATGTAATAACGCATCTCTAAGATCTTTTGTGGAATGATTGTCGAGAATTTTGAACTTATAACCTCCTGGAGCAACCAGGAAGCTTAGAGTTGTGAAAGGTGGATCCTTTGCAATTGCATCGCCAAGATGAGTGTGAGCATTGAAAAAAGTTGGTGTGAAAACAAAATCCTCAAAATCGATTCTGCTCTCCTCAAATCTCCCCTCGATCAGATAGCCATGCTTAACATCTTCACCGTCAATGAGAACACCCCTATATCCAGATGAATTTGCATGCCTCCTCATAACCAACCTCGATCACGGTATCTATAAAGGCCAGATGTTTCTTTATCAGTTCAAGCCATTTCTCATTGCTAATGTCTTCCCCCCTCATCTCTTTCAGCGCGATTTCATAAAGCTTGTCTATGGGTCTTCCAAAGTCGTAGAGCTGAAACCTTTCAACTTTAAACCCCTCCTCTTCAAGAAAATTCTCGACTTCCGGTGGAAGATTCAAGCAAACGTTGAAATCCATAGCTCTTTCGCAGATTTTCATTGCTATATACTCGCTTGAGGAATTTCTGAGCATGAGATCGCGAAAAATTACTTTTTTCCACTCGTGAACATTTATTCTGCTAATCTTCGATTTCAGTGCAAGTCTTGCGAGCTCGATTTGGATTTCTCTCTTTTTCTCAGATACTCCCGTATCGATGTAGCAGTACACTGGAATCTCTTTTTTCCAGCAAAAGTTTAAAATTGGCTCCGAGGCTTTTAGATCCTGAACATAACCAAGATCTGCTACTGGATAAATTTTCTTTGCAATGTAAGGCTCAAATGATTCTGGTAGATCCAAGAAAGTGGCATCAAATCTCTTTTTATCCATTATCTCAACGACTTTCTCTCTATTCCAAGCTGTGTTCACGGCTAAAAAATTTACAATCACATACAGAAGTTGCGACTTATAAATAAATATTTTTGAGTCCGCAAACACTTATCCTCAATTTTTGAGTTTTTCTGGCAATCGTTACATTTAATTACTCTTTTGCAAACCATTTTGATGAGCAGTTTACTTGAAGAGGTAGCAAAAGCAACTGAAAACTCGATTGCGAACAGGCATAGATTTCTTGTGTTTCTCTGTTCGAAGAACGTTCATAACGCACTCAGGATTGCAAAGCAGGTATTGGAAGAGCACAAAAAAAGAACAGAAAAGGATAGTCTACTCATAGTTGGAAGAGAATCTTTTCTCGAACTTGTAAAAGACTTCAGGGGTGAATCTATTCACTGGAAGGACTCTATAAATGTTTTGGGGAGAACATTTTCCTCGCTTTTAATGGATCTCACCGAGGGTTTCCATCCAAACGATCTTGGAATTGTTGTGGAAACTGTTGAAGAGGGGGGAGTAATAGTAGCCATTTCGCCCAAAATAGAAAATTGGTTTGACATGAAAAGCAAATGGCACGAAGATCTTGTTAGCGAGCCATATACAATTAGAGATGTTGTTGGAAGATTTTACCGGAGATTTATTGAAAGAACACTCGCTTCCGATGGTATTATTATTTACGATGTCGAAAGCGAGGAAGTTATTAAAAAATTTGATTTCAGGTCTTCTGGAATTTCAAGAGAAGAAATCGTAATTCCTTCTGAGACAAGAATTAAGAAAAAGCTTTACAAACTTTGCGCCACTCAGGATCAGGTTAGGGTTTTACAAATCTTTGAAAAATTTTTTGAAAGAGAGAAGGAGAGAAAAGCAATTGTTATTACTGCAGATAGGGGGAGAGGAAAAACAGCAATTCTTGGAATTGCAACACCTTATCTTGTTTCAAGGCTTCAAAGACTTTTAAAAAGGCCTATAAGGGTTCTTGTGGTTGCTCCAACACCGGAATCTGTTCAGAGCTACTTTAAGTTTTTAATAAAAGCGATGAAAAGGCAGGGAATGAAAGACTTTTTTGTAAAAAAGACAGAAGAGCTTGTTACTGTCCTTAACAGCAAGTATGCAAGAGTTGAATATGCGATTCCAAGAAGGGCAATCGAGGAGAGGGATTTTGCAGACATAATAATTGTTGATGAGGCTGCAGCAATAGAATTGCCAGTTCTTTTGAAAATAATCGAAGGAGCAAGACATATGATTTTTTCAACAACAATACACGGCTATGAAGGCACGGGGAGGAGTTTTAATGTTCGATTTCTTAAAAGACTTGAAAGTGATGAAACTGTTGAAGTTGAGAAAATTCACATGTTTGAGCCAATAAGATATGGAAATGGCGATCCAGTTGAAGCCTGGCTTTACGAATCTCTCCTCCTCAATGCACAGCCTGCTGAAATCGAGGAAGAAGACATTGAAAAAATCAAAAGGAAAGAGCTCGAATTTTTGCCTTTGAATAAAGACGAGCTTCTTAAAAATGAAAAATTGTTAAGAGAGTACTTTGGAATCTACGTTCTTGCGCATTATCGGAATCGCCCTTCGGATCTTGCAATCCTTCTTGATACACCAAACCATTATCCCTTTGCTGTAACGGTAAACGGGAAAATAATTTGCTCTTTGCACATTGCAATTGAGGGTGGAATGAATGATGAGTTGATTGAAAAGATAAAACAGGGTTACAAGCCAAGGGGGCAGATAATTCCTGATCTTGTCTTAAAACATTTCTGGAATTATGAATTCTCGAGGAAAAAAGGTTTAAGAATTGTCAGAATTGCAACTCATCCCAACGTTATGCGGATGGGTATTGGAAGTTATGCGCTCGAGAAAATAGTGAGTTGGGCGAAAGCGAATGGCTTGGATTGGGTTGGTTCTGGATTCGGTGTTTCAAGCGAACTCTTGAAGTTTTGGCTAAAAAATGGATTTATCCCGATTCATATGACTCCACAAAGAAACGAGGTTAGCGGGGAATATACTGTAATCGTCCTAAAACCTATAAATGCGGAGGAAGTAAAGGAGATGAACTTGGAGTTCACGAGGAGGTTTATAGAGTATTTAGCCGACGAATTGCGAGATCTTGAAATTGAGAGTGCAATTCTTGTTCTTAGAACGATGGATGGAAAGATTTCTGTAAATCCGCCAAAATTTGGCGAAGTTGAGATTGAAAGACTTCAGAAATACTTTGAGGGACTTGGATTTTATGAGTACATTTC
>JAWBZL010000053.1:0-5534 GCA_038866255.1 Archaeoglobaceae archaeon
CTGTTGAAAGCGAGTGTTGAAGCTACAAATGGGAACAAGGCGTAAAAAGGAGAGAAAACATCAGGGGATACGTGTCCAAAAACCAAAGCATAAAGAATCCCAGCAATAGAAGCCAAGATCGTTGAAATAAAGAAGGCAAGAGCTCTAAAGTAGATTGGATTTATGCCAACACTTTTTGAAGCAATTTCATCATCTCGAACCGCGTTTATTCTCAAACCAAGATAAGAGCGAGAAAGGATGTCGGTAAGGAGAACAGTGAGAATGAATAGAAATGATGCAATTGGATAAACGATTTCTAAGGGAGCCGTAATTGCAACACTGAAACCTTCTTCACCGCCTTTTTCTTCAAAAACAAAGTAATGTGAAATCTGCCAGAATGCAATCGAAGCGATAAAAGTTGCAAATGGAAAAAGAGTTCTACTTGTGAACGAGAGAGAAAGAAAGAGCAGAAATAAAAGAGGGGCTATAAATAGGAGCTTTGGATTTAAAGCAAAAAGATATGCAGAGATCCCAAAAGGAATTGAGTGGCCCAAACTAACCCATCCTGCTTCTTCGTCCATAAAATTCCATGAAATTGCGAGTATTGCAAGTAATATTGCTAAAAGCGCTAAAAATGTAGCAAAATAACCAAAAAACGGTGAAATTAGCAAAAGAATTCCGATTAAAATAGTTTTGTGAACCATGAGATCACCAAGGCTAAGAGAATGCTTGCGAGATAGGGCTTAGGAGTTGAATTTGCAATCGCTGCCATTATGACTGCAAAGATCAAGAAGTGCCAGCCAATTGTCGGATACACTATTCCGGGATTTTGAAAACTGCCAAGAAGACAAACTACTGAAGTAGTTACAATTAGTGCAATTGCACGGATTTTTTCGGTGCTAACACCATAGAGTTCCGCGATCTCTGCATCATCTTCAACAACTCTAAGCAAAACAGACTTCCTGCTAAAAATAAGAGCAAAGAAAGTGATCAAAAAAGCAATCGAGATCAGACCAGAGATTAGATGTGAGAAGGGCAAGTTCTCTCCAAGAACTGTGATTTTTTGCATCGGGATAAGCAAATATTGTTTTCTAAAAGAAATTCTGAGCACCTCTTCAATCGCAATAGCAAATCCAAGAGAAAAAAGTGTCGAATTTGTAACGCTTAGCCTTTTTGTTGCCCAGTGCAAAAAATAACCAGCCAGAGCTCCAAGTGGAATTGTTAAGAAAGGAGTAAAAACGCTGAGATAAGCTCCGAGTGTGAAAAAAGATGCGAAAGATAGGTTAATAATTTTTCCCGCCCTGTAGCAGAGAAGTAGCGAAATGGATAGCACACAATAAAAAGCTGAATTAAAAATCTCTGAAATCATGTTAAAATCCTAATTTGCCCTTCGCTGTAAATGCCTATACTGCCCCTCAGTTTTTCACTGCCCCAATTTGCTTGATGATTTGCATTAAAGCTGTAATGTCCCGCAGCACCTACAAAATTACCCTTTTCAAGCTGTTCAATCAATTCACCCTTCGCAACTGCCTGCGCAACGATTAGAATTGCATCATAAGTTAGAACACCAGCATAGTTGTTCGCATCTTCACCAAACATTGCCTTATAATCCTCAAAGTATTTCTTCGTTAGACTCGTCTTCTCCTGCCCATTTATCACCGCAGCTTGGAAAGCAACGTTGCTTACGTTCAAAGTCCTTAGAACTTGAGGTAAAGCCAAAGTTCCGCCGACAGAATAGACCGTTGCATTCCCACCTCTCATAGCGAATTCTCTTACAAAGCTTACACTTGTCGCCCCCGGATCGCCGAGAATTATAACCTCCGCTCCGCTTTCGATTGCCTTCTCAACGACTCTCTTGTAATCCTCAGGCGCCACGCTTGGCGATTTGTACCACTCCTCACCTTTAAGCTCAGCTTTTGTTGCGTTCTTAATAAGGGCGAACATTGCGGCGTTGAAAGTTCGAAGCGGATCGTAGCCAACAAGATAATAGCTCTTCGCCTTCGTAATGTTGAGAAATTCAACTGCAAGAATTCCCCAGTAGGTGGTGTTGTATGCGTTCCTGAAAACAAATCTATTTCCTTCTTTGACTTTGCCTTCAAGATCCGCGGATGCAACGCTCGCGATGTAAACTGTTTTCAGCTCCTTTGCTGAATCAGCAACAGCCATTGCTTGTGCACTCGAATAGGCTCCCACGATTGCAACCAAGTTTTGCTGAGAAAGGGATGCGAAAGCAGTTTTCGCGGTTTCAGCCTTGTCTCCGCAGTCTGCGATGATAACTTTAACGTTAAGCCCAAGGATCTCTTTTGCATGCTTTTCAGCGAGTTTTGCGGAGTTTTCCATCACAACTCCCGCTGACGAGAACTCGCCAGTTTTTGGCACGAGAACTCCAATTCTTATCTCCTTGGTCTCCTTCTGTTCAACACATCCCGAAATTGCAAAAATTAAGAGGATTAAAAAAATCAGAGACTTCTTCATTCTCTCCCTCTAAAATTCGGAGATCTTTTTTCAACAAAGGCCCTTATTCCTTCTTCCGCATCCTTGCTTGCAAAAGAGAGAGCGAACAGGTCGCGCTCATACTGGATTCCATCCCCAAGCCCGAGCTTAAAGCCACGATTCACAGCTTGTTTCGCAAGCATCAAAGCAATCGGTGATTTCGTTTTTAACTTTTCAGCGAAATTTTTCGCTTCCTCAATCAATTTCTCATGCTCCACCACTTTATTTACGAGTCCAAGTCTTTCTGCTGTCTTCGCGTCAATTCTTTCTCCAGTAAGGCAAAGTTCCATCGCTTTCTTCCATCCAACTATTCTTGCAAGTCTCTGCGTCCCTCCAGCGCCGGGAATTATGCCGAGATTTATCTCAGGTTGCCCAAAAACAGCTTTTTCGCTTGCAATAACGATATCGCAAGCCATCGCAATTTCACAGCCGCCACCCAAAGCCAAACCGTTAATTGCAGCGATAACAGGCACAGGTAGGTCTTCGAGCTCTTCGAGTGCCTTGCCAAGATCTTCAATTATTTCTCTTGCCTTAAAAGCGCTGAGCCTTGAAAACATCTTCACATCTGCTCCCGCGCAAAAAGCTCTACCTTCACCTGTTAAAATCACCACACGAACTTCTTTGTCCATTTTCGCGGCCTCTATTGCCTTTTTAAGCCCCTCTACGAATTCCTCGTTTATCGCGTTCAGCGCTTCGGGACGATTGAACTTAACCCATAAAATTCCGTTCTCCTTTCTAATCTCTACCGCCATACTCACCGATAACTCTTCGGGAATCCAAGAACGTGTTCAGCAATGTAGTTCAAAGCCATTTGTTGCGTAACAGGAGCGAGACGAATCAGATTTATCTCCCTCCACCATCTCTCGACATCGTACTCCTTCGCGTATCCATAGCCACCAAAGGTTTGCATGGCCCAGTAAACTGCCTTAATTCCCGCCTCCACTGCAACTGCTTTTGCAATGTTCGCAATTGCTCCGACTTCACGATAACTTGCTTTGTTATCGAAGAGCCAAGCTGCCTTGAAGTTCATCAGTTTCGCGCATTCAAGAGTTGCATATGCCTCGGCAATCGGGAACTGCAAGCCCTGGTAGCTACCAATCGGATCCGCGAAGACTTTTCTTTGCCTCGAATACTCAACAGCCTTCTTTATCGCCAACCTGCTTATCCCAATCGCCGCAGTTGTGAAGCTCATTCGCTCCGGATTCAATGTGTCGAGCAAAAGATACCAGCCCTCATCGACCGGTGGCATCAGAGAGCTTTCAGACAATCGAAGATCGCTAAAGCTTACTTCACAACTCTTCGAATAGTTTATGCCATGCTTTGGAATTGGATTGACCTTCACAGCTTTGTTTGGCAAATCCGCAAGGAAAAGACTTATTCCGAAAGTCTTCTTTTGTGCCTTCTCCAAAGGCGTAGTTCTTGCAACGATCAGCATTCCCTTCGCCCTGTCTGCACCACTGATCCATATCTTGTTCCCATTGATAACCCATTCATCGCCATCTTTGACTGCCTTCGTTTTTATTGCCAATGTGTTCGTTCCAGCATCTGGTTCAGTCAGGGCCATGCAAAACTCAAGTTCCCCTTTTGCAATCTTTGGCAAATACTTCTCCTTTTGCTCTTCAGTTCCATGTCTCGTTATTGTAAGTGCACCAAAACACTCAGTTAAAACGAGATACCAAACTCCACCCATTCCACAACCATTCGCTGCCAATTCCTCCATTGCGATTAGTAGTTCAGTCATCCCATAGCCTGAACCGCCATAGTTTTCTGGAATAACGATGCCGAAGAAGCCGGCTTTTGCAATTGCTTTGAAAAACTCCTCCGCGAACTCACCTTTTGCATCCTTCTCCCTCCAGTACTCTGGCGGAAAGTCTTCAGCAATCTCTTTTGCAGTGTTTGCAATCATTTTTTGCTCTTCATTGAATTCGAATTCCATATCAACCACCAAAGTTAAATTTTTAAAATAAAAATTATGCTGGTTTGTAGTAGAGAATGTCGCAAATGTTCCCCTGCATTTCCTCAGCTTTTTTCAGCACTGGTTTGACTCGCATCCCTATGCAAACGTCTTTTGCCTCCCTTATAACGTGCAAAATTCTTCCGTCTGTGTTATCGAGCTTTATCAACGCGATGACCTCTTCTATTGGCTCCTCATTCACATCGAGTTTTGCGATTGTAAAGGCTTCTACACAACCCTCGCCGCTGATTTCGTAGAACTCCGTTTCACTGAAATCGAATTCACAATAGATTCTTGGTGGGAAATAACGGCGACCGCATTTCTTGCATTTCGCTGCGATGAACTTCCCTTCTTTTAATTTCCTGAAAAATTCCTCACCAGCCTTTCCAGTTGTGTAGATCCAGTAAAGCTCTATCTTCCCCCCACCCGGCGGAAAATGGCGTAGTTTTTCGGGATTGACAATTTTTTCGATCATCTTCATCCCTCCATTGGTTTCCAGTATTTTATATCCGTTATCGATCCTTCTCTCTCGTTTTCTGGTTTCCAGACAGCTTTGACTTTCATCCCGATGTAAACTTTCTCAGGCTCCACTTCACCGAGGATGTGCATGATTCCCATGTTTCGCGATGCCCCATCGACTGCAATGACCGCAACAATCACCGGTTTTTCCAAAGGCTTCGCATCCGGGTCGATGTAAGAGATCGAGAAGGTCTGCACAGTGCCCGTATCGTTAACGTAAACCCAGGTGTCGATGGGTTTATAGCAAAGTTCGCAGTAAATTCGAGGCGGGAAAATGACGCGTTTACATTTTTCGCACTTTGTTGCAATCAGTTTTCCTTTCTTCAGTTCTTCCAAAAACCTCGTCATCGCTTGTCCACAGGTCCAGGAGTAAACGAGCTCTGGATGGTCTTCGAACAAAGTCACATTTCTTTTACTTATATCTACCTCGCTTAAAGGAGTTCCTTCAGCATAAGGTGGGCATGAAATCTTCTTTTTCCCAACAGACATTTTCTCACCTCTTGTTCGACATGACCATAACGGTTCCAACTTGCATCAAATCCCCCCAAGCTTGACAAACGCCGGTCGTGACCTCTTTTGCAACCTGTCT